>NZ_JBHUCD010000019.1:0-31670 GCF_042786555.1 Paenarthrobacter sp. NPDC056912
CCGGCCCCAGCCACCCACGTCGGAATCAACCTGCCCGAAACCAAAACACCCCAAAAACTAGCCCAGTGACTCCACACAGCTTGACAATTTTCGAGCGTCGGCAGTTAAGTGCAGTTAGGTGAGAGAGGGTCGGGGGGGATTATGCGAGGACGCGGAGCTTGGATCCCGAGCGGCCGAACAGCGCTGCGTCGGCGGAAATCTTGCCGGCGCCGGCAAGTGCCAGGGCCAGGGCTGCGCCGGCGAAGAGCAGCACCAGCTCGTAGCCGCCGTTGCCGACGAAAACGCCTGCCGTTGCGTGCACCAGGAAGAGCGCGCCGAGCATGTTGACGGCCAGGAGGGCTGCGAAGACGCGGGTCAGGAGGCCGATGATGAGCGCAATGCCGCCCACCAGTTCGAGTGTTGCGACGATCGGGGCTACTGCGGAAGCGCCGGGCACGCCCATCTGGGCGAACGAGGCCTGCGTGCCGGCAATGGTGAATTCGTTGAACTTCTGCCAACCGTGCGCGGCGAAGAGAAATCCTGCAATGACGCGCAGGATGGTCAGGGCTGTGGTGGTCAAGCTGGACTTGTTCATACCTTCAACCCTTGCGGAGATAGGTTGAAGAGTCAACTAATCGTGGCCCCTTATGACCAAAACCTGGAGCTATCGAACTTCCGGTCGCTCCAGATACCGGGTGTCGGGCTCGGCAAATCCGAACTGTTTGTAGAGTCCGTGGGCATCAGTAGACGTTCGTGGAGAGCTCGGTCCAGAGCCAATCGCGGTCCACACGGTCCTGGTCAACGGAGAGAGTGAACGTCATCGCGTGGGCCCCTTTGCCTGGATCCGACGTTTCCTGGCCGGCTTCGCCTGAAGCCACGGCTGCAACAACCGGGTGGTGATCGGCAGGAAGAGATAGGTCATCAATGGCGTCAGAATGCAGACCGTGAGGAGCACTTGGAACACCAACGGCCAGTCCTGGATCAAAGGATGCAGGAGGAAGTTCGCCAAAAGGCTGAGCGGGAAAAACGGCAGAAAGATGCTGACGGCTTGCTTCCAGCGCGGCGGCACAACGGTCTCGGGAATCACAACTGAGACGTCACCGGGCCGGGAGAACCAGCCTTCGATGCCCGTGTGCCGCTCCACCCGGGTGGTTTCCATCATGTCCCTGGCGCTGTCGATCCACCATCGGCGCTCCTCGGACTCCTCCCACTCCTGCAGCGAGGCGGCGTCGGCGAAGCGGTACAGCATGTTCCATTCATCCGAATCGGCGGCGGTCCGGACCCACCCCGATCCCAAGTAACCAGGCCATTCGCGGGCCAACTCCTGGCCGGCATGGGCCCACGCGTTCGCCTGCCGGGTGTAACCGGGCAGGATGGTGCGGGCAACGGAAACGGTAACGGGATGCTCGTGTGACACGGCCCAAATGTACCCGGCCCGCGGCGGACTAGGCTTGTTTAGTGCCTCAAACCACAACCACACCCACCCGCTCCAACGCCCGCGAAATCCTGCGCCTGGCCGTGCCTGCCTTCGGCGCGCTCATCGCCGAGCCGCTGTTCCTGCTGGCCGACTCCGCAATCGTGGGCCATCTAGGCGTAGACCAGCTTGCCGGGGTGGGGTTGGCGTCCACCATTTTGCACACTGCCGTGGGGCTCATGGTCTTCCTTGCCTACTCCACCACGCCGGCCGTTGCCCGAGCTATCGGCGACGGCAAGCTGGGGAAGGCTTTGGCAGCAGGGCGCGACGGCGTCTGGCTGGCTTTGCTCCTTGGGCTGGCGCTCGCAGTGGCCGGCTTCGTAGCGGCCGAGCCCCTGGTTGGCTTCATGGGGGCCAGCGGCGAGGTGCGCGGCTTCGCCGTCGACTATTTGCGCTGGTCAATGCCCGGCCTGGCCGCGATGCTCCTCATCTTTGCCGGAACCGGTGTCCTCCGCGGCCTCCAGGACACCAGGACCCCGTTGCTCGTGGCAACAGCCGGCTTTGCCCTCAACATTGCGCTCAACGTGTTCCTTGTCTACGGCCTGGGGCTGTCCGTGGCGGGTTCGGCGATCGGCACGAGCATCGCGCAATGGGCCATGGCCGCCGTCTATCTGGTGATGGTCAGCCGCAACGCAAGGCAGCATGGCGTGTCCCTGAAGCCCGATTGGCACGGCGTCCGGGCCATGACCAAGGTGGGTTCTTGGCTCATGCTCCGCACCCTTAGCCTTCGCCTCGCGATCCTCGCCACCGTCATCGTGGTGACCGCCCAAGGCGCCGTCAACTTGGCCGCGCACCAGTTGGCCATGACCATCTTTTCCTTCCTCGCGTTCGCCCTGGATGCCCTTGCCATCGCGGCTCAGGCTTTGATCGGCAAGGAGCTGGGCGCCGGAAACGCCCATCGAGTCCGGGAATTGACCCGCACCATGGTCCGGTGGGGCCTCGGATTCGGCGTGATTACCGGGGTGCTCCTGGCCGTGGCGGCTCCGTGGGCCGGCTACCTCTTCACGTCCGACGCCGGCGTTCGTTCCGCCCTGACCGTTGCCTTGTGGATCCTTGCGATAGGACAGCCGCTGGCCGGATACGTCTTCGTCCTGGACGGCGTGCTCATTGGCGCCGGCGACGCGCGCTACCTGGCGATTGCCGGCGTCGTAAATCTGGTGGTCTATCTGCCGCTGCTGGCGGTGATCCACGAAGTAAAGCCCGACGGCGAGGCGGGGCTCGTCTGGTTGTGGGCCGCCTTCGCGCTGGGCTACATGCTGGCCCGAGGGGTTACCTTGGGCCTGCGTGCGCGGACGGATCGGTGGATGGTGCTCGGTTCGCACTAAACTGGACGGGTGACTCTCCCAACGACTCCCGCCCAGACTCCTTCTGCCTCCGCGGCCGGGCTCTGGAAACCCGTGCTGATCCGTGCTGCGGTTGCGTCGGTGTTCGGCTTGGTCACCATCTTCTGGGGTTCGCCCTCCGTGCAGGTCCTGGCGTGGGCTGTGGGGCTGTACCTGCTGGCGACGGCGGTGTCGCTGTGGATGTCCCGCGCTTTGCCCGTTGCCGTACCGGTGGTGGTCGCGATCGGCGGAGTGGGCGCGCTGGTTACCCAGTCAGATGCGGGCGTAGCGCTTTCCGCCCTGCTGGCCTTGCTGGTGCTTGGCCTCCTTGAAGTGGTTCATGGCCTCCGGAAGCGCGACTCCTTGGCCCGGGATTGGCTTATTTCCGGTGTATTTTCCGTTGGCACCGCGCTCGCGCTTCCGTTCTTCATCCCGCTGGGTGCCCACGCGCTTTTGGGTGTGGCCGGCGGCGGCGCGATCCTTACAGGCGTGCTGTGGATGCTGTCCGGATTGACCCTGCGGCACGATGCCCGGACAGCTACGCAAGCCCCCGCTCAGCCCGCTGCGCCGGGGGCTTCGCCCGAGGCCGTAAACTAGTAGCTGGACGTTCTACTCGTTGTAGAACTATTGCAGACCGGCGGGGAGCCGAACAGGCCCGCCACCATTGGAGGAATGACCGTGGCAGACCAGACACCAGGAGAACCGCGCAAGATGCGGACCTCGGTCAAGGGACCCCTCATGTTCTCCGCGTTCTTTGCAGTGCTGGCCTTTGTGGCCGTGCTGATCTTCGCCTCCGGCGGTAGCGCCCACGCACCGCGGTTCGACCTCGCTTTCACGGGCGCGGGCATCGCGTTCATCGTGAGCCTCGTGGTGGCTGCAATGCTGTCCATGAGTCACAAGGAGAACGCCGACCACCTCGGCAAGGGCTCCGGAGTCAACCTCAGCTCCAAGCGGCACGGCCATGGCGGGTCGGCCGCCCCGGACTCGCCTGACGAGACTGAAACGCCCGACGCCGGCCGCTAAACTTCCAGCGCTTCCTCACTGTGGTGGGGGAGCGCTTTTTGGTGCGGTGGTGTGGTTTGGGTGGCGCCACCGTCACGTCTACTCGCCCTCGGCGGCCTTTCGTGCCCGGTACGCCGCTACGTGGGCTCGGTTGGCGCAGTTTCCTGTGTCGCAGTAGAGCTTGGAGCGGTTGCGGCTCAGGTCCAGCACCACGGCGTCGCAGTCGTCGGCCGCGCACACACGCATGCGGTCCATTTCTTTACTGCGGATCACGTCGATGATGGCCATCGCGGCTTCGGTGCCCATTCGGTCTGCCAATGGAGCTTCCGGGGTGGTGGCGTGGAGGTGCCAGTCCCAATGGTCGTGTTTGACGAGTTGGGGCAGCGCTTTGGCGTCCGCGAGCAGTTTGTTGACGGACTTGGCGGCGGTGTCCTCGTCGGCACTCCAGAGGGCTGCGAGTTCACTGCGGAGCCGCTTGATGCTGCGCAATTCCGCCGCATTCCCGGTCCTGGAGCCCGTGAACTCTTCGGCGTCCAGGAACGCGTTGAGGTCTTCCACGGAAGTGAGAGAATCCTCGCCGTTGGCTGCAGTGTTGACCAGGTTGACGACGCTACGAAGGGCAACCTCGGTGTCAGGCGCAAAAAGCACTTTGACTCCTTACATGTTTCGGGAGTACTGTCATGACCATAAGCCCACTTTACTCCTGACAGGAGGCTGCTGTGTCAGCTCCAACGACGAAGGCTGATGCAAAAGGTTTCCTGGCATCAGGACTCGGCATCGCGTTGTTTTCCTCCGCTGTTTTCGGCACGTCCGGCTCGTTCGCCAAATCGATGCTGGAAACCGGCTGGTCACCCGGCGCCGCCGTTGCCGTGCGCCTCACTGGTGCCGCGATCATACTGGCGATCCCCGCCGTCGTGGTTCTCCGGGGCCGTTGGCACCAGCTCAAGGACAACTGGCTCACCATCCTGCTGTTCGGCCTCATTGGGGTGGCAGGCTGCCAACTCTTCTACTTCAACGCCGTTGCTCGACTGTCGGTAGGCGTAGCGCTGCTGCTCGAGTACCTTGCCCCGGTCATGATCGTGCTGTGGCTGTGGATCGCCAGCCGACGCCGGCCACGGGCCCTCACCTCGGCGGGCGCCCTGCTGTCACTGGGTGGCCTTGTCCTGGTGCTTGATCTAACGGGTGCCGTGAAAGTCGACTTCGTCGGGGTTCTCTGGGGCATGGCCGCTGCCGTTTGCTTGGTGATCTACTTCTTCATCACGGCAAAAGAGAACGACACACTTCCCCCGCTGGTGCTCGCTTCAGGCGGGCTCATGGTGGGTGCGCTGGTGATGTGGTTGGTAGGGATCCTCGGGCTGCTGCCGATGACGTTCAGCACCGCTGACACCACCCTCGGACCGTGGACCACTCCGTGGTGGGTGTCCGCGGTGGGGCTGATCGTCCTGGCAACGGTCCTCGCGTACGTTTCCGGGATCATGGCCGCCCGCAGCCTGGGCTCCAAAGTGGCTTCCTTCGTGTCCCTGACCGAAGTGCTGTTCGCGGTGGTGTGGGCTTGGCTGCTCCTGGGCGAACTGCCCGGTCCAATCCAGCTGCTGGGCGGACTCCTGATTGTGGGAGGTGTGGTCCTGGTCCGCGTCGATGAGTTGCGCGGCGACCGCAGGGCCGCCCGCCAGGATGCGGAGCTAGCCGCCGCCCGGGTCTTGGATCACGCGAACGACGTCGAACCCGTCCCATCGGGGCATGTAACCAAAGAGCCTCGGAACTAGGCGACACTACTTAAAACAAAGGACCCGGACGCCGATGCGTCCGGGTCCTTCCCAACTGTCTTAGTTGGAAGCCTGCTGCTGCTGCTCAGCGTTCTTCTGAGCGCGATCGCCGGCTTCGCGAAGTGCGTCGGCAACCTTCTTCAAGTTGGAAGCGTGCTGGCTGTCCCACTCGCCGCGGAACTTGTCAGCGTCAGGGCCCTTCCAGTCGGTGCCGTCAAGAGCGCCCTTGAGCTGTGAACGCTGCTGCTCGATGCTCTCGGCACCTGCCTTCAGCTTGTTACCGAGCTGACGAAGCTGATCAACATCTGCACCCCAAATAGCCATGAGATTCTCCTTCATTTGTTCGGACCCGAGCTCTTCGGCATCCCCAGCGGCCTCCGGCTCATCCGGAAGATCCAATAGCTAAAACCTATCCCGGGATTCGAAAGACCGTCGATGGGCACCCCTCCCCATGCAGCACTGCCCATGGTTAGCATGGGATATGTGCCGAAATATCAGGACCCTGCATAACTTCGAACCGCATGCCACCACCGCCGAAGTGGAGGCCGCAGCGCTGCAATACGTTCGCAAGATCAGTGGGTCGACCAAGCCATCCAAAGACAACGAGGAAGCCTTCGCGGAGGCAGTCCACGAGATCGCCCACATCACACAACATCTCCTGGACTCCTTGGTCAGTCACGCCCCTGCGAAGAACCGCGACGAGGAAGCCGCAAAGGCGAGGGCCCGGGCCGCTATCCGCTTCGGCACGGCGTAGGCCCACGCAAAGTAGCTGGCAGTAGTGGTTGTTCTGATGGCTCAGAACAACCACTACTGCCAGTCAGTTGGGCTTACTTCCCGAACGAGCGGAGCCGCAGGGAATTCGCGACAACCAGTACCGAGCTTGCTGCCATTGCCGCGCCCGCGATCATGGGGTTCAGGAAGCCAAGAGCGGCCACCGGAATGCCGATCGCGTTGTAGAAGAAGGCCCAGAACAGGTTTGTCTTGATGGTGGACAGCGTCCGGCGGGATAGTTCGATTGCCTGTACCAGCTGGCCCAGCTCGCTCCCCATGACCGTGAGGTCCGAGGCTTCGATGGCAACATCCGTGCCCGAGCCCATCGCAATGCCCAGATCAGACTGTGCCAAAGCCGCGGCGTCGTTGACGCCATCGCCGGCCATGGCCACTGTGGCTCCCGACTCCTGAAGCTTCCGGACCGCCTCGACTTTGCCCTCCGGCAAGACTCCGGCGAATACATCATCCGGTGAAATCCCGACGGCGGCAGCCACTTGGGCGGCCACGGCGGCGTTGTCTCCGGTCAGCAGGATGGGGCGGATGCCCAAGTCCTTCAGCCGCTGGATTGCTGCTGCGGAGCCCGGCTTGATGGTGTCACTCAGGCTCACAATTCCTGCAGGCAGACCGTCTACTGCAACCCAGATTGCCGTAGCGCCGCCGTTCTCTTCTGCGGCCAAGGCTTCCCGTTGGGTTGGGTCGAGCGAGATGCCGTTCTCCTCGAGCCAGCCGGAGCGCCCAACCACCACCGTCCTGGGCATGCCGTCCAGCACAACGGTTCCGCGCACTCCACCTCCCGGAGCCGAACTGAAGCCGTCAACGCCTGGGAGAGCGCCGGCGTCGGGCATTGAGTCCTTGGCGGCTGCGGCGATCGCGTGGGCAATCGGGTGCTCAGACGCTGACTCGACAGCTCCCGCCAGCGTCAGCACTGCGGCGGTCGAGTAGCCGCCAAGAGCCAATGTATGGTCCACAGCGAGCTTTCCGCTGGTGACCGTACCCGTCTTGTCCAGCAGGATGGTGTCCACATGCCGGGTGTCCTCAAGAACCTGCGGTCCCTTGATCAGGATGCCCAGCTGGGCGCCCCGGCCCGTTCCCGTCAGGAGTCCAACAGGCGTTGCCAGCCCCAAGGCGCAGGGGCAGGCGATCACCAGGACAGCCACAGCCGCGGTGAATGCTGCGTTGAGGTCCCCCGAGAAGAACAGCCACAGCAGGAAAGTGACCAGGGCGATGATCAAAACAATCGGGACGAAGACAGCACTGATCCTGTCAGCGAGCCTTGCGATCGGTGCCTTGCCGGTCTGCGCCTGGCTGACCAGCCGCCCCATCTGGGCGAGCGTTGTATCTGAGCCGACGCGCGTTGCCCGGACCAACAGGCGGCCGGACGTGTTGATGGTGGCACCCGTTACGACGCTGCCCGGACCAACCTCAACCGGCACTGATTCGCCAGTCACCAGCGAAGCGTCCACGGCGGATGCGCCGTCCGTGACAACCCCGTCCGTTGCGATCTTCTCGCCGGGACGGACCACCATGACGTCGTCCACAAGAAGCTGTTCGGCCGGGATTTTCTGTTCCAGGCCACCCACCAGGATCGTGGCATCCTTGGCGCCCAGGTTCAGCAGCGCTTTCAGTGCGTTGCCGGCCTTGGCCTTCGCATTCGCCTCAAGGTAGCGACCCAAAAGGAGGAAGGTAGTGACAACTGCGGCGACCTCGAAGTACAGACCGCCGCCGGACATGCCCTCCATACCTGGGTGTTCGGTCATGCGAGGATCTGCGAACAGTTGCCACGCAGAGTACAGGTACGCGGCGATGACTCCGATGGACACCAGGGTGTCCATGGTGGACGCGAAGTGCCGGGCATTGATGGCCGCTGCCCTGTGGAACGGCCAAGCCGCCCAACTGACCACCGGCAGGGCCAACGCGCCCACAACCCAGCCCCAGTTGGCGAACTGAAGCGCAGGGATCATGGAGATCGCGAAAACGGGCACCGTCAGCAAGGCCGCAGCGATCAGGCGCGGAAGGAGCGTTGAAGCTGCCGGCCCGTGAGCCATGTGGTCGTCATGCCCCTCATGGCCGGTGTGTCCGGCTTGCGCGTCATGTCCGACTTGCGCGGCGCCATGCCCGGTATGCTCGACCGTTCCTCCGCCGGGCGCATGCTGCCGCGGACCACCGGCGTCGCCGCTTTGTGCGGTTTCCGGCGCCAGTGCAGCGTCGCCGCTCTCGGGGGTTTGTTTTGCAGGGGCGTGTCCGTGGTGTTCGTGGGGGAGCTGTTCCCGGGTGTGCGGGGCCGGGGCTTGGCGGACGGTGGCTTTGTAGCCCGTCGCGTTGACCGTGTCCACGATTTGCTGGTCCGTCACGGTGGGCGGAACCGTGACATGAGCTGATTCGAGGGGGAGGTTTACGCTGGCCTCCACGCCTTCGAGCTTGCCAAGTTTCCGTTCCACTCGATTGACGCAAGAGGCGCAGGTCATGCCCTCTATGTCCAGTTCGATGACCCGGTGTGCGAGTTGATTGATGGTCTCCTGGTGACTCAAGAGGACTCCTACGCTTGGTTGGCTACCACCAGGTAGCCGGCTTCTGCCACGGCCTCGCCGATTTCCGACGGCGAGAGCTCCTTGGTTGAGGTGATGGTCACGGTGGACAGGCCCCCGGGATTGAGGTCCACGGCCACTTCCTCCACGCCGCTGAGGGCTTCGAGTTCTTCGCTCACGCTGGAGACGCAGTGGCCGCAGGTCATTCCGGAAACGTTGACGTTGGTCTGGATGGGCTGGCTCATGGCGGACTCCTTGGTGGTGAGTTGAATGGTGTGGTGGTTGTTGGCGGTGTTACCGCAGCAGGCGCCCGATGGCATCTGTGGCCTCCTTGACTTTGGCGTCGATCTGCTCGGCGCGGGCCTGGGGGTCGGGTTCGGAGGCAGCGCCGACTACACAGTGGCCGATGTGCTCTTCAACAAGCCCGAGACTGACCGCGTGGAGGGCCTTGGTGGCTGCGGCAACCTGCGTGAGGATGTCGATGCAGTATTTGTCGTCCTCCACCATGCGTGCGATACCCCGCACTTGTCCCTCGATGCGTTTGAGGCGGCGGAGGTAAGCGTCCTTGTTGCTGGAGTAGCCATGCGGGGCGGCATGCTCCAGGTCCACCTCGATGGGCAGAGCGTCAGGATCACTCAGCTTCAAATCTACGTTGCTCATGTTTTCAACATATACCCATAGGGGGTATTGCACAAGTACCCCCCGGGGGTATCGTCGTGAAGAAGGGAGAAAGCACTCGAGGAGCTGAAGGTATAGACCAAAATGCCAAAAAACTGGATTCTTGTTTTGCAATGCAAACCTTTTGGGAAATGTGCTTCCGCCCACACCGGCGCGTTCATAGTGTTTGGTCTCATAGCCGCGGAGGGGGAAGTCCCGCGGAACCCGACTTTTCTCCATGGAGGACACTTGAAACTCGCACGCTCCGCCGCGGCAATAGCCATCGCAGCGCTCGCATTGACCGCTTGCGCTCCGCCCACGTCAAACAACGCAGCTTCCAGCTCGGACGAGCAGACCGGCACCGTCCGTGTCTGGCTCTTCTCCGAGGTCAACCAGGATCCCAAGTCCGCAGTGGTCAAGGAAGCAGTTTCCGAATTCGAAGCGGCACACAGTGGTGCCAAGATCGACGTCCAGTACATTCCCGTGGACAGCCGGGCAGAGCGCTTCAAGGCCGCATTCAATGATCCGTCGAGCGCACCGGACGTAGCTGAATTCGGCAACACGGACCTGGCCAGCTATGTGGCATCCGGAGGCCTGGCTGATGTCACCGAGGACATCAAGTCCTGGGACGAGGCCAAGGACCTGGACGAGAAGATCCTGGACACCACAGAGATCGACGGCAAGAACTACGGTGTGCCGTGGTTCGTTGGCGTTCGTGCCCTCTACTACCGTACGGATCTCCTGCAGCAGCTCGGTCTTGAGGTTCCCAAGACCCTGGACGAGGTAGAAACCGTTGCCCGCGCCGTCCGTGCGGCAAACCCGGACCTGCTGGGCATCTCCGTCGGCGGCGCTGCCCAGTTCTCCGCCATGCCGTACCTGTGGGCCAACGGCGGCGAAATCGCCACGAAGGAAGGCGACACCTTCGTTTCCGGCCTGGATTCGACGCAGTCACGCGACGGCGTTGCCGCTTACACGCGCCTCCTCAAGGACGATATCTGCCCGGCCCAGACCTGCGCTGAGTTCGGTGGAAACGCCAGCGTCCAGCAGTTCATCGCCGGCAAGTCGGCCATGACCATCGGCGGCGACTTCAACTACAAGGCCGTTGCAGCCAGCGCCATCAAGGACAAGTTCGCCGTGGTTCCGGTTCCCGGCAAGACTGCCGGCTCCATCGCACCGGCTTTTGCCGGCGGCAACAACCTGGGTGTCTTCAACAGCAGCGAACGCCGCACGCTCGCAGCTGACTTCGTGAAGCTGCTGGCCAGCAAGAAGTACCAGCAGAAGATGTTCGACTCCATGGGCAACCTCCCCACCTTCAGCGACGTCCAGAAGTCCGTGGCGGAGAACAACAAGCAGGTTGCACCGTTCATCGACACCCTGGGTGCCGGAACCAAGTTTGTCCCGGTCACGGAAAACTGGTCCACCATCGACGCCCAGGGTGTCTTCACGGGGATGTACCAGAAGGTGGTTACGGGCAAGGCTGACGTGAACGCGGCAACCACCGAGGCCGCGGCCGCCATGAACACCGCATTCGGTTCCAAGTAATGCGCTGCCTCCCATCACCAACCGAAGGCACACCATGACAGCCCTCGCCCCCGTGCGGCCCGATGCGCCTCAGGGCAGCACTCCAGGCAAAGGATCGACGACGGCGGCACGCAAGTCCGGGCGTTTCACCAACGGAAAGCGCGGACTGGAGCCCTGGCTCTACCTTGCTCCGGCGTTCATCGTCCTGATCGCACTGCTCGGTTATCCGATCTTCCAGCTCATCAATGTCTCGCTGTACGACTACCGCCAGGCGCAGGTCAGCGGTAAAGCGCCCCTCAAGTTCGTGGGTTTGGAGAACTACCAGAAGCTCTTCGGCGATCCCCAGTTCTGGACGGTCCTTGGCAACACCGTGGTCTTCGCCACCGCCTGCGTGGTCTTCACGTTGTTGGTGGGCAGTTCGCTGGCAGTGCTTGCCACGAGGCTCCGCCCGTGGGTCCGTTCGATGCTCTTCGTTGTTTCGCTCGGCGCTTGGGCCACCCCGGCAGTCACAGGCAGCGCTGTGTGGCTGTTCTTGTTCGACCCCACGCTCGGTCTGGTCAACAAGACTTTGGTGGGTATCGGGCTCACGCAGTTTGAGGGCTACTCCTGGACCTACGACAAATGGTCTGCTTTTGGTCTTGTGGCCAGCGAAGTGGTGTGGTGCTCGTTCCCGTTCGTGCTGGTTACGGTCTACGCCGGAATTCAGGCGATCCCGACCGAAGTCATTGAAGCCGCCAGGATCGACGGCGCCTCCATGCCACGCATTGCGCGCAGCATCATGCTCCCTATGTTGCGACCCATCGTGATCGTGGTGACCATCCAGTCCATCATCTGGAACTTCAAGATCTTCTCGCAGATCTACATCATGACCAACGGCGGTGGCATCGCAGGACAGAACCTCGTGCTGAACGTCTATGGCTATCAACAGGCGTTCGCGGCGAGCCTCTACGGACTCGGTTCAGCGCTCGGTGTGATCATGACCGCCCTGCTGATGGTCATCACGATGGTCTACCTCCGGATCCTCAAGAGAACAGGCGAAGCCCTATGACCGCCGTCGACGTTTCATCAGTCTCGCGCCGAAACATGAAAGCGGACGCCCCGCAGAAGTTCCGCAAGCACGGCAGGCGCCGTTTCGGTGCCGACGCCGTGGCGATCGTCATCGCGCTGATCGTAGCCTTCCCGCTGTTCTGGATGGTTCTGTCTGCATTGAAGCCCAAAACCGCGCTCGACGCCGGTGATGCGGCGCCGTACACGCTGGAACCATCGCTGGACTCGTTCGGGCGCGTCCTGGGGGTCAACAATTTTGGCCAGTACTTCCTGAACAGCGTGATCGTGGCGTTGGTGGTTGTAGTGCTGTCCACCGTCCTGGCGTTCCTCGCGGCAGTGGCGCTGACCCGCTACAACTTCAAGATGCGCACCAAGCTGCTCATCATCATCCTTGTGTCGCAGATGGTGCCCGTGGAGGCGCTGACCATTCCGCTGTTCTTCCTGCTGCGGAACGCCGGTGAGGCCATCCCGTTGGTGGGCCTGAACCAGCTCGGTTCGCTGGTCCTGGTGCATGTGGGCTTCAGTATCCCGTTCGCCATCTGGATGTTGCGTGGCTTCGTGGCCGCTGTGCCCTTGGAAGTCGAAGAAGCCGCCCGCCTGGACGGTGCCAGCAGCTTCCGGTTTGTGCGCTCCATCCTGTTCCCCTTGGTGGCGCCCGGCGTGGTGGCATGCTCGGTCTTCTCCTTCATCTCCACCTGGAACGACTTCCTGTTCGCCAAGACCTTCATCATTTCCGCCCAAGAGAACCAGACCCTGCCCATGGCACTCCTGACGTTCTTCAAGCCCGACCAAAACGATTGGGGCGCCATCATGGCAGGCTCGGTCATCATGACCATTCCCGTGCTGATCTTCTTTGTGTCAGTGCAGCGCAAGCTCGTGTCCGGACTGGCCGGGGCGGTGAAGGGATGAGCGCCCGTCACGACTTGGTTCCAGCGCCGTGGTCCTTCTCCGCGGGGACAGGCGAATTGGAACTCGACGCCGGCACTACCGTCGGTGCCGATCCCGAGCTGAATGGTCCACGCCGTTGGCTCGCCCGGGCTTTGGGCGAAGCTACGGGTTGGGACCTGGCTCCCGCACCGGCCAGAACGGCGGGCATCCGCCTCCTGCTTGACCCCGAACTCGTCGCCGAGGCTTACCGCCTCGAGGTGAGTGACGCCGTCGTGATTCATGCGGGCAGCGAAGCGGGCGCGTTCTACGCGGCGCAGACGCTCCTGCAACTCATGGGACCAAGCGCGCTGCGGCAGGCTCCCCTCGCCCCAAGGGACAGCTGGCCGATACCGAAGGTTTCTGTGGAGGACAAGCCGCGTTTCGGCTACCGCGGCACCATGCTGGATGTCGCGCGGCATTTCATGCCCAAGGACAACGTGCTCCGGTTCATCGAAGTGATGGGCATGCACAAACTCAACGTCCTGCACTTGCACCTCACGGACGACCAAGGCTGGCGGATTCAGATCAACCGCTATCCCAAGCTCACCGAGACCGGTGCCTGGCGGCGTGAATCGTCGCGCGGTTCATGGCGTGCAGGCGTGTTCGATGGCCTGCCGCACGGTGGCTTCTACACGCAGGACGACCTCCGGGAGATTGTGGCATTCGCCGCTGACCGGCACATCACTGTCATCCCGGAGATCGACGTTCCGGGCCACAGCCAGGCGGCCATTGCGGCGTACCCGGAGCTGGGTGCGGGTGACGGCCCTGTGGAGGTCTGGACGCGCTGGGGTATCAACGAGACCGTGTTGGACGTTTCGGAAACCTCGCTGGAGTTCTACCGGAACGTTCTCGACGAAGTGGTGGAGATCTTCCCCTCCCCGTGGATAAGCCTGGGAGGCGACGAGGTTCCCCTCACGCAATGGCAGACAAGTCCGCAGGCGAAGGCGAAAGCTGAAGAGTTGGGCCTGCACGATGTGTCCGGCCTGCACAGCTGGTTCGTCGGGCAGTTGGCGTTGCATCTGCAGCGCCACGGCCGCGCCACCTCCGTGTGGGACGAAATCGGCGACGGCGGCCTTCCGGAAGGTGCGCTCGTGGCGTCCTGGCGCGGGTACGAGGGCGGCATTGACGCCCTCCGCAAGGGCTACGACGTTGTGATGTGCCCCGAGCACAAGCTCTACCTCGACCACCGGCAGGCCGATGGCGACGACGAGCCAGTACCCGTTGGTTTCGTGACCACCCTGCAGGCCGTCTACGAGTTCGAACCACTGCCCGGTGTTGAAGACACGGACTTCCCCGGCCGCCTGCTCGGTGCCCAAGCCAACATCTGGACCGAACACCTGGACTCACTCCGCAGGGTTCAGTTCGCAGCTTTCCCACGCCTGAGCGCGATCTCCGAGGTGTTCTGGTCCAAGCCCGAAGAGCGGGACTACGATGAGTTCCTGACCCGGCTTACCGGCGCTCACCTGAAACGGCTCGATGCGATGGGCGTGGAGTATCGGCCATTGACCGGCCCGGCTCCGTGGCAGCAGCGGCCGGGCGTGGAGGGTTGGAAACGCGATTACGACGCCGAGCAGCGCGCCGCTGTTGGATAGGACTTGAGTGACTACTGAAGGCAAGGATGCCCGGAATTCCTCGGCATCACTCCGAAAGGCGCTGGCCTTGCTGGCTGTCGTGGCAGAACAACCCGGCAACGGTGATGGCCTGGCGCTGGTGGAGCTCGCCCGGCTCTCCGGACTGAACAAGAGCACCCTGTTGCGCCTGGCCGCGCCCTTGTTGGACGAGAACCTGTTGGAACGCGACCATGAGACCGGCAAGTTCCGGCTGGGCCACGGCTGCCTGCGCCTGGGACAGTCCTATCTCGACCGGGTGGACTTGCGCAGCGTGGCCAACGGCGAGCTCCGAAGCCTTATGCGTGCCACGGAAAGCACTTGCCACCTGGTGGTGCTTTCCGGGCACGACGTGGTCTACCTGGACAAGGTGGAGGATGAAGCCACAGTGCGGATGGCTTCCCGGGTAGGCGCCACCATGCCGGCCTATTGCACCGCAGTGGGCAAGGCCATGCTCGCCTTCAGTCCGGAGGAGGTAGTGGGACCGATCCTCGCAGGGAAACTTGCGCCTCTCACGGAGAAGACCATCACCGATCCGGCACTGCTCCGCGCCGACTTTGAGGCCATCCGAAGGCGCGGATACTCCATTGACGATCGCGAGAATGAGCCGGAAGTCCGATGCGTGGCCGCACCCATTTTCGGGCACGACGATCACGTGGTGGCGGCATTGTCCGTATCTTCGCTGTCTTCTCGGATGACGGCCAAGCGGGTCAGGGAAGTCGGGCCCATGGCCGCCGAAACAAGCCTGCGGATTTCCGCGAAACTCGGTTCGCGCCGGGCGTCTGCGAAGCTGGCGAAACTCGCATGACAGTGGATCCCGCCGCATATTTCCGCGCCAAGCTTCAATGCGAGATAGACGTCATGGAAGTAGCTGAGTCCGAGCCCGGATCATTGCTTGTAGTGGACACCCGGAGGCGATCTTCCTGGGACCACGGACATATTCCCGATGCCGTACATATCCCGACGGCCCAGATTCCAGCGAAGGCCCCTGACCTGATCCCGGCGGGTTCACAGGTAGTGGTGTACTCCTGGGGCCCCGGGTGCAACGGCAGTACCTTCGCCGCGCTCGCTTTCGCGGAACTGGGATACTCCGTCAAGGAAATGATCGGTGGAATCGAGTACTGGATCAGGAACGGGCTCCCCGTGGAAACAGCCGCGGGGACCATTCAAAGTAAGCCGGATGCGCTGGTGACGGCACACACGGCCTGAGTTGAAACGGGGGATGATGGCGGTTTTCGTACTTATTCACGGTGGTGGTTCCACGGCGTGGGACTGGCATCTGGTCAAGCCACTGCTTGAGGCATCGGGGCATGCCGTCATTGCTGTTGACCTGCCAATCGAAGACCGTCATGCCGGGCTTGAGGACTATACCCAGGCCGTGACGGAAGCGGTGGGCGATGCGCAGCACACCATCGTGGTGGGGCACTCGCTGGGTGGCTTCACGGCCCCTTTGGTCTGCGACGAACTCCACTCCGACGGCCTGGTGTACCTCTCAGCAATGATTCCAACGCCGGGCGAAACATTCGGCGACTGGTGGACCAACACGGGCCATGATCGCGAGACTATTCCCGACGAAGCATTCTTCAACCTGGTCCCTGACACCCTCGCTCAGCAGGCCCGCGACAAGGAGCGGGACCAGCAGGGTGCCTGGATGTCAGGACCTTGGCCCGGCAAGCGTCCGGATGTGCCAACCCTGGGGATTCTGTGCCGCGATGACCTCTTCTTTCCACCGTCGTTCATGAGGCGCCAAGTTCGCGAGCGGCTGGGAATCGAACCGGTGGAGATCCCCGGCGGTCACTACGCCACGTTGAGCAATCCGGGCGACGTAGCTGCGGCCCTCAACAACTTCGCCCAGGAAATCGCCTCGTCCGACCCCTGAGCATGAGCCGCCTAGTACGGCATGAGGCCACGTACTCAGTCAGTCCCGCTGCTCGATCAGAGTGAGCTGGGTACCGTCGGGGTCTATGAGGTACCCGGCCCGGAGACCCCATGTCTGCATGCGGACGGGGTGCAGGCGCGGCATGCCGGAGGTGGTGACCGGTACGCCGGAGCGGAGAATGGCGTTGTACAGTTCATCGACGTCAGCAACGCGCAAGCAGCACATGAAGCTGCTCGAAAATGGATCAAAGCCCGGGGCTGGAAAGAATTCAAGCTGCAAACCTGCCCGCACCAGGATCATCCAACCCTCGTCGCGGAACAACCGTCCAAAACCGAATCCCGCGTAGAACGCTTCAGTAGCATCGAAGTCTCGAGACGGGAGATTCGGTACGGCTCGGTCAAGCGCCGGGGTCTGGGCCATGGACCAATAGTGGCACTTCGCTGACTTTCGATACCGCTAAGTGCCCGGATTGGGATGTGACTTAGGGTCATTCATAGCACTGGCTGGATCAAACGAAGGATGCGGACATGACGAAAATGAACGCTGGCGAGGTGGAAATACGCACCGCCCGCCTTCTGGACGTGCCGTCCATCATCTTCTTGGAATGCCAAACCGGCCGGACTCAACTGGATCCTTTGGCACTTGAGGCTGCGGTGAAAGACGAAAACAGACATGTCGCAGTGGCCATCCTCGGCGCCACCGTCGTCGGCTGGGGGAAAACGCACTATTGGGATTACTCAGACGGGGACGCGCCTTCAGGACATTATCTCGGCGGCGTCTCGGTCCTATCCTCCCAGCGCCGCCGCGGGGTCGGCAGCGCAATCACGGAGGCGCGACTGCAATGGATCTGGTCACGAGAGCCAGAAGCCTGGTACGTCGTCAATGCCGGAAACACCCCATCCATCGAGTTACACAGGAGGTGGCACTTCACTGAAGTAGCCCGCGGCCCACAGTTTCACACGACGACCTTCACAGGCGGGGTTGGACTGCTCATGAGCGCAAAGCGACCCTGATCCGAGGAAGGTCACCGATCTCCCGCTCACCATCATGTGGCGGGCACCGGTGATCGGGTGGGCATGCTTCTAATTGGGCCAGCGCTGTAGACAGAACCGATGCCGGGCCGGCCAAGGCGGACATATCCAAGAAAGCGCACTCCGGAAAGCTCACTTCGGAGGCAAACCCATGGGAGAGTCACACCCCGGCCCGCCACAGCACCAGACTGCCAGCCGCTCACAGAGCAACCGTGTAAAGTCTTAATGACCATGGTGAACCTGGTCATTGGCCTTCTCTTTGCAGGGATCTTCCTTGCCTCATACCAGTCAGACCGGCGCCGGTTGCGGAACGGCGTGCTGCTTGCGGTGGCGGCGTGGTTCCTCCTGCAGGCAATCCTTGATTTCCTGACTGACCTGAATCCGTGGTTCGAATGGTTGAACCTGGTGGTGTTGGTGGTGCCCGTCATCAGCATTTTCGTGTTTGCCGGCTTCCTGATCGCCAACGGCGTCACCATGGTCCGCAAGGAAGGGCCGGGCGTCACCAGCTTCCTGCCTTTCGCTGTGGGGCTTGCGGTCTTCCTCGCACCGGTGGTTGCGTTCTTGTTCGTGCTCAGCGGGCAGCCGGTGTTGGCCGGCATCGCGGCCTTGGCGTTCTTCCTGTGCGCCTACCTTGGCTGCGCGTTCGTGGTCTTTCTTGGGTACGCGGTGGTGTATTCAAAAATGCGGTTCACCCCGAATCCGGCCGCCGTCATCGTCCTGGGGTCCGGCCTGATCGACGGCAAGGTCCCGCCCTTGCTCGCCGCGCGCTTGAACAAGGCTTTGGAAATTTACGACGGCGTCACGGCGGTGAGGCCTCTTTTGGTCCCTTCCGGGGGCCAAGGCCCGGATGAACCCCGGCCGGAGTCCGAAGCCATGAAGGAGTACTTGGTGGCCAAGGGTGCAGCGGAAGCAGATGTACTGGAGGAGAACCAAGCCGCCACTACCCGCGAGAACCTCGCGTATTCCGTTGCTTTGCTGGCAGAGCGCGGCATCCAGGGTCCGTTGCTCGTGTGCACCAACAACTACCACGTGCTCCGCGCTGCTCTTCTGTCCCGCCGGCAGAAGATCAACGCGGAGGTGGTGGGTGCCCCGACGGCAAGGTACTTCGTGCCCAGTGCTTTCCTGCGGGAATTCGTGGCCGTGATGAGGGACAACCGCCTGACCAACATGGTCCTTTGCCTGCCGATGTTCGGGATTGCCTTGCTCATCACGGTCGCACTGATGGATTCGCCGGTGGTGTGAAGCCGTACGAGTTGTGAAGCCCTGCAAGTTGTGAAGCCCTACGAGTTGGGGACCCCCGTGGTGAAGGTGTGGCTCCACTGGGTGACTGCACCGCCGGTAAAGACGTACCCCGGCCGGGCAGCGGCCGTGACGGTCACTGTTCCGTTGGGTTTCCTGTAGCTCCCGGCTGCAACTTCCTTGCCGTTGATGAGATATTTCACGCCCGCCACGGCGGGGATGGTGAAGGCGTCCTGCCCGTGGCCGGGCCGGTCTGTAAACGTGACGTCCACAGGCGTCGCGGTGTCGTATCGGAGGCCGAAGCCCAGGGGCAGGAGCACGCCGTCGCCGTCGGCTTCGGGGATGTTGACCGGCAGTTTGCCGCCGGGGTTGACCGCCCCGGAAACGGCGCGCACGACACCATGGAAGTTGACCTTGTTGTTCCCATAGCTGTTGAGCACGGCGGCGGCGCCGGGGAAGACACTGACATCGTAGGGATTGCGTGTCGCAACCACGATGACGGGTGTCCCGGTCGCTGCGAGCTCTGCCACCATCTGTTGCTGCGCAGCGTTGCTGGTGGCGTTGTAAGAGGCGAAGACCACGGCGTCGACGTTGCCGGCGGCGGCAACCGCACGTGCCCGGTAGGCGGCGGAGGGCGAGGCTCCATTCTCGTAGTCTTCAGTGACAGCGAATCCCTGTTCCTTGAACGTGGGCCCTGCCAGTTCCGGACGTCCCGAACCGGCGCCGACCATGAGCACGGAACTGCCCGATGCAAGGGGCAGTACGCGGTCCTTGTTGCGCAGCAGCGTGACGGCGTGGTCGGAGATCAGGTCTGCTGTGGCTAGGTTTTCCGCGGTGCCAACAAGTTTGTTCACGCTGCCGGGATCCGCCAGGGGTTGCGTGAAGACTCCACGTTTGACCTTCCATTCGAGGATTCGCCGAACCGATTCGTCGAGGCGGGCTTCGGTGATTTCACCGGACTTTACGGCGTCGCGGACGCCTGCGAAGGAGGCATCGACGTCGGGGGAGTTGAGGAGGATATCGGTACCGGCCTGAATGGCTTTGACCGCTATTTCTTCCTGTGGCCATTCGGCGGCCATGGCCGCCATGTCCAGTGCGTCCGTAGTAACCAGTCCCCTGAAACCCAGCTCGTCGCGGAGCAGACCGGTGAGAACCTTGTGGGACAGCGTGCCCGGCATGTCGGGATCAATCGCCTCGACGATGATGTGCGCGGTCATGACCATGTCCACGCCCGCACCGATCGCGGCCTTGAACGGTTCCAGATGCTTGTTCAAGGTGGCGCGGTCGTAGGTGACGGTCGGCAGGCCGTAGTGGGAATCCACTGAAGTGTCTCCGTGCCCGGGGAAGTGCTTGGCTGCTGCGCCTACGCTGTGTGCTTGCATGCCTTCGATTTGGGCGACACCCAGCGTGCTGACCAGGCCGGGGTCCTCGCCCATGGACCGGATTCCAATGACGGGGTTGTCCGGGTTCGAGTTAAGATCCAGCACAGGCGCAAAATCAACGTTGATGCCCATGGCCCGCATCTCGGAGCCGAGGATTTCGCCCTGTGCGCGGGCAAGGTCCCTATCTGCAGCGGCACCCAGTGCCATGTTGCCCGGGAGCACAGTTGCGGGTGCGCCTATGCGGGCAACAAGGCCGCCCTCCTGGTCTATGGTGACTGCCAGCGGGATGCCGCTTCCGTCTTCGCCCGTGGCGACCCGCTGCAGGCCATTGGAGAGGCCGGCTACCTGCTGGGGGTTGTTCGTGTTCCCGGACCACGCGAAGTAGAGGACACCGCCGAGGTTGTACTTTGCCACTACTTCGGCCGGTGTGTTGACGCCGTACCGGTCCTGGTTGCTTGCGGCCATGGAGGTGTCATCCGCTGACGAACCATAGACATGGGTCCAGGTCATCTGGCCGATTTTTTCGTCCAGCGTCATGCCGGCGATCATGGCGTCGATGTCGGGAGCCGGGGAGGTCGTCGTCGTCGGTGTGTTGTTCACGGGCACAGCGGCAACTGCCGTGCCTGCGCCAACCATGAGAAGGGCAGTGGCCGCCGCCGTCATGAGGGTGGTTCCTTTTCTGTACATGTGAATCCCAATCGTCTCAGTGGAGGTTGAAGCCGTCAGCAGGGCTAGCGCCGGCCGTTATACAGGAGGTACTCGCGGGTGTCGCGAACGAACTGACCCAGTTCGGAGCGCCAGCTGCCGATGATCGTCGCGGCGTCAGTACCGGCGTCGAGCTGTTCGGCAAAGCGGGCCGAACCGCTCAGCAGCCCCATCCAGCGCCCTCCGTCGCCGCGCCAATCGAAGCCCGGGTACAGCCTTTTGGCTTCCACGAGCATGTGCGTGCCAACTTCCAGCGCTTCCACGCGGGCGGGATCAGTGATGTGGACCTGCACGCCCCCGCAGACCAGTCCTTGGTTTTTCGAGAGCGTCGGTTGGAAGTACGCTTCCCGGAAAGTGACACCGCTGAGCCGCTTGCTGTTGAGTGCCTCGGCCCAGCGGTAGTCCACATACGGGGCGCCGATCAGTTCGAACGGCCGGGTTGTGCCGCGGCCTTCTGACATATTCGTCGCCTCGAACAGGGCCGTGCCGGGATGCAGGGTGGCCGTCTCAGGTGTTGGCATGTTGGGGCTGGGGAGGATCCAGGCGGCCCGGTTGTCCGGGCCGGTCATTTCACGGCGCCATCCCCGAACCGCCACGATTTCAAGGTCCTTGATGGGCTTGAGGCCGGCGGCCGGCAGATGGACGGCGTTGAAGTACTTGGCAAGCTCCCCAACGGTCATTCCGTGCTGGAGCGCGATGCCCAAGCGGCCTACTCCGGATTCGAACCCGCCTTGCAGGACCGGCCCCCGCGCTTGCCCGCCAACGGGGTTTGGGCGGTCCAGGACCACAAACTTGGCCCCGGTTTGGGAGGCCGCCTGCATGGCGCCCCACATGGTCCAGATGTACGTGTAGAAGCGCGCCCCGACATCCTGGATGTCGAAGCAGATGGTGTCCACGCCGGATGCCTTGAAGTAGCCCGCGTAGTCCGCAACTTCGGCGCCGTAGGAGTCGTAGACCGTGATGCCCGTTCGCGGGTCCACTGACGTCCCCTCGCTCGCTCCGTCCTGGGCCGTTCCGCGGAATCCATGCTCGGGCCCGAACACTGCACCCACGTTGACACCCTTGTCCGCCATGTCATCCACGATGGAGCGGAGGTTGGCCAGCACACCGGTGGGGTTGGTGATGACGCCGACCTTGCGCCCGGCGAAAATGTTCCATTTATTGGCCGCGGCCACGTCCGCGCCATTGACCGGAGATCCTGGTTTTCCCGCGTCCAGCGCCGGGGTCGCCTGGGCGTTGGTGATGGATGCGAGGGGTGCGGCGAGGGCAGCGGCGGCGCCAAGTCCCGACGCACGGATCAGTCTTCTTCGGTCAATCGTCATGGGTGTGCCTTTCGATGAAGAGCATGGTGGAGGCCTGCGGACGCATACGGCATTACCGCGTTCCCGTGAATCCCCGACATTTTTCTGCGGCCCGGACCAGCCTGTGACTTGCCTTACACCGAAGGTATTAGCTCCCCGAGAGTTCGTCAATGAATTACACAAACTTTGTCAATTGGGTAATTTCCATACACGGCAGCAAGGAGGGCTGTTCACGTTCCCGTCACCCGGGGTTGTTAGGCTGCCGCCCACTACCGGCCGACCAGGAGGAACCGCATGACGGAGTCAAACTCACTATCCACACCGCTGGACAATTGGTGGGTCAGGGACAACCTGCGTGAAACCATCGACCACCTCGTGGAGTTGGGCTACACCATCAGCGGAGGGCAAGGGGAGGACCCGGACCTCATCGATCCCGGCGGGTTGGCGGTGGAAACCTGGAACGAGGACTATCCCTATGAACAGCGGATGTCCCGTGACGAGTATGAAATGGAGAAGTACCGCCTGCAGATTGAGCTGCTGAAATTCCAGTACTGGGGCCAGGACCGCGGCCTCAAGCACGTGATTGTCTTCGAAGGCCGCGACGCCGCAGGCAAGGGTGGAACCATCAAGCGGTTCACGGAGCACCTTGACCCGCGCTCCGCCCGGACTGTGGCGCTCGCCAAGCCCTCCGACCGCGAGCAGGGACAGTGGTACTTCCAGCGCTACATCCAGCACCTTCCCACCGCAGGCGAGATCGTGATGTTTGACCGGTCCTGGTACAACCGCGCCAACGTGGAACGCGTGATGGGCTTCTGCACCGACGACGAGTTCGACACCTTCATGGGCCAAGCCCCCGTCTTCGAAAAGATGCTCGTGGACGCGGGTATCCACGTGACCAAGTTCTGGTTCTCCGTGACCAGGCAAGAGCAGCGCACACGTTTCGCGATCCGCCAGATAGACCCCGTGCGCCGTTGGAAGCTCTCGCCCATGGACCTGGCGTCACTGGGCCGTTGGGACGAATACACCGACGCCAAAGAGCAGACGTTCCTTCACACGGACTCGGACCACGCGCCCTGGATCACCATCAAGTCGAACGACAAGAAGCGCGCCCGCATCAACGCCATGCGTTTCTTCCTCAACCAGTTCGACTATGACGACAAGGACACGTCCGTTGTCTACGAGGCCGATCCCCTCATTCTCCGCCGCGGCCGCGACGCTGTAGGCGACTAACAAACAAAGCGCGACGTCGGCACCCACCTTGGGTGCCGACGTCGTACTTTAAGCAGTACGTACCGGAATCCCGTTACATATTTCGGGGAGCCGGACATTAACCGGGTATGAGCGTGCAAACAGACCAAGGAGATCGCGTGGTTGGGGGGAGGCAGCAACGGTTCCTGGCAGCACATGCCGCCTGCCACGACCAGGTCTACCGATATTTCCGGCGGCGCACCGAGGGAGTCTCCACGGCGGAGGACCTCAGCGCGGAAGTCTTCCGGATCGCCTGGGAAAAGACCCGTCACGATCAGGATTTGTCCGTGCTGGTTGTCTTCGGCATAGCCCGCAACGTCCTCCGCAACCACCGGCGGTCCACGCTCCGCTCCACCAACCTCGCACAGGAGTTGGAGGGGCAACGCAGTCTGGAGCCGGAGTCCCCGGACGAGGGTGTGCGGGACGCGCTGGATCGGCTCAAGCCAGAGGAGCGTGAAGTTCTCCTCCTGACGTATTGGGACGGGTTCACTTCAGCCGAAATTTCCATCCTGCTCAATGTCACCGCAACGGCCGTCCGGATGCGCCTGCACAGAGCACGGAAAGAGCTGGGCAAGCTACTTCGGACGGATCAAGCTACGGAGGATGTGGAGCGATGAGCAAGGACACCACAGAACGACTGACCGCAGCCGATCCGGCTTTGGCGATCACGGAAGAAGAGCTGTCCCGGAGCCGCGAGAAGAGCCTGGCCGCCATGGACGCTGACGCCGGCTACCTTGCCGTGGGCGGCTCAATTGCCGATTTCCACAAGCAGCCCGGAAAGCGCCGTATCCGGCTCATTGCCGGCTACGGGCTGGCCGCTGCGGCTGCCGCTGCAGTTGTTGCCGGCGTGGTTGTGGCGTCTTCCATGCCTGAACCGCTGGTGGGACACGCGGTGCCGACTGCCACGCAACCTGGCGTTTCGCCCGAAACGGGAGCTCCCGGCTATTCGCCGCTGCCCGAAATTACGGGACTCCGGATGCCAACCTTCAACAACCACATTGTCACCGGCGGCAACGGCAACAAAGCTGCGGTAGCTAATGACCCGGAAGCAGACTTCCATATGGACGCGCTGAACATGGGAAAGCTCAGTGTGAACAGCGGAGGCTGCTTTGCCGGCGAAGCCCCGGACGGCAGCTCGGGCGGACTCATCTTTCCCGCCGGGACAACCGTCACCGAGACGGGAGTGGTTTTTCCCGATGGCAAATCCTTGAACATTGGCGATAACTTCGCATTCGGAGGGGGTTCCGGCGACGTGGACCCGGGAGAGTGCTCCCCGCAGGGCTGGGCATTCCTGGTCCAAAGCTGGGATTAGCGCCAAAGCCGGGATTAGCGCCAAAACGCGACGTCGGCACCCACCCGAGTGCCGACGTCGTACTCTCTACTCGGTGACCTCGTCCTCCACAACCGGGTCCTTCAACAGGAGGGCCGTCCCCTGGAAGGCGGGCAACTCCAGGAAGAAGCTGCGGAGGTCATCCACCTGGCCAACGCTTTCGCCGCTGAAAAGGTCATGCACGGTGGCGCCCGGGACCAGGTGCGGGGACTGGATGCTGCCGGCAATGTCCTGGTCCGAGAAGTTCAGGACAGTGACCTGCAAGGCGCCATCCGCCAGCTGGTTGACCATGACCAACAGGCCTCGGTTGGAAACGTCGGGCACGTCCAGGAGGGTACTGGTTGCAATCCCCGACTCCTCCCGCACTGTGAGTATCCGCTGGAGCCGGCGCGCGTAGGAGTTCGGATCCTTGAGCTGTGCAGGCAGCGGACCGTAGAGGCTGCGGGCGCGCGGCATGCCGGCCAGGGACGTTTTCGCGTCGGGACTGGTGCCCATCAGGTCGTGTGCGCCACGGTTGATCCAGCGCGTGTCACCCTGCGAGGTGAGCTCCCGGACAGTTTCGCGATCCAAGGCCGTGATGCCGGTGAGGTCCCAGCCGGAAAGCGCGAAGACGCCCGGCTGCAGCGCGTTGTACATGGACAACAGCACGTGGGCATCCAGCACCCGGGCCTCCTCTTCCTTGGTGATGGAGGAGGGTTCCTTGATGCCCAAGGCGGCCATGATGAAGCTGACCGTGGTGCACGCGATGCCGTTGGTGGTGAAGAGCGCGTTGTACGGTCCGTTCTCGCCGGTCAGCCGCTCCCGCAAGGTGTCCTGAACCTTCTCGGCCACCTCGGCGCCGGTCAGTTCCTCGCCGCCAAGTTCGAACACGTCGTCCCTGTGGCCAGCGGCAAAGTGGAGCAGCTCGTACGTCAGTTCGTCGTGGTTCTGGAGGGCGTGAACCAAGGAAGCCTGGTCCACGCCGATCTCCATGGCAAGGCGCAAGGTCAGTCGAAGGAACTCCGTATCAGCGGTCACCAGTGCGTAGTGGTAGGCGGGCCTGGTGATGAAGTCGTAGGACAGGTCCGGGCCCGACTCCGACTGTGCCTTGATGTCATCGATGGTGAGGTTGAGCTCCTGGAAGGAGAACCCGCCCACCTTGCGGATCATGGACCCGATCAGCTGGTTGGCGGCCTCGGACAAGGGGTGGCCCTCCGACCAGCCAGGCTCCTCCTCGGCGCTCTTCTCAACACCCAGGAAGCCGTTGGCATCCAGCCTCAAGGCACCCGTGCCCAGGTCCAGCAGTGAATGCAGTGCGTCGCCAACCACCAGGCGCATCCCGGCGAAAGTTGGGTCCAGCCAGTTGATGGACGGCTGCCCGGCCTTGAAATAGTGGAGATAGACCCAGCGGCGGGTTTTGCCAGTGGTGTCGATGATCGCTTTGGTGGCGCTCCAGTTGGTTTCCTTGACGCCCGGCTCGTAGAAGATGACCCGTTGCAGCCGGCCGATGATGTAACCGGCTTTTTGCAGGGCTTGTTCGGCGTCAGGGCTGATGTTGACGGAGTCTTCGCCCTCGGGAACGTCGGGCAGCAGGTGCCAGTCTTCCTCCGGGATATCCACCATGTGATAGATCCCGGGGTAGTCCCGGAAATTCATCTCAGCGAGGCGGAAGTCCGCACCTTTGCCCGTGTGCCCGGGGACAATGTCGTCAATGACGGTGCCCCCGCGATCTGCCGCGACCTCGCACATCTCACGGAACTCTTCCTCCGTACCGAACGCCGGATCGATGGCCATGCTGATGCGGTCAAAGTGCCCGTCAACACTGGGGGTTTGCGACCAGCCACGGATGCCGCCCGCAAGTTTCACCGGGCCCGTGTGCAGCCCACGGATGCCGATCTCACGGAACGCTTCCCAGAGCTCGGGGTCACCCAGCGCCGACAGGAAGGACTGGCCGTCCTGCGTGATGAAGGACAGGGGATAGGCGGTGAACCAGACAGGTGCCCGTTCCACGGCCGCCCTGGGGTTGGGCCTGGCGTACGAGTTCTGCCACATGCTGGCCTGCCCGGAGAGTTGCCGGGCCATGGTGTTGGCGTCGCCCAGCATGGATTGGTTCCTCAGCCAGTCCACATACGTGGAGTTCAGGCCGTCGAATTCGAGGGACGGGCGGGCGGCGAAGAACTGCCGCCTCCGGGCAATTGGCCGCAGTGCCTTGGGACGTGCTGGATAGAACTGCTCGTCAAACGTGATCTCCGCCGGTTCGCTTGCGGCGCCCTCCAATGACGTCTCTTGCGTCCCGGGATCATCCGCCAGGCTGTTGGCATCTGAGGTGTGTTCGTTGACTATCGGCTCCCGCACAGTCTGCTCCTTTGGTGGCCGCCGCGCTTGTCGCCGACCTTACGAGGGGGTGTTCAAGAGGTCACGTACCCGGGCTTCCCGGGAGTATTCATGCTAGTCGGGGTACCTGTACGTTTGTCGACCTTGAGAAGAACCAAGACCCGTGTTCGCCGCTTTGGCGAGTGCCGGCGTCGTAATTTCCGAGGTTCAGCCCACCGGGCGGCGTGGGTCGGGCAGTTGCCACAACTGAGACCGATCCTCCGGGAAAGAGAACCTCAATGAACTGATGAGCCGCTTGAGGGTGCCGAATTCCTGTGACCGGATGTAGCGGCCGGCATCGTCAGCTGACGCGAACGTGCGGGCATAGCTGGATCTGGGTGCAGGACCAACCAGCCCCAGTTCGTCGCCGAAGCGGAGGATCACCGGCGGCGACCCATCAACACGTGCGGTTGTGCCGCAGCCTTGCCCGGCCGAGGTTCGCGCCACGAGTCCGAAAGAGCCCCTGAGTTGCGGTGCCGGGGTCAAGCCATAGGAGAACGCCGATGCCAGCGCCGGGTCCAGCAGCTCGGCTCCTGTGGCGACGACTGCTTGTTGGAGGTGGACGTCGGGGCCTTGCTGGAGGGCACACGAATCGTTGTGGGGGGCGGGGCCAAAGTAGAGAGTGGCGACGGGCAGGGAATCCTGGTCCGCTACGGTGACATGGAGCCCGGGGTATTCAGCCGAGGGTTCATGACGGTGCACACTCCAGGTGGCAGGGAGATCGATGCTGGCTTCCACGCCGGCGGAGGCATCGGCCCACGGACTGAGCAGCGTGGCGGTACGCCATTCGGTAGCCGAGGCGGCTGCGGAGGCAACCGCGGCCGGGCCGACGTCTGCCGGGTGGCCGCTGTCAACGCCGTTGCCCTGCTCGGGCGGTCGGGTAAGGGCGGCGGAGAGTACCCAACCACTGGCTGCTAACAGAGAGAACGCCAAGACCGCGTGCATCAGCTTTCTCGGCACGCCATTGCGCCGAGGCCGGATGGTCGGCAAGCCAGGTCCAACAGTTACGACGTCAACAGGGTCTATCCCCGGAGCGGCGTCCGCCGGCAACACTGCCGCCGCGAAAGGCGGAGCGGCGTCGGAAATTTGCTGCTCAAGCGGTTTCATCAGAGCTGTCCGCCACGACAAACCCGAGGCGCGTTGCCCGGCGCTCGGCATGTCCGTAGGCCTTGTCCAACAGGGCTCCGGCGCGCGCCATGGAACACCCCAGGAAGTCAGCGAGTTCGCCCATGCTGAGCTTGTCCCAGTAGACGAGCCGAAGGACCTCGCGCTCCATGGGGTGGAGGGCGGCGATGATCCCGGCCATGGATCGCTGCCTTGCCACCTCGCGGTCTCTCTCCCGGATTGCCGCCGCCGCAGGGCGGGCAGACGCCGCGAGCAAGGTTCCGAAAGGGATGTCCTGTGGCTGGCTCAGCGCCCAGCGGAAAGTGTCTTTGGCAAGGACTTGCGCGTAGTCGGCGTCGCCTGTCCGGCGGGCCAGGAACAATGCGAGCCTTTGGAAATCCGTGTGACCGGGCATTGTCCGCTCCCTACTCTGGCTGGATGATGCGCACGGAAGACAGCATCCGCTTGTACGTTTGGTACTCGTCGGTCCCCATGAACGCCCTGGCTTCCGCGAGGGACGTGAAGGTGGGGGTTAGGGACGTCGCCGATGTCGACAACCACCCGGGAGCTTGGCCGCTGAACTGGAAGTGGTCCGAGACGGCCAACATGGTCCCGTCCGGAAGCGACTCCACGTGGTGGTACTCAGTGCAGCTGTCCACTGCGGACCCGGGTGGCAGGGAAGTGATCCCAAAGGACGACTTCAGCCCGGCACCGTTCAGCACCCGGTACACGAAACGCGCTCCATTGGGCGTCGAGGCGCTCACCGGTACCTCCGATGGGACGCTTTCCAGCTCAACGTACTCCTCCGGTGTGGCAACGCAGGCAACGGGATCCCGCTGGGGCAGTACTTTCCCGTAGTAGATCTGCGCAAGGACATCCTGAGTCGGGCTGTCTTTAATGATCTTGATGGACAGCGAGTCGTAGCTTTCGTTGGGTACATCGCTGCTGGTGGTAAACCCCGGGGCTACATCGATCTGGATCTGAGGGCCTGTGGAGCCTCCCGTTTGAGTGGTGGACAAGCGCAGCACGCGCCACCCGTCCGTCCCGGCGCTGGTGGTGCTGACGCTCGGCGAAGGGCTTACCGCCGGAGGTACCGGTTGCAGAGGCGCCACGACCCGGGCCAGTACGACGACGGCAATCACCAACACGGACAAAGCCGCCACAGCCGCCGCAACAGTCCAAGGCCTCCTCAGGCTGCTCCAGCGGCCCAGGGGCTTGCCCCGGTCAACGAAGTCCTGGCCGGTGGCATGGAGGGCCGGTGCATTTTCCAGCGCAGCACGCAACTCGGCGCTGGCGTCCAGCCGTGGGGTGTTGGACGGGCGCACTGGGTTGGCTGCCTCCAGCAGTTCGTCAATCCTGTCCATGGGAGTGTTCACCTGCCTTGTCCTTATCCGGATAGCCGGCTGTGAGGTCTGCGGGCATGGCAGCCGCGAAGGCACGCTTGGCCCGATGAAGCCGCACCCCAACACTGTTTTCCGTGCACCCGAGGGAAGCCGCGAGCTCGGCGGTGGTGAGTTTGTCCCAGAAGTGCAACATCAGAATCTCCCTGTCCCTGGCCCGGAGCCTGCCAAGCGTTTCCGCGACTGCGGCCTCCACATCGCCCCCGGCCGGTTCGGCGGCCGCGCGGACACCTTCGGCGAGTTTGACCATGAGCTCACGCCGGCGTCGCCTGCCGCGGTACTCGTTGCCGATGACGTTCCGGGCCACTGCGAACAGCCATGCCACGTCAGTGGTGGGCTCGTCCTCGGACTTCTGCCAGGCAATCCGGAACACGTCCGCTGTGAGCTCCCGGGCCACTTCCAGCTCGCCTACTCGTCGGAGGATGTAGTGCAACACCCGCTCGTGCTGGGCAGCGTGAAGGGAGATGAACTCGGCTTCCCGTTGCAACAACATCCCGCTGCCCCCGCTCGCTACTGGCCCCTTTTCCCCGATACCCCTCATATTTCCGCGAACCGCAGGATTCTTACAGGCGGGAGATGAAAATTTGAGGCGAAGGCGCCGCGGACATCGGCCGGCCACGCGCTAAACGCTCGACGACGACACCCGGATGAGTGCCGTCGTCGAGCGTTTTGTGGGTGTTTCGGGAAACCTGCTAGCCAGGGCCGGCGACGCTCCCTGTGTACAGATCGCGCCCCAAGCACGAAGCTTAAGGAGCATTCATAAGGGGGAGCTTCATGTTCAAGGCGCCAAACAGGGGTGTGACGGATAGCCGGCTGGACCACGGATTCTTTATCCTGGGCGGCGCAGCTGCGGTGTGGCTGGCGTTCCTTCTAGTGGGGGAGAGCTTCCACCTGGGCTGGGGGCAGGTGTGGTTCTACTTCGTGTTCTGGGCGTTTCTTGCGTACCTGCTGCTGCCCCGCCTGCACCGGATCCTCACCACTATTTACGTCCCCGGCTATTTCATCGGCCGGGCCCGAACCAGCGACGGCCTCCTCGGCGATCCTGTGAACGTGGCGCTCCTGGGCTCCGAACCCCAGATCCACAAGATCATGACGGCGGCAGGCTGGACCATGGCCGACGACGTCACTTTTGCAAGCAGCCGGCGCATCGTCAGCTCCACCATCTTTCGCAAGAGCTACTCGCAGGCGCCCGTCAGCCCTCTGTACTTGTTCGACAGGCAACAGGACTTCGCGTACCAGCAGGAAGTGGACAACAACCCGGGCAAACGCCACCACGTTCGCTTCTGGCGCTGCCCCGAGGGGTGGATGCTGCCGGGCGGACACAAGGTGGACTGGCTCGCGGCAGGAACGTACGACCGGAGCGTGGGTTTCTCGCTCTTCACGCTCCAGATCACGCACAAGATCGAGCAGAACACGGACGTGGAACGGGACCACATTGTGCACACCGTGTCGCAGGCCGAGCCTGCAGTAGCCGTTCGCGTCATCGAGGACTTCTCCACCGGCTATCACACGCGAAACGGCGGCGGGGACTCGATTTCCACGGACGGTGACCTGCCGATTGTCGACGCGCGCCAGGTACTTGTCGCTCCAGCACAGGAACCCACGCAGACCGACAGCCGTGACAGGCGGCCCGCGCCCACCATCATGGGTGCCGCGCTGGTTGTCGCCAGGGCGCTTGCTGCATTGGTCCTGGCGATCACCCTGCTGACATCGGGCGGCGAAGTAGACGGGGTTTCCCTTGACGACGGCTCTTCGGACCCGCAATCCACCATGGCGGCAATCGTCTTGGTCGCCGGCGTTGTTTTGGTCTTTGGGCTTGGCGAACTCTTCCTCGCCTGGCGGATTTTCCTGGGCAGCAACGGCGCCCGCGTGATCGCGATGGGCCTGAGTTCCATCTCAATCCTGGCTCAGGCCATTGATTACTCCACCGGAACGGCGAATCTCACCTTCGAAGCCGGCCTCTCCGGCCTTGCCTCGGACATCCTGGTGCTCCTGGCCTTGTCCAGCCAAAGATCCAGGGTCTACGCCAAGCGGCAGCGGGTTCCGGCCGTTCCGCCCTCTGTGTTGAATCGGCACGTTGCTTCCTGACCTTCTTTGAGGC
>NZ_JBHUCD010000019.1:31768-114488 GCF_042786555.1 Paenarthrobacter sp. NPDC056912
GCCGTGCGCTCCTCGACACGCCGCGCTTCCCGGCGTGTTGGGGCGGTCTGGAAGTCAAAGTGGGTCGTGACGGCACACGCCGCAAGCCAACCACCAGTTGACGCGCGACGGCGGCACTCACCCGAGTGCTGCCGTCGTACGCATCGATCGTGGCTTAGGCCTCCAGCGTCACCGTTGTGGCGCCGGGGCGTCGTTGCTTCCTTACCCTCTTTGAGGCCGTGCGCTCCTCGACACGCCGCGCTTCCCGGCGTGTTGGGGCGGTCTGGAAGTCAAAGTGGGTCGTGACGGCACACGCCGCAAGCCAACCACCAATTAGCGCGCAACGCCGAGCATCCCGATAGGCTGAATCCGTCCCCAGTCAGCCTGCGTCATCAGCCGGCCCTCCCGAAGAATGGATTGAGGAAAGCGGTTTGGACGGAGTCCTCAAGGGTTTCTTTGTTGTCGGTGTGGTCCTGCTCATCGGCTACATCCTCGGCCGGACCAAGGCACTGGGCCCTGAAGGAAGCAAGGTCCTCTCCACATTGACCTTCATGGTGGGGCTGCCCTGCTTGATGTTCTCGGCCATCGCATCGCGGCACATTTCAGATGTTCTGAGCGCAACCGGCCTGATCTCCGTGGTAACAGCCGTGGTCGTCATGCTCGTGTTCGGCGTTGCTGGTGCGATTGGCCGCTGGGGCGTCCGGCGGACCACTATCGGCGCATTGTCCGTAGGCATCGTGAACTCCACCAACCTGGGTGTTCCGTTGTCGCTGTACATCCTGGGGAGCGCCACGTATGTCACGCCGATCATGCTCTTCCAGCTCGCTATTGTCACGCCGATTGCGTTGACAATCCTGGACCTCATGGATCCCTCGGGTAGGCAGGTCTCTGTCTGGCGCATACTCTCCATCCCCTTCCGGAACCCGGTCACCGTGGCAGCCATCCTGGGCATCGTGGTCAGCGCTTTAGGGATTGAACTGCCCGGCATGGTCCTGGATCCCTTGGCATTGGTGGCTCAGTTGGCTGTCCCGCTGATGCTGATCATCTTCGGCATGTCCCTGCACGGGTTGTCAGTCCGCCCCGGCGTCGATGACCGCGTGCCCACCACCATCGCCGTCATTCTTAAGTCGGCAGTCCAGCCCGTGCTCGCGTGGGTTCTTGCTGCGTTCGTCTTCCATCTGGACCCGTTCAGTACCTTCGTTGTCACGGCCTGCGCGATCCTGCCCACCGGCCAGAACGTGGTCTTGTACTCGGTCCGATATGGAGTGGGCCAAGGCATCGCCCAATCGACGGCCGTGTTCACCAGCATCCTGGCGGTCCCGCTGCTCCTCGGGGCGGCCTGGCTGTTCGGCTAAGCCGACAACGCCCAGCCCTCTCTCACTTCAGTGCCCTTTTTGGCGAACGCTCTCTCACATCCCAAGCGTTGGGGAGCCGCATCCAAAAATAGGGGGGGCCGCCACCACCAACTTTGAATCCGGGAAGGGCCGGACACGCCCGGCAATGCGGCGTGTTGCCCCGCCTGAACAATCAAAGTGGGTCGTGGCGGACCGCCTACCCAATCACGCTTAAACGCTCGACGGCGGCACTCACGTAAGTGCCGCCGTCGAACCTCCTGGGGAAGTGAGGGAGGGTCGCTCGAATCCGGTAGGGATGTGAGAGAGGGTTACGCAGTAACAGCCAGGGCGTCGATCTCCACCAGCATGACCTCGTGCGGCAGGTCCACGAACACGGTGGTGCGGCTCGGCAGCAAACCGCTGGGGACGTTCTCGCGGATGAATTCGCCATAGACCTCGTTCATGGCGGGGAAGTCGTCGCGGGTGGTGAGGTAGACGCGGAACATAAGGACGTCCTCAACGGAGGATCCGCCGGCTTCCAGGATGGCCTTCACGTTTTCCAGGGTGCGTCGGGTCTGGACGCGAACGTCGCCCTCGCCGATGTACTGGTTGGTGGCGGGGTCCATGGGGCCCTGGCCGGAAACCTGGAACATGCCGCCCTTTTTGATGCCCTGGGAGAATACGTGCGCCGGGGCGGGGGCGTTTTCGGTCAGTACTACGGTCTTTTCACTCATGCTGAGTTCCTTTCGTGGCTGATCCAGCCGAGGTCGTTGGAGATGGCCTCGGTGCTGGCTTTGAGGTCGGGCAGCAGCTCCAGCAATCCTTCATAGCTGAGCATCACTACCGGTACCGAACAAGAGGCTGCGGCTACAACGGCGCCGCTGGCGTCGCGGATGGGGGCCGCGATGCAGTGCACGAAGGCTTCGTGCTCGGCGTTGTCGTGGGCCCAGCCTTGGATCCTGACCTGCTCCAGTTCGGCCAGGAGGGCCTCCGGTGAGGTCAGGGTGTTCTCGGTAACTTTGATGTAGTCCAGTCCTGCCGCGATCTTTTCCTGGCGGCTGCGAGGCATGTCGGCGAGGAGGACTTTGGATACGGCGGCCGAGTGCAGCGATGCAGTCAGGCCGATGCGCGAGTACATGCGGACGGGGTGGTGGGACTCGAACTTGTCGATGTACACCACGTCGCTTCCTTCGAACGCGGCGAGGTGGACGGTGTGCCCGGTAAGGCCGTTGAGTTCGGCCAGATGCGGGTGCGCCACTTTGCGGATGTCCCGTTGTTCCAGTGCCAGGGAGGACAGTTCGAACAGCTTGGAGCCGAGCATGAACCGCTGATCCTCGTCGCGCACCACAAAGCGCTTCTCCTCCATGGCGTGAAGGAGCCGCATCACGGTGGTTTTGTGCACGGAGGCTTTGGACGAGAGCTCGTCCAAGGTGGCGGGTTTGGCGGCGAGTTCGGCGAGCAGGTCGATGGCCCGCATGAGGCTCTGGCTCAAGGTGTCACGCTCCGGTTCTGGTGTTGAATTGTCCGTCTTCAACATGAATAGCAGCCCAGGCGTCATCCGAAGAATCGAGGATGGCTGCGAGCTCGGCGGCGTCGGGCAGCGGGCCGCGGTCGCCGTGAACGGTCAGCGTGCACGCTGCCGCTGCGTGCCCGCGGCGCAGGCTCTCCTTCTGACCCAGTCCGAACAGCATGCCGCTGAGGTAACCGGCGGCGAACGAGTCACCGGCACCAACAGGCTCGACGACGGCGACGGACAGTGCGGGAACCTCTTCCCGGGTGCCGGTCCGGTTCAGGGAGATAGCGCTGATGGCCTCGTTCTTGATGACCAGCACTTCGGGGTCGGGCATCATCCGGCGGAGTTCGGCTTCGTCGGTGGTGCCGAAGGCGTGCTCGGCTTCGTCTTTTCCAACAAGCACGACGTCGGCAAGGTTCGCCAGGCGCTGGAGGACAGAACGGTCTTGGCCTGTCCAGAGGGCTTCGCGCCAGTTGACGTCGAAGCTGATGGTCCGGCCGTTCCGCGGTGCGGTGAGGATGGCCTCCAAGAGTGCCAGACAGTCGGGAGAGAGTGCGGCGGTGATTCCGCTCAGGTGGATGAGTGCGGCGTTTTCCAGCAGGGAGGAAACTGCCGGATTGCCCAGAGTGTCCCGTCCCATGGCCGATGCCGCGGATCCTTGCCGGTAGTACAACACCGAGCTGCCGCCGTCGGGGTCTGATTCCTGGGCGGGGACCTTCACGTACAGGCCGGTGGGCAGGGAGTCGTCCACCTCTACTCCGGAGACGCCTACGCCGTGATCCTGGAGGTCGCGAAGGATACGTGTGCCGAAGCCGTCGCGGCCTACCCGGCTGACCCAGTGGGTGTCCAGGCCCATCGCGGCGAGGCCCATGGCAACGTTCGACTCCGCACCGCCGATTCCGAAGTGGAGTTCGGTGGCGAGATGGAGGGGTACGGCGTGGACAGGGGTAAGCATGGCCATCGTCTCGCCAACACAGACAGCTGAAAGCATGTTCTCCCGCACTCGGTCTTGCGCTTTTCAGCGGCACTCGGACGCCGCGATACGGAGCGTTCCGCGGCGGATTGGACGGCTCTGCGGACGTGCCGCGGCCTTGACTCTCAATCCGCCACCATGTTAGACATATCACCAGCAGGTTTGCAACCAGCGTTGCAAAATACGCAACGCAAGGACACACAACCCCACAACGCAGCTCCAAAAACGCAGCACCGCGAAGGGAATGAACGCGTGAACACTTCCGAAGCCATTTCGGCAACCGCCGTGGCCGGCCTCGCAGACCGCAGGCTCGACTGGCGGCACAAGGCCGTGCCGGCAACCGCCAACGGGACCACACACGCGGGCTTCCTCGCCGCCAAGCACACGCTGGCCGACCTCCAGACGCCACTGCTGACACTCGACGCTTCGGCGCTCGCAGGCAACGCCGATCGCCTGGCCAAGTGGTGCGCGGACCACGGCGTCCTGCTCGCGCCGCACGGCAAGACCACCATGTCGCCGCAGCTCTGGACCGAGCAGCTCAACCGTGGCGCCTGGGGCATCACACTGGCTAACTTCGCGCAACTCAGGGTGGCCCGCGAGTTCGGAGTCCGGAACCTGCAGCTGGCCAACAGCCTCACGGATCCGCACGCGATCCAGTGGGTAGCCGCCCAGCCCGCGGACACCACCATCCTGTCCTGGATCGACTCCCTGGGAACCGTGGACGTCATCAACCGGACCCTCGCCGGCAGCGATGCCGTGCTGGATGTCCTGGTGGAACTCGGCGCCCACGGCGGCCGGACCGGCGCCCGCGGCGTCGACGCTGCCCTGGAGGTTGCCCGCGCGATCTCCGCCTCGCACAACCTTCGGCTTGTGGGCGTCAGCGGCTACGAGGGCTCGCTCGCGCACACAGCGGACGACGCCGGCCTGGCCGCCGTTCGCGGCTACCTCGCCACGATGCGGCTGCTTCACGAGCAGTTGCTCGCCGAAGGGTTGTACGGCACCGACTCCGTGATCCTCACGGCCGGCGGCAGCGCGTACTTCGACGATGTGGTCACAGTCCTCTCACCGTGCATCAACAGCGGAACCGGCCCCCGCGTGGACCTCATGATCCGCAGCGGCGCCTACATCGTCCACGACGACGGTTTCTACCGCGGAATCTCGCCGTTCTCCCGCGAAGGCGACCAGCCGTTCACGGCCGGAATGTACGGCTGGGCACGCGTTGTTTCGCAGACCGAACCCGGCCTGGCCATCCTCGACGCCGGCAAGCGCGACCTCCCCTTCGACGAAGGACTGCCCGAGCCGCAGCTCATCGGCCCTACCCTTGGCGGACCCATGGAACCGTTACTCGGAGCCGAAATCACCTCGGTCAACGATCAGCACAGCTTCATGACCTTCGACGCCAGCACCATCTCGGTGAACCCCGGCGACGTTGTCAGGCTGGGCTTGTCCCACCCGTGCACCGCGTTCGATAAATGGACCGTCATCCCGGTGCTCGCCGACACCAACGGCGACCAGACCGTCGTCGACCTCATCCATACCTTCTTCTAGGACCCAACGCCATGAAGACCCTCATCAGCAACGCCACCCTGGTGGACGGAACCGGAGCGGACCGCCGCACCGCGGACGTCCTGCTGGACGGTGCGGTGATTGCCGCCGTCGTCGACGCCGGAACCCTCACCGCTGAATCCCGCGCCGCAGCGGAAACGGACCGCGTCATCGACGCCACAGGACTTGTCCTGAGCCCCGGCTTCATCGACATGCACGCGCACTCGGACCTGCAACTGCTGGTGAACAGGGAGCACTACGCCAAGCTCAGCCAGGGTGTCACCACGGAATTGCTGGGCCAGGACGGCCTGTCCTACGCGCCGGTTGACGATGCCACTCTGGCCGGTGTCCGGGAGAAGATCGCTGGTTGGAACGACAATCCGGCCGATTTCGACTGGAACTGGCGGACCGTGGGGGAGTACCTCGACCGGTTGGACAGGGTTGAAGACGGCGGGCGCATCGCCACCAACGCCGCCTACCTGTTACCCCAGGGAACTGTCCGCGCTATGGTGATGGGCTTCGCCGAGGGAGACCCCACGCCGGAGCAACAGCGGCAGATGCAGGACGTCATCCGCACGGCGATGGAGGAGGGGGCCGTGGGAATGTCCTCGGGCCTCACCTATACCCCGGGCATGTACGCGCAGACCGAGGAACTTGCCGGGCTCCTCCGGACTGTGGGGGAAATGGGTGGCTTCTACGCGCCGCACCATCGTTCCTACGGCAAGGGCGCGCTGAATGCCTACGCCGAAATGATCGGGCTTAGCCGCGACACCGGCTGTGCCCTGCACCTGTCCCACGCCACCATGAACTTCGCCGAAAACAAGGGCCGTGCAGGGGAACTCCTGGACCTGATCGATGAAGCCTTGGGCCAGGGCGTGGACATCACCCTGGACACGTATCCGTACCTCCCGGGGGCCACGACGCTCAGCGCCATCCTCCCGAGCTGGGCCTCGTCCGGCGGGACCGACGCCACCTTGGCCCGGCTGGCCGACCCCGAAACGAGGGCCAAAATCCGGGAAACCGTGGAGATCTACGGCTCCGACGGCTGCCACGGCGTCGTTGCCGAGTGGGACACCCTGGAAATCAGCGGAGTGCAGAACCCGGCACTCGCAGGCTACGTGGGCAAGACCATCAGGGACATCGCCGTTGAAACGGGCAAGGAACCCTTCGATGTCTTCGTGCACATCCTCACGGAAGACCGCCTCGGCACCGGCATCCTCCAGCACGTGGGCCACGAGGAAAACGTGCAGGCCATCATGAAGCACCGCACCCACACCGGCGGCAGCGACGGACTCCTGGTCGGCGCCAAGCCACACCCCCGGGCCTGGGGGACGTTCCCGCGCTACCTCGGCCACTACAGCCGCGACCTCGGGCTGCTCAGCCTCGAGGAAACGGTCCATCACCTCACTGGCCGCCCCGCCGCACGACTCAAGCTCCACAACAGGGGACTGGTCCGCGAGGGCTACGCGGCCGACGTCGTGCTCTTCGACCCCGAGACCATCCGCGACGAAGCCACTTTTGAAAATCCCCGCCAAGCCGCCAGCGGCATCCAGTACGTCTTCGTCAATGGCACGGCAGCGATCGACGGCGGCCAGCCCACCGGCGCCCGCGCCGGCCGTGCCCTGCGCCGACACAATGACGGCTTCACCCGAGAAGGACAACAATGACCCCCGAACAATTCCTCCAGCAGCTCGAAGCCGACCGCACCCTGGCAGTGGTTCGCGCTCCGTCCATCACCGACGCCGCGGATCTCTGCCGGGCACTGGCCGACGGCGGAATCCGCAGCGTCGAACTGACGTTCACCACGCCGGACGTACTCAAGCACGTCAAGCGCGCGGCGGAGACCGCGGCGGACCACGGTGCCGCCGTCGGAATCGGCACGGTAATGACAGCGGACCAAGCCCGGGCAGCGATCGACGCCGGCGCGAAGTTCCTGGTGACGCCGGGCCTTCGCCCGGAGGTCGCCGCCGTCGCAGTGGCCGCCGGGATCCCGTTCAGCCTCGGCGCCATGACTCCCACCGAGGTGGCGCAGGCCCTGGACCTGGGCTCGGCCGCGGTCAAGATTTTCCCCGCCCGGCAGCTCGGCCCGGCGTACTTGAAGGACCTGCAGGGCCCGTACCCGGGCATCCGCTTGCTGCCTTCGGGAGGCATCGACGCCTCCAACGCCAAGAGCTACCTCGACGCCGGTGCTGCCGCAGTCTGCTGCGGCACCAGCGTAGTCCCGCCCGCAGCGGTTGCTGCCGGCGACTGGGCAGACATCGCGGCACGTGCCGCCGCCTTCACCGGCACCCTCAAGTAGGACTAACCGAGAAAGTAACGCCCATGAATGAATTTCTTGAATGGCTGCGGCACGACACCGCCGGCCTGCTCCTCCTGGCAGGCGCTGGCATTGCCCTCCTGCTGTTCCTGATCATCAAGGTCAAACTCGAACCGTTCATCGCCTTGGTGGGAACCGGTGTGATCGTGGCCTTGGTGGGCGGGATCTCGGTGGAAGCCCTGGTGGGCTCGGCCACCAAGAGCAGCGACGCCCTCATTGAGAAGGGTTTCGCGGGCATCCTTGGCCACATCACGGTGATCATCGGCCTTGGTACGGTGCTCGGCGCCATTCTGGAGCGATCCGGTGGCGCGGAAGTGCTGCTCGCCAGGCTCGTGAAGATCTTCGGCGAAAAGGGCACCCCTCTGGCCATGGGCATCACCGGCTTCGTGCTGGGTATCCCGGTGTTCTTCGACATCGGCATCTTCGTGTTGGCGCCACTGGTCTACGTTGCAGCGATCCGCGGCGGCAAGTCCCTGGTGCTGTACGCCCTTCCCTTGCTGGCAGGCCTCTCCGTAACCCACGCTTTCCTGCCCCCGCACCCGGGACCCGTTGCTGCCGCCGGCTTGTTCCACGTGGACCTCGGCTGGATCATCCTCATGGGCCTCATCTGCGGCATCCCCGCCTGGTTCGCATCCGGTATTTTGTGGGGCACCTGGATCGGCAAGCGCGTCATGGTCTCCGTCCCCGAAGACAGGATCGTTCCCGAATCGGATCAGGCCAAAGGCAACGAACCCTCCATCGGGCTGGTGCTGCTGGCTATCGGCCTGCCCATGATCCTCATCCTGGGCGGCACGTTCGGCAACATCTTCGCTCCGCCAGGGGTTTTCCGGGACGTGCTCCAGTTCTTCGGCAACCCTGCCATCGCGCTGACCGTCGCCGTGCTGCTTGCCATGTGGCTGCTGGGTATCCGCCGCGGCATGACTTCCTCTGAGCTCAGCGAAATCACGGGCTCCTCGCTGCGTCCGGTGGGCATGATCCTGCTGGTTGTTGGTGCCGGTGCCTTCTTCGGCGCCGTCCTTTCCGCCACCGGCGTTGGCAAGGCTGTTGCGGACTCGCTGTCGCAGGCCGGCCTGCCGATCATCCTCTCGGCGTTCGTCATCAGCGCAGGCATGCGCATCGCCCAGGGTTCGGCCACGGTTGCGATCGTCACCACCGGTGGCATCCTGGCACCCAGCCTGGCTACCGGGTACACCCAGCCGCAGCTCGCCTTGATTGTGGTGGCCATTTCCTCGGGCTCCATCATCGCCAGCCACGTCAATGACGGCGGGTTCTGGATCATCTCCAAGTACTTCAACATGTCCGTCAAAGACACCCTGAAGACCTGGACCGTGCTGGAAACCGTGCTCTCCATTGTGGGCTTCGGAATGGCGGCGCTGCTGTACACGTTCGTCAGGTGACCCCGCGGCACCCAAGCCGGGTGCCGGCGTCGTGAGTTGGTATTGGTGAGCCTGCACCGTCACGACCCTCTTTGATATCTCAACGGCCCCGACACGCCTTCAAAAAGGTGTGTCGGGGCCGTTTGCGCGTCAAAGAAGGTCGTAGCGGCACACACCAAAAGCCCGCTTAAAACAAAGAGCTCCGGAGTGCGTTATTGGGGGATACGCACTCCGGAGCGGCCTTTGAGCAGGGGCTTTCGCTACCTGCAGTAATCACTCTACGTGCCGTGCGACGCCTTTGCCACCACCTCGAATTAGTACTTTCGCTTTAGTTTTTCGAGGCGGATTCATGCCTCTTTTTCTGCGGCACTATCAGCACAGGGCGGCGCTGATGATGGCTGAGCCACGCCGCCACCGATCCGTTCAGGACCTCCGAAATCCGGTGCCCCAACCCGGGTTCGGGGGTCCCCACAATGATCATGGAAGCGTTGATGTCCGAGGCCAGCCGGCCCAGGGCCCGCGCAGGATCTCCAGCCAGCAGCCTCAACGTCCAATCCGCTGTGCCGCCGTCCATGGCTTCCGCGATGACTCGGCCCAGATCACCGCGGACGGCCTGGACATCGGCGTCGTCCTTCTCAGGATGCAGGGACATCCGGTGGGCCTCCCGCGCCGGGTCCCATTCCACGAGGTAGCTGGCCTCGTCCACATACGCGCACACCAGCGGCACGCCGAGTTGCTCGGCGAGGGTCCTGGCGGTCTGCAGAACCTCCACATGCTGGTCCGGCAAAACGCCCACAACCAAGGGAATCCGTCCGCTGAAATTTTCCGCAGCCATAGCTAATTGTTGCGCCGCGGGGTGCCGATGAACAGGCTATTTAGGGCGCTGGCTGGACTGGTTTGTTCCAGGTGAGCCGCACCTTGAAATTGGACGCAGTGCTCGCCGACGCGATGAACGCCCCGGCCTCTGCATGAAGGTCGATGCCGAACTCCACGCTGACCTCGTCCGGCCGGTTTTCCAGGCTCAGCAGCTCGTCGATCACACCTTGAACCGCAGGACGCACGTGCGCCAGTGCCCGCTCGAAAGTCTGCTGGGCGCGGGCGAAAACCCCGGAATGATCGCCCGCGTGGTCGCCGCCCCTGGTCACCAGGCTCCCCGCAGCGCTCGCCACCTCCACCACTACCGTGCCGCCGTCGTCGGTGGTGAACTCCACCAGGCGGCTCATGGCGAGGTCCCCGCGTCACGCAGCTTGCGGGCCGCCACCATGAATCCGAGGCCGGCCGCGCACAACACCACAAGATGCAGCAGCAACGGAAGAGCCTGCGACATATACCAGCTCTGCATGAACACGCCTTTCCCCTGGATCCAGATGATCGGCTGCAACACCGTAGGCAACAGCAAAAGCCAAGCGAGCGTGCGCTGCGCAGGCTGCTTCAGGGCCAGGACGCCGGCCCACAGCCCGAAGGCGGCCAGGGCAAAACTGAACACGACGGCCGCCACTTCCACTGTGAAATTAAGCCCCGCCAGTCCGAAGATCGCCGCCGAAACAATCACGCCCGCCATCGCCAGCCGACCCTGCGCTGTCCGGTTCGGCAAGCCCGCCACCGTCAACAACAGGTATCCGAACGGGGTCAGCAACCCGTAAAGGAGCCGGAGCACTATGTCCCCGCCGTTGTCCTGCCAGTAGTTCTCGTCGAACCACATGAAGAAAACCGCAAATCCAAAGCCCACGCCGCCGGCCACCGCCAGCGCCGCGCCACCCCAGGCGAGCGGGGCCGCGCTGTTGCTGGCTCCGGGTTCGGCTGGCTTGGGAGCGTTCTGTTCGCGTACGTTGGCGCTCGACGCCGGTACTCCGGCAAGTGCCGGGGCCCGCGTTGGGGTTTGTGGTGCTTTCAGCCTGGACACCGGGCTCGCCGCAGGTGCGGGATTCGCAGCGGTGCTCCTCGGCGTCTTGGGAGGCAGGTCCGCGGCGGTGTACGAACCGTGGTGTTCTTCTTCCGCGGGTACTTGGGCAGGGGGTTCCTTCGGTTTCGCCTTCTCTATTTCAGCTTCCGCGGCACTGGCGAGCCCGTCGGGATCTGCTGCTGCCGGGTCCACAGTGGCCAGCTCCGCAGACACGTCCAGCACTGCTTCCCAAGAGCCCAAAGACGAGTGATACCGCAGCTCACCCTGCAAATCCGAGACACGCTGCTGGCGTTCACAGTCCTGCTTCCTGGCCGCTGCATCCGGGTACTCGGGATCCTCCTGGACCAGCGCGAAGCCGTCTGCCGCGGCCAACCAATCACCGGACTCTTCCGCTTCCAGCGCTGCCCGGTAGGTCCGGGCCATGTCCAGCCGCTTCCGTGCAGTGTCCCTCAACACCGTTGCATCCCGATATCCGGGCTCCAATGTCAGGAGGTCGTCGAACAGTTCAACGGCCTGCTCGTTGCGTCGGGCCCTCAACTCGGCGGAAGCCTGCACATACAGGGCGCGTAGTTGGGCGCGCTTCATTGCCTGCTCGGCGTTGGCTTGGGCAGCCTGCGTCTGTGCGGCCTGCGTCTGTCCGGCCTGCGCAGCCGCCTGACCTGCGGTTGCTGGTACGGGCGCCGGACCGCCCGACGGTGCTGCCGCCGTCGAACGTTCATCAGATGCCGGGGCGCGCGGAGTGCCGGTGAGCGTGAACAGTTGAGTGGAGCCGCCGCGGACGTAGAGGGCCGGGGTGACCCACTCCAGAGTGCCGTCCGGGCTGGCCATGACCGAGATCCTGCCGACGCGGGCGGCTTCGTCCACCGTCCGCCCGTTGGCGATCGCAGCGTAGAAACCGTGCGCGAAGGCGATGGCGGCGGAGTCGCTGATGGCGAACTGCATGGCCGCCACCGCGCCGATTCCGCTCCGAACCAAGGCCGACGCCGTACCTGAGAAGAGGTCCGCTTGACCCATCTCACCCGAGGAACACGAATTCAGCACCACAAGCCGTGGACGCGGAGCGGCCACGCTGAGCAACGCCATGAGTCGGACCGCGCGGACCATTGCAGCCCTGCCGTCCGGCCCGACGAGTGCGATCCTGCCCTCGTCCGTCCGGGAGTCGTAATCGCCATGTCCAACGAAATGCACCACATGCCACGGCCCCGCGAGCAGCATGGACTGCACGTCATCCCAAGTCCCGCTCTTCGCCCACACCAGCTCCACACGGCCTTCCGACACCGGGCCGGCCAGGGCACTGTTCAGATGGTCCTTCTCAGCCTGGACATCGAGGGCAGGGAGATCCCGCGGCGAGGCCACGATCCCCAGGATGCGCAGCGGGGGAGCCACATCCAAGGGGTTCAAGTTGTAGTCCGGCGCGGGGACGTGCCGGAGCAAAGGCTCGGTCTGGCAGAGATAGGTCTCCGTTTCGGGGTCGAACAGTGTCTCCCACGGCATCGTGGCCAACTCCGGAGCCGCCAACCTCAGCACCACCCTCAGCTGCTGGCCGGCATGCTGCGCAGCACCCAGGCTCGCCCGATACGTGCCGTAAACCTCACGCGTGAACAGTGCTTGGAACAATTCCTGGCCCACTTCGCGCACGGCCAGCTCGGCAACGGGCATGGTTCGACGGGCAGCAACGGCCGAGGCCAGAACAGTGGCTTCAAGCTGGGGGAGCCTGTCCAGGATGCCGTCAACGTCCAGGGTGAACATCCCTGAAGCGTGTCCTCCCGCCGGTGCACGGACCACGTGCACCGTATATTCGCCGCGTGCAGAGCCGGTATCGATTTCCAGCTCGATGTCACAGTCCATCGCGGATCCCTTGTGCGACGGGCGGGCCGACCCCCAGAAGCTGCGCGCCGGTGTGCCCTTACGAATAGATTGGCCCTTCGCCCCGTTGCTGACAAGGGCCGCTGGCTGCAGGACTTGCAGGCGTTCCGCTGGAGGGGCGCGCCGCCACGACCCACTTTGACCCGGAACATGGCGGGACACGCCGGGAAATACGGCGCGTCCTGCTCCTCGCCAAAGCAAAGTGGGTGGTGGCCGCCCACCGCCACCAAGCCAGCCGCCCCACAAAGGCACGACGGCGGCACTCACCCAGGCGTCGTCGTCGTACGTGGCGCGGTGCCTGAGCAGATGGCTCAACCGTCGTTGCGACCAACCCTTGTAGACGTCCCTGCCCCGGCCTACGGTTAATGCGAGGAAAGGCGGTCCGCGATGGAAATCTACATGTGGTGGCTCGATCTGCACCTGGACAGCAAGGAATGGCTTCGCGAGAACCTGCGCACCGATGAACTTCCTTTGCCGGTGCTCCAGCACATAGCCGAGGCTGGAGGCCCCCATCCGGACAAAGTCAGCGGCGTGCTGACCGATGCCGATTGGGACTTCATCCAGACGCAGTCGGAGTTCGTGGACTGACACCGGGTTTAAGGCTTCTCGCCCGGCGGCTCGCTTAGTATTTCCCCGTGCCTAGGGAAACTTTTGAAGAGCGCTTTACCGGTCCTGTGCTGAACAACGAGCTTTGGGTGGACCACTACCTCCCGCAGTGGACCGAGCCAGCGCGCTCGCAGGCCCGGTATGACTTCACATCCGCGGGACTTCGACTGCGCGTTGATGCGGACCAACCGGCGTGGCGGGACGCGGATGGGACCTTCCGGGTCAGCAACCTCCAAACCGGGACGTTCTCCGGGGACGCGGGGTCCACGCGTGGCACGCACCGTCACCGCCTCGATGGGCTCCTCGTTGAAACTCCTCAGCCCGCTCGTCGGTTGTGGACGCCGGTGACGGGTGAGGTCCAGGTGCGGGTGAGCGCCTCCGCGGACCCTTCCTGCATGCTGGGCATCTGGCTGGTTGGATTTGAAGAGTCCGGCCCTGCAGATTCAGGGGAGCTGTGCATCGCCGAACTCTTCGGAGACAAGATCGCGCCAGGCAGCAGTACCGTCCGTGTCGGTATCAAAGCGCATCACGATCCGCGGCTGACAAGCGACGTCCGCGACATCCAGCTGCCGATTGACGCCACCCAACCGCACACCTACGGTGTCCGCTGGTCCGGGGAAGGGGCTGAGTTCTCCGTTGATGGGCAAGTGATCATGTCCAGCCCGCAGCGGCTGCTTTACCAGCAGCAACTGATGATCGATCTCTTCGAATTTCCCGCGACGGAACAGCGTGAACCGCGGGACTACCCGAAGACCGCAATGATTCATTCGGTGATTGGGGCGGGGGGCTAAGAGGTGGCTTGGTCCGGGTCTGATTCAGCCTCTGCCGGGTCTGCTCCCACCACCCTGATTGGAATGAGAAGTCGCAGAAGCTGAAGTGTTCGGGGACAAGTCCGCGCTATCTTCCGCCCCATCCCACCCAAAAACCGTTGCCACCCACTCGCCCGGATGGTTGCATGGGGACCATGGCAACCGCAGATACCGCAGAGAGTTATGTCTTAGCGATCGGGACCAAGAAAGGCCTGTGGCTGGCAACCAGCCCGGACCGCACGGACTGGTCCCTCTCCGGCCCGTACTTCCTGATGAGCGAGATACCAAGCATCGGGATAGACACGCGGGACGGCAAAACCAGGATCATGGTGGGGGTGCGCTCCGAGCACTGGGGACCTACCGTGGCCCACTCCGATGACCTTGGCGTCACGTGGACCGAGCCCGAGCAGGGCGCCATCAAGTTCCCCGACGGCACCGACGCCGCGCTGGAGCGCATCTGGCAGATCTACCCCGACGCCGACTCCCGCCCCGGCGTCGTTTGGGCTGGTTGCGAGCCGATTTCAGTGTGGAAATCCACCGACGGCGGCGAGCACTTCGAGTTGAACCGCGGACTGTGGGACCACCCCCACCGCAACGATTGGGGCGCCGGTTACGGCGGCGCGGCGGCGCACTCGATCGTGGTGGATCCCAGCGGCGAGAAGGTCCACATCGCCATGAGCACGGGCGGCGTCTACAGGTCTCTCGACGGCGGGACGTCCTGGGAGCCCCGGAACAAGGGAATCTCGGCCTACTTCATGCCGGATCCCAATCCCGAGTTCGGCCAGTGCGTTCACAAGATCGCGGCGGATGCCGCCGTCGAGGGTCGTTTGTATGCGCAGAACCATCACGGCGTGTACCGCACCGACGATGGCGGTGAGAACTGGGACTCCATCGCCGAGGGGCTGCCTGCTGACTTCGGGTTCGTGATGCTGACGCACCCGCGCCGCGAAGGAACGGCGTGGGTGATTCCGTTGAAGGCCGATGGCGAACGCATCCCCCCGGACAGCAAGCTCAGCGTGCACCGTACCGATGACGCCGGCAACTCCTGGACGGAACTGCACACGGGCCTCCCTGACCGCGAGTACAACGCTGTGCTGCGTGATGCTGCGTCGGTGGATACTGCCGAGCCCGTGGGGGTGTACTTCGGCACCCGTGGCGGGTCCGTGTACGCGAGCGACAATGAGGGCGAGGCCTTTACTGAAGTGGCCTCGCACTTGCCGGACGTGCTGTGCGTAAGGGCCGCCGTCGTGGTTGGTAGCCACAGCGACGACGGAGAGCTGGCACAAAAGACCAGCGCTCCGGTACCTGGTTAGGTCCGTTGTGGCTGACTTTACGGTCTTGCTGCCCGGTGTCCTGCAGCCTCTCGTCGGCGGACAGTCCTATCTGACTGCGTCCGCCGACGGGGCTGTGACCGTGGGTGAGCTGCTGGATTCGGTGACCGGAGATTATCCGGTGCTGGCCAGGCGCTTGCGTGATGAAACCGGTGCCCTCCGCCGCTACGTGAATATTTACGTGAACGGTGATGAGGTCCGGCGTTTGAAAGGTCTTGAAACGGAGGTTGCGGCCGGCCAGGAGGTCTTGATTGTCCAGTCCGTGGCCGGCGGCTGAGCGGGCGTAAGGGGTCAAGCCGGGGTTCAGGCGACGCGCCAAACGCTGCATTCGTCGGTGTTGATGGCTTTCCTCATCCCGGAGACGTGATCCATGATCCAGACGACGCCGATTCCCGGTGCCGTTTCCTGGACACGTCCGCGGCGGATGACCACGTCATCGTAGGCGGGTCCCACGGACAGTCGGGCTTCGATCTCGTCTCCGCGGTGGAGCTGGCTGATCGCGCGTATTCGTGTTGTGTGAGTTGTGACTTCCTTCAGCATGGTGTCCTCCTGGCTGGAGCTGGTGCCTGCACTTGCCGGCTATTCCAGTGTGGCGCGGCATTGTTGCCGCGGTATTTCGGCGCGGTTAGGGTCCGGTTAGCATTCCGGGATGGTTGCGTTTCCGGGACGGGCCCGACGACGGGACCACCAGCGGTTGGGAGACGCGCCAGCGGTTGGCACGCGCTTCCGCTGGCCCCCGCCGCCGCGGCTGTAGCCTGATCTCGGTTCCTGAGACTCACGGGAACCGCAGGCTCCATCCCCGGGGAGATTTCATGGGTGTTTTGCGGCGATCGATTGCACTGTCCACAGGCTTGGTGGTGTTTGCTGCCGGCCTGTTCTTCGTGGAGAGCCCGGCAACGGCCGTACCGTTGCCAGGGCCGGACAATCCCAACGTCCAGTTCGTGGAGGGCACGCCGCACTCGGAGCATACGTTCGAGACCCCGTCCGGGCTCGCCACTCCCTTCGGCACCTTTCCTGACAACGGGGTGGCCGCCACCGGGCCTAGCGGAAACATCCGCGTCCGGCTGGTGACAGCGAAGTTGGCGGACAACTCGAACACGGTCTCGATGGCCGACGCCGAGAAGGCCGTGGCAGCCACCAGTAACTACTGGAAGGCGATGACGGCCGACAAGTTGACCATGAGCGTCAACAGCAAGGTTGCCGGGCACCAGTCGGCAGCCAGGTCCACGCAGAGCTACAGCACCATCATTTCCACCATCACCAGTGAACTGAAGTGGAGCCCCAGCCCCTACACGGCCCTGGTCATCTTCATTCCGACGTCCACGTTGTCCGGAAACGCGCTCGGCGCCGGCTACAGCAGCGGAACCTACAGCGGCCGGGTGCTCCTGCCGCAGATCAGCAAATTCACCAACAACGTGCTGAGCCACGAGTTCGGTCACGTCATAGGCATGATGCACGCGGATGCGTTGCAGTGCGGCAGCGGCGCGTCCGACGTCGGCGTGGACGGCAGCGGCCGGTTCACGGATCCCTCCTGCTACATCCGCGAGTACGGCGACACCACGGACATCATGGGCGCTGCGCAGTACGCTTCGCCGGTCCTGAGCTCCACGTTCTGGGACTACGCCGGATTGGGCCGGGGCGATGAAATCCGCGACGTCGGAGTGGCCACCGGCGCCAAGACGTACACGCTCAAACCCTGGGGCGGCACCGAAGCCCAGCGTGCCATCAAGTTCACGGACCCCATCAGCAAAGAGGTCTACTACCTGGAGTTAAGGGAACCGGCCGGTTACGACGACTACCTCGGCACCGCCGGCAAGCCCGGAAACATGGGAGTCAAGATTGTCCAGCGCGGCGGTGCCACCATCGCCTCGTCCCTGATTCTGATGCCCTCCACCATCCCGTTCCAGGACGACTACTACGCGACGAACCACGCATGGCAGGCCGGAAGCACCTTCACCACCTACACCGGCACTCAAGTCACCATCAACACGGTGAGCAAGACCTCGGCGTCGGTCACCATTTTCGCGGACCCGAAACTCACCGCGAAGGTGCGCTTCTCGGTGGGCGACTTCGACGGCGACAAGCTCGCCGACGTCCTCTCCCGCGAGGCTGACGGCTCCCTGATGCTCTACGCCGGACTGCCCGGCAACAGGCTGGACAACCCCCGCCAGGTGGGTTCCGGCTGGAACATTTTCGACGCCGTCGTGGGCTCTCCCGACTTCAACGGCGACGGCGTGGGTGACATTCTGGCGCGCACCAGCGACGGTGACTTGTGGTTGTACCCGGGTGACGGCAAGGGCGGTTTCCTGGCCAAGAGGCAGATCGGCTCCGGCTGGCAAGGTTTCTCTAGCTTGGTCGGCGCAGGGGATTTCGACGGAGACGGCCGGCCCGACGTGATCGCCGCCAAGCCTGACGGCACCCTATGGCTCTACGCCGGCGACGGCCAAGGCGGTTTCCGCGGATGGTCGCAGATCGGCAACGGTTGGAATGGCTTCACGAGCCTCACCACGGCCGGTTCCTTCGGCGGCGGTTCCGCCGGGCTCCTTGCCCGGGCCAGCGACGGCACCCTCTACCTTTACCCCGGCAATGGCAAGGGAGGCTTCTTGCCGCGTACCGCCGTCGGCAGTGGTTGGAACAGCGTTGGCGACCTGGTGGGAGGCCAGGACTTCACCGGCGACCAGCGTGCGGATGTCCTGACCGCGACTTCTGCGGGAACCATGCGCCTCTACCCTGGCAGCGGCACCGGTTTCGCCAATCGCCTGGCCATTGGCGCCGGATGGGGCCAGTTCAGCCAGGTGTGGGAGGCCGGTGATTTCGACGGCGATGCCGTGGCCGACATCCTGGCCCGGGGCACCGACGGCACGCTGTGGCTTTACCCGGGCAACGGTTCGGGCGGCTTCTCGCTGCGGGTGCAGGTGGGATCGGGCTGGAACGCTTTCACGACAGTCGTCAGCGCCGGAGATTTCGACGGCGATGGCCACCCCGACCTTGTAGCGCGGACTTCCGATGGGGTGCTGTGGCTGTACCCGACGGACGGGACGGGCCAGTTCCTGGCGCGGCAGCAGATCGGGACCGGCTGGCAGGGGTTCACGCAGTTGCTGGCTCCGGGCGACTTCTCCGGGGACGGCAAGGCTGATCTTGTGGCGCGGGCAAGCGACGGGACCTTGTGGCTGTACCCCGGCAACGGGACCGGCGGATTCCAGCCGTGGCGGCAGATCGGGACCGGGTGGAACATTTTCGATGCTGTGATGCAGGGCGGCGACTTCAACGGCGATGGCCGCGAGGACATCGTGGCCCGCGGTACCGACGGTTCGTTGTGGCTCTACCCCGGCAACGGCAGCGGCGGTTTCCTGGCCCGGGTTACCTTGGGCACGGGATGGAACATTTTCAGCACGTTCGCCGCCCTCGGCAATGGCTTCACAGGCACAGGGAATCCGTCCGTGGTGGGCGTTGCCGGAGACGGGGCGTTGTTCCTCTACACGGGGACCGGCCGGGGGAGTTTCCAGTCGGTGGTTCTGGACCCGCGGTAGCTTTCGGCAGGACCCATCAGAGGTGAGACCCTGATTCCGTTTCTGTCGTGCCAAGGCATTAGCATTGGCCGAAGTTCGCCGTTCCATCGCTCTGCGCTGGCGGCCGGTTCATTCGTGATGGGGGAAATTCAACGTGGTCTCTTTGCAGATTCGGCGTGGGCGCTTTGGCGCGGTCTCCCGGAAGGCGACTTACGGATCCGAGCTACCGGAGGTGTCCTGACCTCCTGGTACGGAGGCGGAGCATCGTTCGCCGAGGCATCAACCATTTCCATTGCCGGGGAGCAGGATGTCCATGACGCCAACCTGACCGGTGACGCCGGGGCCAGCATCAGCGGCTGGGTGAACACGGCATGGCCGTCCACGAACAACGGATTGCATCGCGTGTCCGTGCTTGATCTCGCTGGAAAGGTATTGCAGGAGGTCAAGGTGAGCGGCGGCTCCTACACCGTCAGCGGACTTCAGCCCGGCCAGTACAAGCTTGCCTTGGATATGTCGGCCGACCTGGGGGCCTACGAAGCGCGCTACGCCTATGAGGGGCAGTACTACAGCGGCGTAGCCGAGGACAAGGGCTTCGCCGCAGCCCAGACCATCACGCTGGCCGCCCATGAAGAAAAGACCCGCTTCGACTTCAGCGGTGAAGATGGCGGAACCATCACGGGAGTCCTTCGTGACTCTGAAGGGCACGGGCTGCCGCTCGCCGTTGTTGAGGCCTACACGCGTGATGGCTCCCTCAGCAGCAGGAAAGCCATCACGGATACGCAGGGCAACTTTGTTATTTCCGGATTGGCCACGGGTTCCTACCGTCTCCGGGGCAACACGACGAACGTGAGGCTGGCCGGCCCCAGTTATTCCGGCAACGTGGCCGATCAATCCGAGGCCAAGGAAATCGCCGTGACCAGCGGAGCGCAGACCGGGGTCGGAACGTTGACGTACTGGTCGCCCAAGCGGTTCGCGGACGTCTTTGAAGGGCAGCAGTTCGACCACCAAATCAGCTGGATGGCCTCAACCGGGATCTCCACCGGCTGGCCCGATTCCACGTACCGGCCCTTCCTTCCCGTGAACCGGGACGCCATGGCGGCTTTCCTGTATCGGCTGGCCGGGCAACCCGCCTTCACTCCGCCGGCCACCTCGCCGTTCCTGGATGTTGCCGCCAGCAGCCAGTTCTACAAGGAAATCGCCTGGCTGGCTTCCACCAAAATCTCCAGTGGCTGGCCGGACCGGACATTCCGGCCACTTGAACCAGTTAACCGGGACGCGATGGCCGCTTTCCTGTACCGCTTCTCCAAGGTCTCGGACTACGTTGCCCCTGCCAAGTCCGCCTTCGTGGACGTACCGGCCAATGGACAGTTCTACAAGGAAATTTCCTGGTTGGCCTCCACTGAAATCAGTACCGGCTGGGATGATCACACCTTCCGGCCCGTGACGCCCATCAACCGGGATGCCATGGCTGCCTTCATGTACAGGTTCAACGCGCAGGACAGCTAGCCTTCAGCTCCTTCCCATATAACGAAAAGCCCGGCATGTCGGGGGACATGCCGGGCTTTTCGCTGCTCGGACCCGGGTAACCGGGCAGGATTGGTGGGCTACTTGTGCAGGCCGAGTTCCGCCGTCGGGACTTTGGCCGACTCGCGGGCCGTCATGGCCGAGACGGCAGCGATTGCGCAGATGACGGCGGTGAAGATGGAGATCTGGACCCATCCACCGGGCTTGGTACCACCCAGTGCGGTCACGATGGCCGGGGCAAAGCCTGCCATGAGGAAGCCGAGCTGAGTACCGATGGCCAGCCCGGAGAAGCGGACCTTGGTGCTGAACATTTCACCGTAGAAGGACGGCCACACGGCGTTGGCGGCAGCGTATCCGAAGGAGAAGAACACCACGGAGACCAGGAACATCAGGGGGACGTTGCCGGATTCAAGGGTCAGCAGGAAGACCGGCGTCATGATGGCGCTGGCAATGGCTCCGTAGATGAAGACGGGCTTGCGGCCTATCTTGTCCGCGAGCATGCCGAACAGGGGCTGCGTTCCGAGGGCCACCACGTTGGCCGCAACAACCAGCCAGAGGGTAATGGTGCTGTTGACGTGGGCAACATCCTGGGCGTACTTGATGGCAAGGGTTCCGAAGACCGTGCTCACTGCGGCGATGAATGCGCAGCAGACCACGCGGAGAACGTCGCGCCAGTGCAGGCGCAGGAGGTCGGCAACGGGAAGCTTGGAGATCTGGTTGTTCTTCTTGGCTTCGGCGAATGCGGGCGGCTCGTGCAGGGTGCGGCGAATGAAGAAGGCCACCATGACAACCACGGCGCTGAGCCAGAACGGGATGCGCCAGCCGATGCCGTACTTGATTTCGTCCGGCAGTGCGACGACGGGAATGAAGACGAGGGCTGCCAGGATCTGGCCGCCCTGGGTGCCGGTCAGGGTCCACGAGGTGAAGAACGAGCGGCGGTTATCCGGGGCGTGTTCCAACGTCATGGACGAGGCGCCGGCCTGCTCGCCTGCGGCAGAGAGGCCTTGGCAAAGGCGGGCAAGAACCAGCAGGACGGGCGCCCACCAGCCGATGGTCTTGAAGTCGGGGAGGCAGCCGATCACGAAGGTGGCGGCACCCATCAGGACCAGGGTGAACATGAGGACCTTTTGCCGGCCGATCCGGTCACCGAAGTGGCCCAGGATGACAGCGCCCACTGGGCGGGCAATGTAGGCGAAGCCGAAGGTAGCGAAGGACATGATGGCTGCGTTGGCGTCTGCGTCCGGGAAGAACACATGCGGGAAAATCAGGGCCGCTGCCGATCCGAAGATGAAGAAGTCGTAGTACTCGACGGCGCTGCCCAGGAAGCTGGCAAGCGCGGCTTTCTTGGGGGTTCCGGTGGTTGTTTCAGTGCCTGGCGTCGCTGACGGCATTGTTTGGCTCATGGTTTTCCTTCTTTGACAACGATGTCGCGGATAAAGCTTTCAAGGGAAGACCAGAACGAGTTTGCCGCTGGACCATCCCATAAGTAACCACATGGTGAGAGCTACTTGTGCAATACAGCAATAGTGGCTGTGAGTGGGGTCACTTGTCAAGAGAAGTCACCACCATCTAGAAATAGCTCTCACTATGTGAGAGCATCGAGTTATGAGTGTGAAAGACGACACAAAAACCGACATGGTCGGAAAGGCCTTGAGCCTTTTGGTACTGCTGGGCAATGAACCGAGGGGTGCCAGCGCCGCCGACTTGGCGCGAAGCGCAAGCTTGCCGTTCAGTACAACGTATCGACTCCTTGGCTCGCTGACGCGCGATGGCTTTGTCGACTACGAGCCGGATGGCCGGCGCTACCACCTGGGCTTGCGGGTGTTCCAGCTCGGCCAGCGGGTTTCGAATCACCACGGCTTTGCGGCAACAGCCCTGCCTGTCCTTCAGCGCGTGACTGAACGTACGCATGAGGCCACCATCTTGTCGGTGCGGGACGGCAATCATCATCTGACGGTAAACAAGGTGGATGGCCCCAAGACCTTCCGCGTCACCAGCGACCCCGGCCATCTGGGGGCGCTTCACACCACTTCCGTGGGCAAGGCCATCGTGGCCTTCGAGGAGGAGATCGAGCGCAAGCGCCTGCTTGAGGAACTCCCGCTGGATGCGCTCACGGAGCACTCCATTACCGATCGCGACGCATTCCGTGCCGAGATCGAGCAGGTCCGTCGCCAGGGATACGCGGTGATGGATGAAGAAAACGAGGTTGGCATGCGTGCAGTGGCCGTGCCGGTCCTGAATTCCCAGGGGCACGCTTTCGCCTCCCTTGCCGTGGCCGTGCCGGTGTTCCGCCTGACCATGGAGGAGCTCATTGCCCACGTCCCCACCCTGCAGGAAGCCGCGGCCGAACTCGCGGCCCGCCTGCCCCAGCGCTAACCCCAACTGACTGGCACTTGTGGTTGTTTTCAGCGCTCAGAACAACCACAAATGCCAGCTAGTTGGGTGCGCGCCCTACGTTTGTTCGCGATAAGAACATGCGTGCGGAATATGAACACTTGTAGTAACCTAAATAACACCCCGGGAAGCGGCGCCCCAGAAAGCGCCAAAAACCCGGCGGTGCTGAAGTCAAAGGAGCTTTAGGATGAGCAACCGAGCCGAGTCCGTTCTGGTGGGCCTCATAGGCGAAGGCGTCATGCCCTCGCTCACGCCGCCCATGCACGAACGCGAAGCCGATGTGCAGGGCCTTCGCTTGCTGTACCGCCCCATCGACCTGCTGGAGCTGGCTTTGCCGGCCGCCGCCGTCGGGGATCTCCTCACCGCAGCCCAGCGCCTGGGCTTCAACGGCCTGAACATCACGCACCCGTGCAAGCAGCTGGTGCTTGAGCACCTTGATGACATCTCCGACGACGCCCGTCGCCTGGGTGCCGTCAATACAGTCCTGATTCGGGACGGTCGGTTTATCGGCCACAACACAGACTTCTCCGGCTTCGGCGCTGCCCTCGGCAACGGACTCCCGAACGCCAAGCTGGACCGCGTGGTCCAGCTGGGTGCAGGCGGTGCCGGTTCCGCGGTCGCCTATGCCCTCCTCAAAGCCGGCGTCAGCACACTGGACTTGGTGGACATGGATCCGGCTCGTGCGGCGGAACGTGCCGCCGAACTCGGCGGACTCTTTCCCGCCGCCACGGTCACGCCGCGCACTCCCGGGGAACTGAGCGAGATCATGCCCCTCGCCGACGGCCTGGTGCACTGCACCCCCATCGGCATGGCCGCCCACCCGGGCCTGCCGCTGGACATGACCCTCGTGGAACCGCGCCACTGGGTGGCGGACATCGTCTACCGCCCCATCGAAACGCAGTTGGTCCGCGAGGCCCGCGCCAAAGGCTGCGAGGTGCTCGACGGCGGCAGGATGGCTGTCGGTCAGGCGGCCGACGCGTTCCAGCTCTTCACCGGACGCGACGCCGACCGTGACCGTATGCGGGCACACTTCCTGGAGCTGATCGCGGCGGAAGACGCGAAAGCGCCCGTCCTCGCTAAGGCGGCCCACTGATGCGCACCGGAATCGCCACGGTCTGCCTGTCCGGCACGCTGAAGGAGAAGATGCAGGCCTGCGCCATCGCGGGCTTCGACGGCATCGAGATCTTCGAGCAGGACCTCGTCACGTCCCCGCACAGTCCCGAGGACGTGCGCAAAATGGCCGCCGACCTCGGTTTGGGCCTTGATCTCTACCAGCCGTTCCGGGATTTCGACGGCGTCACCCCGGACTTGCTGAAGGCCAACCTTCGCCGGGCGGAGGCCAAGTTCAAGCTCATGTCCCGCTTGGGCATGGACACCATCCTGGTCTGCTCCAACGTGGCCACGGCAACCATCAACGACGACGAACTCCGAGCGTCCCAGCTGGCCGAGCTCGCCGAACTGGCCGGGGACCACGGCGTCAAGGTTGCCTACGAGGCCTTGGCCTGGGGCAAGTACGTCAACGACTACGAGCATGCGTACCGCCTGGTGGAGATGGTGGACCATCCCAACCTCGGCACCTGCCTGGACTCGTTCCACATCCTTTCCCGCGACTGGGACACCGCGCCGATCGAGGACATCAACGCCGAGAAGATCTTCTTTGTCCAGGTTGCTGACGCCCCCAAGCTCTCCATGGACGTGCTGTCCTGGAGCCGCCACTACCGCGTGTTCCCCGGCGAAGGGCAGTTTGAGCTCGCCAAGTTCATGGGCCACGTTGTCCGCGCCGGGTACACGGGCCCTGTCTCGCTGGAAGTCTTCAATGACGTGTTCCGCCAGTCGGACGTTGAGCGCACGGCCGTGGATGCCATGCGCTCCCTGATCTGGCTGGAGGAGCAGAGCGCCAAGTGGCTGGCGAGCACCTCAGCGGACGCCGCAGCAGCCAACGGTGGCGCGTCCCGCCGTCGTTATCCCATGGAACTCGCCACGCTGCCCAAGGTGAACGAACCCGCCGGCTTCAACTTCGCCGAGGTCAAAGCGGACGACACCGCGCAGCTGGAGAAGCTCCTGGGCCAGCTCGGCTTCGAATTCGAGGGCCGCCACCGCACCAAGGACGTCCAGCTCTGGACCATGGGCCAGGCCCGCGTGATCATCAACGAGCAAGCGGCCTCGCACTCGGAACCGGCTATCGCCGCTTTGGGGTTCGACGTCGACTCTCCAGTGATTGCCTCCGCTCGCGCCCAGCAACTCAAGGCTCCCGTGGTTGCACGCAAAGTCCAAGCCGACGAAGAGGTCTTCCAAGGCATCTCCGCGCCGGACTCCACCGAAATCTTCCTGTGCCAGGGAAGCCCGGACGGCACCGCCGCGTGGACCCACGAGTTTGGTGAGGGCTTGGAGCACGTGACCGGCGGGCAGAACGCTGTGATCGACCACGTAAACCTCGCCCAGCCGTGGCAGCACTTCGACGAAGCCGTCCTCTTCTACACCAGCGCCCTAGCCTTGGAACCGCAGCCGTTCGCCGAAGTTCCCAGCCCCAGCGGCCTGGTGCGCTCGCAGGTCATGGAGACCACGGATGGCGCGGTCAGGCTGGTGCTCAACCTGGCTCCGGCGCAGCAAGCGCAAAGCGCCCGCAAAACGTACCAGGAACACATCGCCTTCGCCGTGGGCGACCTCGTGGCCACGGCCCGGTCCGCACGGGATCGCGGCCTCGAGTTCCTCCAGATTCCCGCCAACTACTACGAGGACCTGGATGCCCGGTTCGATCTTGAACCCGGTTTCCTGGCCACCCTCAAGGAACTCAACCTCCTGTATGACCGGGACGCCAACGGCGAATTCCTCCACTTCTACACCGCCACCGTGGGCAGTGTGTTCTTCGAAATGGTGGAGCGTCGAGGCAACTACGACGGCTATGGGGCGCCCAACGCCCCGGTTCGCCACGCCGTCCAATACGACTCGCTCCACCGGGTTTAGGCCCGAAACCACAGAGAAACCATCAACCGAAAGGAGCCGGCCGTGCCGCAAGACCAGACCGTCCAGCAGCTCGAATCCGAGGAGCTCGTGCCGCCCGCTGAGCCACACGCCGCGCACGATTCCAAGAAAGTGGAAACGCAGGCGGATCTCAGTGCTGAGATCAAGTCCATCGGAGACCGCTACGCCGAGGCCCTGAAGAACGGCAAGGGTCCCGAAACCATGCCGCGCCTGGACTACTCGCCGTACCGGAGCAGCATTCTGCGCCACCCCACCAAGAGCCTGCACCACGCGGATCCGGAGACCATCGAGCTCTACTCGCCCGCGTTCGGGCACCAGGACGTGCACGCGCTGGAATCGGACCTGACCATCCAGCACAACGGTGAGCCCCAGGGGGAGCGGATCATCGTCGCCGGCCGCGTCCATGATGGCGACGGCCGCCCGGTTGCCGGTCAGCTCGTGGAGATCTGGCAGGCCAACGCATCGGGCCGCTACATCCACAAGCGCGACCAGCACCCCGCGCCGCTGGACCCCAACTTCACCGGCGTCGGCCGTTGCATCACCGGCGACGACGGTTCGTACAGCTTCACCACCATCAAGCCCGGCGCATACCCGTGGAAGAACCACCTCAATGCCTGGCGTCCGGCGCACATCCACTTCTCCATGTTCGGCTCGGAGTTCACGCAGCGCATCGTCACCCAGATGTACTTCCCGGGCGACCAGCTCTTCCCGCTGGACCCCATCTACCAGTCGATCGTGGACCAGGATGCCCGCGACCGCCTCGTGGCACAGTACGACCATGAGCTGACCAGCCCCGAATGGGCCCTCGGCTACAAGTGGGACATCATCCTGACCGGCTCCAAGCGGACCTGGACGGAAAACGAAGCATACGGCGACGCCGGGGACGAGGAGTAAGCGCATGAGCAAGCTGGCACCCACACCGGGTCAGACCGTTGGCCCCTTCTACGGTTACGCCCTTCCCTTTAACAAGGACAACGAACTCCTGGCACCCGGCAGCCCCGGCAGCATCCGCCTCCAGGGCACGGTGTACGACGGCGCTGGGAACACCATTCCGGACGCCATCCTCGAGATCTGGCAGCCGGATTCCGAAGGCAACATCGTCCAGCGCACCGGCTCCCTGGTCCGGGACGGCTACACGTTCACCGGCTGGGGCCGCGGCTCCGTGGGCAACTCCGGCGTGTACACCTTCACAACGGTCAACCCCGGCCCCACGGCGCCGGGAGCGGCGGCCTTCATCGCCGTGGCCGTCTTCGCCCGCGGCCTCATGAACCGCCTCTTTACCCGCGTGTACTTGCCGGAGAACGAGGATGCACTGGCGAACGATCCTTTGCTGAGCTCCCTGGATCCCGAACGACGCAAGACCCTGATCGCACGCCGCGATCCAGATGGCGGGCTCACCTGGGACATCCGCCTGCAGGGCGGCGACGAGACCGTGTTCCTGGACTTCCAACAGGACGGTTCGTTGGACATTAATACGGAAAACCCGGCATGACCAACGGCGACTTCGGCCTCCTGAGCCCCGTTTCGGCGTCGCCCGCTGTGGCGTCGCTGACGGGCGACCGTGCCGTGATCGCGGCAATCCTCGACGTCGAAGCCTCCTGGGCTGCCGTCCTCGAGGAGGCTGGGCTCGTCCCCGCCGGATCCGCCGCTGTGGTGGCCGAAGCCGCCGATGCTGGCTTGTACAACGTTCTTTCTGTGGCCGAGCGCGCCCAAGGCGGCGGCAACCCGGTGATCCCGCTGCTCGGTGACCTGCGCAGCCGCGTCAAGGAGTTGGACACCGACGGGATCGGCGCCGGCAAAGCCGTCCACACCTCGCTGACCAGCCAGGACGTCCTCGACTCCGCTCTGATGCTTCTTGCCAGCCGCACCGTTTCTGCGCTGCTGGTCGACGTCAAAGGCACGACGACGGCGCTCGCCACCTTGGCGGAACAGCATGCGGACACGCTGTGCGTGGGCAGGAGCCTGACGCAGCATGCGCTTCCCTACACGTTCGGACTCAAGGCTGCGAAATGGTTCCAGGGTGTCGCAGCTTCGGCTGCACGCTTGGCATCGCATGAGTTGCCGGTCCAGTTCGGCGGGGCCGGCGGGACGTTGGCGTCCGGGACCAAGCTGACTGTGGGCTCTGGCTCGACGCCGTTCACGCTGGCCGATTCCCTGGCGTCAACGCTGGGCCTGGCCCCGGCTCACGCCCCGTGGCACACCAACCGCCTGCCTGTCACGGCCCTCGGCGACGGGCTCGCCGCCCTCATCGATTCCTTCGGCAAGATCGCCGCGGACCTGCTGTTCCTGAGCCGCCCGGAAGTTGCCGAGCTCGGCGAACCGTTGGCCGCCGGACGGGGAGTTTCCTCGGCCATGCCGCAGAAGCAGAACCCCGTACTGTCCGTGCTCATCCGCAGTGCAGCGTTGCAGGCGCCCGGCCTCGCATCGCAACTTCATCTGGCAGCGGCCACCTTCAATGACGAACGCCCGGACGGTGCCTGGCACAGCGAATGGCCGGCCCTGAGGCAGCTGCTGGCCCTTGCTTTGGGCGCGGCTTCACAGCTGAGGGAGCTCACGGAAGGCCTCCGCGTTTTCCCCGAAGCGATGCGCAGGAACCTGGAACTCTCCGGGCCGCTTCTGCTCAGCGAAGGTGTGGCGGCCGCCGTCGCACCTCTGCTCGGCGAGGACGGAAAGCAGAAGCTGCAAGCCGTCGTCGACGAAACCCTCAAGGCCCCGGCCGCGGAGCAGTCCCGCATCTATACCAAGCTGCTGCGCGAAACGGTTCCTGCGGACAAGCTGCCCGATGTGGAACTCGAAGCCCTCCTGGACCCCGCGAGCTACCTTGGCGAGGCTCAGGAGATCAACCGCCGGATCCTCGCTGCCTACCCCGACTTCACTGGATTCTCATCGAAGGGAGCCACCCGTGGCTAAGCCAACCGTCAAGGCCGTGCTGCTGTCCCCGCAGCGCGAACTGGGAGCCAAGCCGCTCCTGGTGGTGGGTCCGTCCCTCGGCACGTCCACCATCCTCTGGACCGAAACCGCGGCCCTCTTGGGCGACGATTACGACGTCATCGGCTGGGACCTCCCCGGCCACGGCATCTCGCCGACCACCACCGAAGGCTTCGATATCGCGGAACTGGCTGACGCCGTCGTCGATCTTGTCGATTCCGTTTCGCCGGGCGTGAGCTTCCACTACGCGGGCGTCTCGCTGGGCGGGGCCACCGGCCTGCAGCTCGGCATCAAGCACGGCGACCGCCTCCGCAGCCTGTCCGTCCAGTGCAGCGGCGCCAAGCTCGGCACCCCCGAAGGTTGGCTGGAGCGCGCCGAAACTGTGCGCAAACTCGGCACACCCGTGATGATCCAAGGTTCTGCCGGACGATGGTTCGGTGCAGGCTTCATGGACCGCCAGCCGGAGATCAGCAGCCGCCTCCTGCACGCCCTCCGCGACGCCGACCGCTTCGGCTACTCCTTCTGCTGCGAAGCCCTCGCCGAGTTCGACGTCCGTGAGCAACTGGGCAGCATCACCGTCCCTACCCAGGTGATCGCCGGCGTCGAGGATTCCGTTGCGCCGCCGTCGCTGGCTGAAGAGACAGCCGCCGGTATTCGATCGGGTGGCGGTTTGGCCGTAGTGGAAACGCTCGACGGCGTCGCGCACCTGGCGCCCGCGGAAGCACCGGCCGTAGTGGCTGAACTGATGCGCACCTTCATGAAGGAGAACGGACGATGACCTCTTTGCAACCCGAACGGAACGGCGCAGTTCAGCCCGACGCCACCGCGCAGGACATCTACGACGCCGGCATGGTGGTCCGCCGCGAAGTGCTCGGCAACGCGCATGTGGACCGGGCGAACGCCAACAAGGATTCCTTTACCGAGGACTACCAGGACATGATCACCAGGATCGCCTGGGGTGGCATTTGGACACGGCCCGGACTGAGCCGGCAAATGCGTTCTGCCGTCACCCTTACGGCGCTGGTGGCGCACGGTCACTGGGAGGAGCTCGCCATGCACGTCCGGGCAGCCCTCAACAACGGCCTGAGCAGGGACGAAATCAAGGAAATCCTGCTGCAGACCGCCATCTATTGCAGTGTGCCGTCGGCCAACTCGGCCTTCAAGACGGCCCAAAAAGTATTCGCCGAGATCGACGCATCCTCCACCCCCAACTAGGTCGCAATAGTGGTTGTTCTGAGCCCTCATAACAACCTCTACTGCCAGCCAGTTGGGCTGATAGAAAGTGAAACTCCATGAACCAGGCTTTCGTGTACGACGCCGTACGCACGCCCTTTGGCAAGTTCGGCTCCGGCCTTGCCGCTGTCCGTCCCGATGACCTTGCCGCCCATGTGGTCCGCGAGTCCGTCAAGCGCGCTCCCGGCTTGGATGTTGAGCGGATCGATGAGGTGGTGTTCGGCAACGCCAACGGTGCCGGCGAGGAAAACCGCAACGTGGCCCGTATGGCTACCTTGCTGGCTGGCCTGCCCGTCGCCATTCCGGGCACCACGGTCAACCGGCTGTGCGGCTCGTCCCTGGACGCGGCGATCATTGCCTCCCGCCAGATCAACGCAGGCGACGCCGAGCTCATGCTGGTGGGCGGCGCCGAGTCCATGTCCCGGGCCCCTTGGGTGCTGCCGAAGACCTCCAAGCCCTACCCGGCCGGCGACATGACCTTGGCGTCCACTACGTTGGGTTGGCGCCTGGTGAACCCGGCCATGAACAAGGACTGGACCATCTCCTTGGGCGATGCCACGGAACGCTTGCGCGAGAAGTACGGGATCACGCGGGAGCGCCAGGATGCTTTTGCTGCGGATTCGCACAACCTGGCTGACGCGGCGTGGAACGAAGGTTTCTACGACAACCTGGTGTCACAGGTTCCGGGCACAGACCTGGTCCGGGATGAGGGCATCCGTGCCGGTTCTTCCGCTGAGAAGCTTGCCGGTTTGAAGACCGTGTTCCGCGCCGAGGCTTCCGGGCCCGACGGCGGTACGGTCACCGCTGGGAATGCCTCGCCGTTGTCTGACGGTGCTTCGGCGGCGTGGATCGGTTCGGAGGCTGCATCGTCGATCCTTGGCCTGGAGCCGCTGGCCCGCATCGCCGGCCGTGGTGCCCACGGCAACGATCCCCAGTTCTTCGGCTTCGCCCCGGTGGAGGCCGCGAACAAGGCCCTCGCGAAGGCCGGCATCGGCTGGGACCAAGTTGGCGCCGTCGAACTTAACGAAGCGTTCGCCGCGCAATCGCTGGCGTGTGTTGACGCGTGGGGGATCGACCCCGCAATCGTGAACCGTCACGGTGGCGCGATCGCGATGGGCCACCCGCTGGGTGCCTCCGGTACCCGCATCCTGGGCACGCTGGCACGCTCCCTGCAGGCGTCCGGGCAGCGCTGGGGTGTCGCGGCGATCTGTATCGGCGTGGGCCAAGGCCTTGCTGTGGTGCTGGAAAACGTAACCGCTGGTGTTTCGGAAGGAGTCTAAGTCATGCTGAATTTCATTGACACTGTTGGCGAGGCTGTGGCCGGCATCAAGGACGGATCCACGGTGATGATCGGCGGGTTCGGCAATGCCGGGCAGCCGTTCGAACTCATCGATGCCCTCATGGATTGCGGCGCCAAGGACCTGACAGTGGTCAACAACAACGCCGGCCAGGGCGACCAGGGCCTGGCGTTGCTGATCAAGGAAGGCCGGGTCCGCAAAATGATCTGTTCCTTCCCGCGGCAATCCGATTCCTGGCACTTCGATGCCAAATTCCACGCGGGCGAGATCGAGCTGGAGCTGGTTCCGCAGGGCAACCTGGCCGAGCGCATCCGTGCTGCCGGTGCCGGGATTGGCGGATTCTTCACGCCCACCGGCTATGGAACCACGTTGGCCGAAGGCAAGGAAACCCGATTGCTGGATGGGAAGTGGCAGGTGTTCGAGACGCCGATCCACGCCGACGTGGCGCTGATCAAGGCACTCAAGGCCGACGGCAAGGGCAACCTGGTGTACCGCAAGACCGCCCGGAACTTCGGCCCCATCATGGCCGCCGCTGCAAAGCACACCATTGTGCAGGTCTCGGAGATCGTTCCCACGGGTTCCCTGGATCCGGAGAACGTGGTGACTCCGGGTATTTACGTCAACAGTGTGGTCCGCGTCGGCGGTTCCAGCGCAGAACAGGTGGCCTGAGCATGAGCACCCAAACAAGCATCCAGACGTCCGGGAAGCCGCTGGGCCGCGACGAGCTCGCCCAGTTGGTGGCCCGCGACATCGCACCGGGCTCGTTCGTGAACCTGGGCATCGGCCAGCCGACACTCGTGTCCAACTACCTCACCGAGGAACAGAACATCACGCTCCACACGGAGAACGGGATGCTCGGCATGGGCCCTGCAGCTGAAGGCGGTGACGTCGATGGCGACCTCATCAACGCCGGCAAGATCCCCGTCACCGAACTGCCCGGAGCCTCGTACTTCCACCACGCCGACTCGTTCGCCATCATGCGCGGCGGGCACCTGGACATCTGCGTCCTCGGCGCATTCCAGGTCTCCGCCACCGGCGACCTCGCCAACTGGCACACCGGCGCCCCGGACGCGATCCCCGCCGTCGGTGGCGCCATGGATCTCGCGACGGGCGCCAAGGACGTGTTCGTGATGATGACGCTGCTGACGCGTGAGGGTGTTTCCAAGCTCGTGGAACAGTGCACGTACCCGCTCACCGGCGTCGGCTGCGTGACCCGCGTGTACACGGACAAAGCTGTGTTCCTCACCGGCCCCGACGGCGTCACCGTCCGCGAGACGTTCGGCTGCACCTTCGAGGAGATCCAGGAGCTCGTGCCGCTGCCCTTGAAGAAGGCAGAGTAGGCCCCGCACGTGGGTTCCCCCGCGTTGTGAGGCCCGCTCTGCGCGTCATTTCCTGAGCATTGGGCGCAGAGCAGGCCCCGCAAGTGGGTTCCCCCGCGTTGTGAGGCCCGCTCTGCATCCCCACCGCCTCCCTAACCTCGCAAGCTCGGTCAGGGAACCCGGGCGGCGTGGGCCCTGTCTTGGAATCGCGCGCAGAGCAGGCCCCGCAACGCACCCTAGGATTGGTAACCATGACCGACTCCGCAGTTACCCCGCAGGCCAGCGACCAATACGTCCAGTCGCTGGCCCGGGGCCTCGCCGTGATCCGGGCGTTCGACGCGAACAATCCGCTGATGACCCTCAGTGAAGTGGCTGCCCGCACGGACCTGACCCGTGCCACGGCCCGGCGGTTCCTGCACACGCTCGTTGAGCTCGGCTACGTCCGAACGGACGGAAAAACGTTCGCGCTCACGGCCAAGGTGCTGCAGCTCGGTTACTCGTACCTGTCGGCGCTGTCCCTGCCGCAGTTGGCCCAGCCTCACCTGGAACAACTCAGCCTGAAGCTGGGGGAGTCCACCTCCGCTGCGGTCCTCGATGGCCTGGATATCTTCTATGTGGCGCGAGTCGCCACTCGCCGCATCATGAACGTCGGCATCACCGTCGGCACACGGTTCCCGGCATACGCCACCTCCATGGGTCGGGTCCTGCTCGCCGGATTGCCGCAGGCCAAGCTTGAGGCCTATCTCACGACGGCGGAACTCACCCCGCTCACGCCGCGAACCGTCGCCAGCGTGCCCGACTTGCGGGCCGCCGTCGAGCGCGTCCGTACGCAAGGCTGGTGCTTGCTGGACCAGGAGCTGGAGCTGGGGCTGATGTCCATCGCGGCGCCGGTGTGGAACCACAACAATGGCGACAACGTTGCGGCGATCAACGTGTCGCTGCAGGCCCAGGCGGTCGCAGCGCAGCCGGACCCGGACGCGTACCTCGAGTCTGTGCGCCAGGAAGTGGTTGCCACCGCCAACGCCATCTCGCAGGACGTCTCAGCCAAGCACTGACTAGCTCCGGATCGCTGCCAACCGCGTCTCCAGAATCCGGCGTACCAACGAGTCCGGCACGGGATTGTCGGCGGAGAACCGCAACGTCCCCGGCGACCAGGAAAAGCCGCTTAACTCCTCCGACATTTCTGGCAGGATCTGCCCGCTGAACGGGTAAAGGGCCAGATGCTTCTTGGTTTCCAGCACGCTGAGAAATCCCTTGCCATTCAACAGCAGGGCGGGCATTCCGTAGCTGGTGCCTTCTTCGACCTCGGGCGCAAGCTCCCGGGCGATCTCAACTATCCGCTCCAGCGTCCCGCGGTTGGCGGTGCTGACGTTCTGCAGGTATTCGGTGACGGTTCCCATAGGGACATGCTTCCCCACTGGCGCCCGTCAGGCCAGAGATCAGCGTTCCGGAATCACCGCGATGCCCTGGATTTCGATCAGGGCTTCCTTCTGCCACAGCCGCGTGACGCCGATGCCCGCCATCGCCGGATACTGCGAGCCGGCCATGTCGCGCCAGATACGCCCGATCTCACGGCCGTTCGCCATGTAGTCGTCAACGTCCGTGAGGTAGATGGTGACGTTGACCAGGTCTTCGGGCTGTCCGCCGGCCTCGCGCAGTGTGGTCAAAACGTTGGAGAACGCCTGCGTGAACTGCTCCACGATGCCGCCGGGAACGATGTCCATGTTCTTGTCCAAGGCAGTTTGCCCACCCAGGAACACCGTATTGCCGGCAAGAATACCGTGCGCAAATCCTGAAGGCTTGGGCAGCGACTCCGGGTTGATTGTCTTGTGGCTCATGCTGTTCCTCCTGGTCGTGGCGACTGCAAAAAATTCGGGAAAGCCTCTGTGCAGATCAAATCTGTCGTGCTACGTTGAGCATATGTGACGATCGTAAAAAAGTCGACACATCGAAAAAACTCGAAGGGAATCCCGCAATGAAACTTGCCACCTTGCGCACGGCCGGCGGAGGTACGACGGCGGCACTCGCCATCGGCGCAGAGTCCTACCTCGCGCTTCCCGCCTCTGACGTGGGCGCCCTCCTGGCCTTGCCCGAGTGGCGGTTGCTCGTCGAGAAGGCAGCAGCGGCCCCGGCAGCCGACCAGCAGGTCATGGCGGCAGCGGAGACCGACCTCGCGCCGCTGCTGCCCCGCGCCGGCAAAGTCATTTGCTGCGGCCTCAACTACGGCGATCACATCCAGGAGATGGGCCGTGAGCTTCCCGAGTTCCCCACCCTGTTCGCCAAGTACGCGGACACCCTGGTGGGAGCCAACGACGCCGTAGAAGTACACGGCAGCGGCTGCGTCGACTGGGAAGCCGAACTCGCCGTCGTGGTGGGTTCAGAACTGTACCGGGCGGACGAGGACCAGTCCCGTGCGGCCATTGCCGGGTACACCGTTGCCAACGATGTCTCCATGCGCGACTGGCAGAGCCGGACCCTTCAGTGGTTCCAAGGCAAGGCCTGGGACGCCACCACTCCGGTGGGTCCGGTGATGCTGACCGCTGACGAGGCCGGAGAGGATTTCGAGGTCCGTGGCTATGTCAACGGTGAACTCGTGCAGCAGGGAAACACCAGCACCCTGGTGTTCGGCCCGGCCCAGCTCCTGTCCTACATCTCCCAGTTCACCGTGCTGCGTCCCGGTGACCTGGTCCTCACCGGAACACCCGGGGGAGTGGGCATGGGGATGACTCCGCCGCGCTACCTCAAAGATGGCGACGTCCTCGCCACTGAAATCGAAGGGATCGGCCGGCTGGAAAACCAGTTCCGGATCCACGCCCCAATAGCAGTAACCGCATAGACACCCCAGCCTGGAAACCAAGGAGAAATCACATGAGCCAGACCACCACCGAATACCGCCTCGAAGGCGATAACTCCATCTACGCGCAGGCCGACGGCAAAGTTGTCCCCGTAGTTACCCGCGCCGGCGCTGAAGACACCAACACCGCCCAGTCCGGCGACTGCATCCGCGTCTCCGGCGTCAGCATCCAGCACACCCCGGCAACCAAGATCTGGTTCGGCCAGGTGTCCAACACCCCCGGCTACCGCTCACTCCCGCACCACCATGGCGAGGCGGAGACCGGCGGCTACGTGCTCCGCGGCCACGGCCGCATCTACTTCGGCGAGAACTACTCCGAGTTCATCGACATGAAGGCCGGGGACTGGGTGTTCGTACCGCCCTTCATGCCGCACGTCGAAGCCAACATGTCTATCACGGAAGAACTCGTCTGGCTCACCGCGCGCACGCCGGAGAACCTCGTGGTCAACCTCGAAGACGTCGCCGACGAAACCCTCGCCGATTACCGCCGGGCCTAAGCCATGATCACCGGAACCCTGACGTCGGAGACCTTCCTCAAAGCCGTGGAGCTCACGCCAACAACGGCCGAGGTCTTCGACGAAGCGTATGAGGCAACCACCCAGTACGTGCCGTGGCCAAAAGCCTACGGTGGAGACATGGTTGCCCAGGCTGCTGCCGCCATGATGCGCTCGGTGGATGCTGACAGGCAGTTGCACTCGATGCACAGCTACTTCATGCGTCCCGTGGACATCGGTTCCAGTGTTCGCTACGAGGTGGAGCGGCTGCGGGATGGCCGGGGGTACTCTACCCGCACGGTCCGGGGCTTCCAGAACGGCAAACCCGTGTATGCCGCGATGGGTTCCTTCCAGGTTCCCGAGGACGGTCCGGACTTCCAGCCCGAGGCTCCTGCCGCCGTCGAGCCCGAATCGCTGCGTACTGCGGCGGAAGCGCTGGACGGAATTGACGGTGCGGCCGCAGACTACTGGTCAACGGGTCGAAGCTTCGATATGAGGCATATTCCCGGTCCGGTATACATCGAGCTGGAAGGCGGATCGGTGCCGCAGCAAGCCATCTGGATCAAAGCCTTTGACGCCCTGCCGGATGACGCCGACCTCCACCGTGCAGCTCTCGCCTACGTTTGCGATTACACGATCCTGGAGCCGTTGCTCCGAGTCAACGGGCTCAACTGGTCCAGTCCGGGACTGGCAACGGCAAGCCTGGACCACTCCATGTGGTTCCACAGGGACGGGCGCGCGGACAACTGGGTCCTATATGCCCAGGAAGCCATATCCGGCCAAAGCAACAGGGGCCTGGCAATGGGCCGCTTCTTCGATCAGCAAGGAAGGCTTCTAGCCACGGTGGCCCAGGAGGGCATGATCCGGGCCGGCGCCTGAAACCACCCACCAGCTTCAACGACGCATCACTGAAAGGAACGGCCATGAGCATGATGCCATCGGCCCACGTGGACACGTTCACCCGTGACCACCTGCCGCCCGCCGACACCTGGCCGGCGCTTGAATTCACCCTCCCCGAACTTCACTACCCGGAACGGCTGAACGCCGCTGCGGTGCTGATCGACGACGCTGTTGATCAGTACGGCGCGGACCGTCCGGCCCTGCGGACCCCGGACGGCACGGTGTGGAGCTACGGTCAGCTCCAGCAGCGTTCCAACCAGGTAGCCCAGGTTCTCACCGAAGACCTCGGTGTTGTCCCCGGCAACCGTGTTCTCCTGCGCGGCCCCAACAATCCCTGGATTGTCGCTGCCTGGCTCGGCGTCCTGAAAGCCGGCGCGGTGGTGGTCACCACCATGCCCATGCTGCGCTCCAGCGAGGTCTCCACCCTGATGCAGCTCACCAAGCCGGTAGTGGCGATTTCAGATCACCGTTTCGCGGACGAACTCACGATCGCGGCCGGCGATGATGTCACCGTCCTGACGTACGGATCCGACGACGACGGCGATCTCACCTCGCGCTGCGAACGCAAGAACGGCGAGTTCACTGCCGTGGACACCTCCGCGGACGACGTTGCCCTGCTGGGGCCGACGTCGGGCACCACCGGTGTGCCGAAGGTGACCATGCACTTCCACCGCGACATTCTTGCCAATGCCGACACCTTCGCCCGCTACATCCTGCAGCCCACCGCCGATGACGTCTTTGCCGGTTCGCCACCGCTGGCCTTCACTTTCGGGCTCGGGGGACTGGTGGTCTTCCCGCTGCGGTTCGGTGCGTCGTCGCTCCTGACCGAAAAGGCTGGCCCCGTGGAACTGGCCCAGCATGCATCAGCTGCCGGGGCAACCATCCTCTTCACGGCCCCTACGGCCTACCGGGCCATCCTCAAAGAGGAGCGCGGGGACCTTCTTCGCGGCCTGCGCATCGCAGTTTCCGCAGGCGAGCACCTCTCCAAGGAAACGTGGGAGGCCGTCCGTGCGGCCACCGGACTGCGGCTGGTCAACGGAATCGGTGCCACCGAAATGCTGCACGTCTTCATTTCGGCGGCCGGGGATGACATCCGTCCGGGCGCAACCGGTCGCGCCGTACCGGGCTTCAGGGCCACTATCCTGGACCAGGACGGCAACGAGCTCGGTCCCGGACAGTCCGGTCGGTTGGCCGTCATTGGCCCCACCGGTTGCCGGTACTTGGACGATGCACGTCAGGCGAACTATGTGGTCCGCGGCTGGAACGTCACGGGCGACACCTTCTCCATGGACGCGGACGGGTACTTCACCTACCAGGCCCGCTCGGACAACATGATCGTCTCCTCGGGCTACAACATCGGCGGGCCCGAGGTTGAAGCGGCCATCGACCAGCACCCGGACGTGGTGGAAAACGCGGTCATCGGCCGGCCGGATCCGGAGCGCGGCAGCATCGTCTGCGCGTTCGTCGTCCTGCGTGAGGGCGTCACTGGCGACGCCGGGAAGCGCAAGGAAATCCAGGACTTCGTTAAGCGGACCATCGCCCCGTACAAGTACCCCCGCGATGTCCGCTTCGTCACCGAGCTGCCCCGCAACCCCAGCGGCAAGCTCCAGCACTTCAAGCTCCGCGACGGCATCCTCGCAGAGGACAATCCGGCGAACCCCGCGAGCACCACCGAACAACTTACCCCCGCTGGCCAGAGCCAGGCCTGAGAAGGAGCACCACCATGAAGATCGCAATTGTTGGAGGCGGCCCGGGCGGCCTGTACTTCGCAGCATTGATGAAGCAGCTGGACCCGTCACACGACATCACCCTCTGGGAACGCAACGCTGCCAGCGACACCTTTGGCTTCGGCGTCGTATTTTCCGATGAGACGCTGGGCGGCATCGGCAACGCTGATCCGGTAGTGGCCGAGTACATGAGCCGCAGGTTCGCGCGCTGGTCCGACATCGACATCCACTTCCGCGGCGAGATGACCACCGTGGGCGGCCAGGGCTTCGCTGCCATGAGCCGCAAGGAACTGCTGGAATTGCTGCAGCGCCGCTGCATCGAGTTGAACGTCGACGTTCGATTCAGCACCCTGGCCCCGGCCATCGAGGAACTCGAAGCAAACTACGATCTGGTTCTGGCCGCTGACGGCATCAACTCGCAGATCCGCGCCCGGTACGCCGATTCCTTCCGGCCCGACCTGGACCCGCGAACCAACAAGTTCATGTGGCTCGGTACGGACCAGGTGTTCGAAGCCTTCAAGTTCTTCGTGAAGGAAACCGAGTGGGGCGTCATGCAGATCCACGGTTACCCGTACTCGGATGAGGGCTCCACGTTCATCGTGGAAATGCACCAGGACGTGTGGCATGCGGCGGGCTTCGATGAAACCGCCAACGAGATTTTCCCTCCGGGCGTCTCCGACGAAAAGTCGATCGCCAAGATCCGGGAGATCTTCGCCGAGGAGCTGAACGGCTACGAGGTCCTCACCAACAACTCCAAGTGGATCAACTTCACCACGGTCCGCAACGAGAGCTGGCGCCATAACAACGTGGTGCTGCTGGGCGATGCCGCCCACACTGCCCACTTCTCCATCGGCTCAGGCACCAAGCTCGCCATGGAGGATTCGCTGGCGCTGGCCGCCTGCCTGCACGAGCACCCGGACGTTGAGTCCGCGCTGGTGGCGTACGAGGCCGAGCGCCGCCCGGTGGTGGCTTCCACGCAGCGCGCCGCCCAGGCATCGCTGGAGTGGTTCGAGCGCATCGGCCAGTACAAGGACCAGGACCCTACGCAATTCGCGTTCAACCTGCTCACCCGTAGCCGCCGTATCACCCAGGAGAACCTGCGCCTCCGCGATCCCGAGTTCGCCGATGCCGTGGACCGCGATTTCGCCGAGTCCCAGGGGCTCGCCGAGGTTGCCCCGGCCATGTTCCAGCCCTTCCGCATTGGCGGGCTGGAGCTCAAGAACCGCATCGTCGTCTCCCCGATGGACATGTACTCCGCCGTTGACGGAATCCCCGGTGACTTCCACAAGGTGCACCTGGGCTCCAAGGCATTGGGCGGAGCAGGCCTGGTCATGACCGAAATGGTCTGCGTTTCCGAAGCCGGCCGCATCACTCCCGGCTGCAGCGGCCTGTACACCGACGAGCAGCGCGACAGCTGGAATGAGATCGTGGACTTCGTGCACGCCCGTTCCACCGCCAAGATTGGTGCCCAGCTGGGTCATTCCGGCCGCAAGGGTTCCACCAAGCTCATGTGGGAAGGCATCGACCAGCCGCTTGAGTCCGGCAACTGGGGCACCGTTGCTCCCTCTGCTTTGCCGTACGGTCCCGGGAACCAAACCCCCGCCGAACTGGACCGCGCCGGCATGGACGCCATCAAGGCAGAGTTCGTGGCCTCGACCGTCCGCGCCGAGCAGGCAGGGTTCGACCTCCTGGAGATCCACGCCGCCCACGGCTACCTGTTGTCCTCCTTCCTTTCGCCGGTGTCCAACAAACGGACCGACGAATACGGTGGCAGCTTGGAGAACCGGCTGCGGTTCCCGCTGGAAGTGTTCGACGCCGTTCGTGCGGCTTGGCCTGCCAGCAAGCCTGTGACGGTGCGCATCTCAGCCACGGACTGGATCGAGGGTGGCAATACCTCCGACGATTCCGTGGAGATCGCCCGGGCCTTTGTAACCCACGGCGCTGCCGGCCTGGATGTCTCCACCGGCCAGGTGGCCAAGGAAGAGAAGCCGGCCTTCGGCCGCAGCTACCAAACGCCGTTTGCCGACCGCATCCGTCAGGAAGTTGCCGCCCCCGCAGGCGTGGCCGTGATCGCCGTCGGCGCCATCTCCAGCTACGACGACGTGAACTCGATCCTCCTCGCCGGGCGCGCGGACCTCATCGCCCTGGGCCGCACGCACCTCTACGATCCCCAGTGGACACTTCACGCTGCGGCAGAGCAGGAGTACCAGGGACCCGGCGCTGAGTGGATTCCGCAGTTCCGGGCGGGACGCCGGAAGCCGCCGAGCAGCCGCACGGATGCCGTACGTCCTCGCCTGTCCTTGCTGAAGGAAGCGGACATCGAAGAGGCCAATACCCACCTTCGCTGGACCCCCGCGTCCGCAGCAGTATCGGTCCTGGTGAAGTAGCCATGGCCGCCGCACCGGTCAACGACTGGAACGTGCCCAGGAAGACCACCGGCCTGGTGCTGTTTTGCTGCTGGATCGCGATCCTCGCTGAAGGGTATGACGTCGGCGTTCTGGGGGCTATCCTCCCGGCTCTTGCCGAGTACAAGGAATGGAACCTCAGCCCGCTGGCTCTGGGCGGGCTGGGTTCATATGCCTTGATCGGCATGCTTATCGGAGCTCTGTTCATCGGTACCCTCAGCGATCTCGTGGGGCGAAAGAAGATGCTCCTGGCCTCCATGGTGATCTTCACCCTCACGCAGGCAGGTGCAGCGTGGGCTCCCACGCCGGAACTGTTCGGCATCTTCCGGCTGATTGGCGGTCTGGGCATGGGTGGTGTCATCCCCGTGGCAGCTGCCCTGACCATCGAGTACTCGGCCCCCAACAAGCGGTCCTACAACTACGGCCTCATGTACTCCGGCTATTCGTTGGGCATTGTTGCCGCGGCTTTGGCTGCATTGTTTGTGCTGCCCCTCGGTGGATGGCGTGCCGTCATCGCCATCGGTGCTGCACCGGTAGTGCTGATTCCGATCATCTGGAAGTTCCTCCCTGAGTCCCTTGAATACCTTGAGTCAAAGGGGCGGAGGTCCGAGGCCAAGGCGTTGGCCGCCAAGCTGCAGATTGCCGACTACCGCCCGGTGGTCGCGGTTGCTCCTTCCGGTGCCCAGGTGGCCGATCCGTGGTGGAAGACCATTACCACTATGTTTTCGCCGAAGTACCTGCGGTCCACGGTGTTCTTCTGGATCTCGCTCTTCTGCGGCTTGGTACTGGTCTACGGCCTGAACACCTGGCTGCCGAGCATCATGAAGAAGGCCGGCTACGACCTCGGCTCGTCCCTCACGTTCCTGTTGGTCTTCAGCCTCGCTTCCGCCATCGGCGGCCTGCTCCTGGGCCGGTCCGCTGACAAGTACGGCAAGAAGCTCATCCTGGTGGTGTTCTACATCCTGGGCGGCCTGGGCATCATGCTGTTGGTCTTCCCGAACACCATGGTGGTCAACCTGCTGTTCGTGGCCTTCGCGGGTGTCGGTTCCATCTCCACCTCGCTGGTCCTGACCGGTTACATCGCCGACTACTATCCGGCCAAGGTCCGCGGTACGGCAACTGGTTGGGCCTTGAGCTTCGCCCGGTTGGGTGCCATCTCCGGACCCTTGATCGGTGGCTGGATTGCCGGCTCCAAGTTGCCCTTCGAGGCGAATTTCGCGATCTTCGCAGGCATCGCGGTACTGGCAGCCGGTGCTGTGGCGATGATTCCCAAGCCCCAACCCGAGGTGCCTGTTGCCGCCGTCGACGTTGACCCGGACGACGCCGCCGTGGGCGTCCGCTAGGAGAATCGTGGACAGTTTTCCGGAGGCGAGCATCGGACGCACGGTGGAATGGGTGGACACGGACGCCTCCGGACACCAGCACAATTCAGCCATCCTGCGCTGGGTTGAAGCTGCCGAGGCCGAGCTCTTCCGATCCTTGGAATTGCCGGACTATTTCCCCAGCGCTCCCCGCGTCCAGCAAGTCATCAATTACAAGGCCAAGCTGTGGTTCGGCCAGCGCATCACCGCCACGGTGAAGATTCATGCGCTCGGCCGGACCTCGCTGACCATGGCCTTTGAGGTCGTGTCCGACGGCGGCGACGTCGCCGCTTTCGGGACGGTCACCACGGTGCACCTGCCCAACGGCTCCACCAGCGCCCAGCCCTGGCCGGAGCATTTCGTCCGGGCTGTGGGCGCTGCGCAGGGCGTGTGACTAGGGCGTTCTGAGGGGGACGCTGATATCGGCGCCGCCTTCCCGCGTCAGGCGGTTTCCCATCCTCACCAGCGTCGGGGCGGGCACGAAACCGCCGGCGAAGAGCGCCTCTCCTTGCCGGAACTGCGGTGAACGGGCCACTAGGGCGGCAGGGACAAAGCCAAAGATGGTTGCGATTCCTTCCAGGTCCACCGGCGACGCCATCTTCATGAGGGCCAGGTTGTCGCATTGGGAGATGATGCTGGGGTGGATGCGGGACGGGCGTTGGGTCGAGAGCAGTAGCCAGAGGCCGAACTTTCGCCCTTCCGCAGCGATCTGGATGATTTTCTCCCTTACCGCCACTTGCAGCGGGCTGTCCCCGTCCGGCGAACAGAGGTTGTGGGCCTCATCGATGACAATGAGGATCGGGCGGCGTTCCTCGCGTCGTGCCCAGAGGTCCTCGAGCACGGCCATTGCGACCACCAGCGGCTCGTCCGGGTACGCAAAACCGCCAAGGTCCAGGACGGTGGCGTCGGGACGGTCGCGCACAACCTCGACGGCGGTCTCCCGCGGTCCCGACCATACGGTCCAGTCAGTCACTCGCAGGTTTTCGACGCGGGCGGCCAAGGCATCGGCGGCAGGGGTGCCGCGCTCCCGTAACCGCGGCACAACCTTTACCGGGTCCAAAGTGCCGACTGTTTCTTCCAGCCGCATGAGCTCGTTGTACTCCGCACGGTCCTCCAGCGGATGGAGGTGGAGGGTTGCTCCCCTGGCCCGCAACGGCAGGTCCGTGAAACGCACCAGGAGCGAGTCGCCTTCAGACGGAGAAGAGCGGAGAACCCGGATATCCCGATCGGCCGGCAAGCCCGTCCCCGCGGCATCGCTGCCTTCAGGCGGATCGCCCAGCCGCACGAAGTCCGCGTTCGGATCGAAGATGACAATCGGGAGGCCGGTGTGAAGGATCAGTTGCTCCAGGACCACGCCCAGCGCGTACGTTTTTCCCGAACCGCTCTGCCCGCACCAGAACGTGTGCCTGTTGAAACGGCGTGCCAGAAGGCGGGCGGGGGTGTGGTCGGATCCGTACGAGCCAATGGTGACGGTCGCCGCGGCATCGTCGTAGAGGAGGCCGACGGTTGAAGCATCCGCCGTTTGGATACGGGCGGACGAAAACGGGTGGAACCGTGCCGTATCCAGGCTGCGGCCGTCGTCGGAAATGGTGCCAAAGACCCTGCCTGCACCTTGGAGGGGACTGCCGATCCGAAAGGTGAGGTCGTCCACCTGGCCAAGCATTTTCTGGCTGTCTTGCCCGTGAATGACCACGAACGTCCCGGGTTCAAAGGCCGAGTGGTTGGGCCCGGCCAACTGAAAATAGCGCCCGTCGACTGAGGCGGCGGTGGCACCTTCATTGATTGATGTCTTGGTAGTCACGGAGATTAATGATCCGCCCACCCGATACCCGGGGCATCACCCCCTTCGGATGAATGCCAGTTACGCCCGAAGCAGGCGTTCCTTGAGCGCCGCAAACTCTGCTTCAGTCAGTGCGCCGTCATCCATGAGGGTTTTGGCCTCGGAAATCTGTTGCGCCACGTTGGTTCCGGCGACGGTCTGGACATACCTCTGGAAGTCGTCCCTGGCGACGTCGGCCCTGGCTGCCCTCCGCATTGACATGCTCTGACCGTTGAAGACCAGGTAAGCCAGTCCACCAAGGACAGGCAGGAAAAGAAGTCCCACAACCCACAGGGCCTTGCTCCATCCCGAGCGTCTCGAGTCGGCGAAGATGTCTGCCACGATATGGAAAAGGACAATCAGGTAGGTGACGTACAGGGCAATGCCGATGGCAAACCAAATCGCTTCGAAAATATTCATTCCAGCTCCAGGTGTGAACTATCGGATGGTGATTGAACCAGCAGCGGCCGGGCCCGGAAGTCACACACCGGCTTCGGCTTTCAAGCGCCCGGAACGAACAGCCCGTTGGAGCTGCTCATAGTCGTGTTCGGTCTGGTCCGCGTAGCCTTTGGCCCAGCCAGTCACTGCTGCGTCGAAGGACCCGCCCTTGCCCAGGTAACCCGGAATGAAGGCGCTGTCCGCGCTTTGGGAGTGTGCCCTGGCGAGCATCCCCCCGCACAGCCCGGCATAGTCTGCCGACTCCCGGGCACTGAGTTCGGATAACGCGAAGGAACCCTTCATGTCCCGGAATTGCCGGATGTAGAAGTCCCGCGGTACGCCGTCGGGGCCCTCCACGTTGCTGATCCAACCGAGGAAGGGGTCGGACTGTGCCTGCAGGATGCGCTGGGCTCCCACCACCCGGCGCCCCTCACCGTTGCTGAGGAGACCGTCCACGGGTTCCGGCCCTTGGCCCGCCCGTCCGTGGGTTTCCAGAACTGACGGTCCCGCCTCTTTGGCCTGCAGAAACAAGGGCTCACCCGCTGGGCCCTCGAACAACAACACCCAGTTGCGCCTCCCCACGCTCCCTACTCCAACGATCCGCAGGGCGTAGTCCACCAGCCTGAACTGGCTCATCAACAGTGCCGTGTCTGCGCGGAGGGTCTTCCGATACCGGGAGACCAGCCCTTCCATTCGGGGCAAGTCCATGACGTCCGGGTGGCGGACGATCGGTGGCTGGTCCACGATCCGCGGAACGCCTGCCGCCGTCCTCCGGGTGAGCTTGGTCAAGGCTTGCTCGGAGGTGCGTTGGCGGGCCTTTTCCCCCGCCGTTTTCACGTGGCGGGTGGCCATGGCCTTGGTGGAATGGAGGAATTCGGCATCAACGTTGAGGAAGTACCGTTCCACCGCCGTGCGTTGATAGAGCGGCTGGAAAGTCTCACGGTATCGCCGGAGGCACGCCTCCACCGCCGTGCGGCATTGTTCCTCGGTGTGCGAACCATTGCGCCCGTTCACCCAGACGCTGGCGGCCAGGCGCTTGATGTCCCACTCCCAAGGCGCCGGATAGGCTTCGTCGAAATCGTTGAGGTCAAAGATCAGCCGGCGCTCGGGACTGGCGAAGAAACCGTAGTTGGCCAGATGGGCGTCGCCGCAAGCAATGATGGTGTGTCCGGTCACCGGCGCTTTCGACAGATCCTGTGCCATGACGGCTGCTGCCCCGCGATAGAACGAAAAGGGTGATTCCAGCATGCGGCCTATGCGGACGGGGATCAGTTCGGGGAGGCGCGTGGAATGCTGGCCTTCAAGGATCTCGACGGCGTCGCGCGGGTCCGGCCTGTAAGCCGCCTGTTCACGACGCGGCATTGTTCGCCGGGCTGCACGGCCCGCAGCGCGGGCGCGGGCGATTGAGTCACTGTGATGGGGTGATCCATCGGCATGCATCTCCGAATCGTCCCACATGCCCTCCGGCTCTGGAATAGGAAGTCAATCGGATCTTTCGCCATCGGCGCTGGTTCATCCCCGGGGAGTGATGACAGGGCTGACGGGCGCCAGCATGATGAACGCAGTGGTTGACACCCATCCGTCAGCCTCAAGGAAGAGGTCATCCAGATGAACTTCAGCCGGCGCCCTGATTCGCCAGGCACGGGATCCTGAGGACACGCGTGCCTGTTTCACCGGAAGAACCAGCCCCCGCCGTCAGGAAGCCGTCCCGGCGCACGGCTGTTGTGGCCGTCGGCATGAGCATCGCCGTCTGGTGGCCCTCATTCACCCTGGGTGCATGGGGGATCTTGTTCTTTGAACAGATCCTTACCGTGTGGGCCGCGGCAACTGCTGCGCTCCTGGTGGTGTTGGTCCGGCGTACCGAAGACCGCAACCGTACGGGCAGGGCCGTTGCGCTGGCCATCCCTACTCTGTGGCTGGTCCTGGCGATCTTCTTCAAAGACGACGAAGGCTTCTGGGGAGGGGCGGTGGAAACCCTTGGCGGCACTGTTGCGATTCTCGGGATCCCTGCCACGATCTGGGTCTTGGCACGTGTGGTCTGGCCGGAATTCGGCGAAGACTTGCCGCTGAAGTGGCGGTTCATTGTGGTGGCGGCGGTCATGGCCATCGCCGCCATCTCGTTCGTGCTGGGCGCGAACCAGGCCGCTTTCCTGACATGTGAGGACTTCACTGTCAGCGGCAACTCGGAACCACCGGGATGTGTGCACCAGTAGCAGCGGGCCAGCCATTCCTATGCCTGTCCGGCGCGCAGCCCCTGGGCGACGGGTGGGGGAGCCTCGTGGATCAGCATCTCCGGCGTTCGGGACACCAACAACCAGGCCGGCAGGATCGCCACGCACAGGACAGGTAGAACCGTTGCGTCAGCGACCACCACCACAGCGATGAACAAGGCCACCCATCCATCGCGCGCCACGGGAAGGACAACCCCCATGACGCCACAGGCGATAGCCAGGCCCAGCGGCATGGCCGGCATGACGGCGTTGGCTGCGACTCCTACCGCTGCACCGATAAACACCGCAGGAAAGATCCGGCCCCCGCGGAATCCTGCGGCTGCAGCGATGACAAGGGCAGCGAGTTTAACCACGATGATGAGCGCAAGCGTCCAGAGTGAGTAGTCGGCGTGGTTGCGGACCAGGTCGGCGGTCTGTTGCGCGCCCTTGAACAGGGTGATCGGTCCGCCGAGGACACCCAGAAGGCCCAGGAGGATCCCGCCGAACGTGATGTAGAGAGCCGGATGCCTTAGCCCATGGAAGAAGCGGTGTGCGTAGGGAAATACCAACGCGGCGCCAAGACCAACGAGCGTGGCAACCACAGTGACCGCGATGCCGCCGCCGAGGTCTGCGGCATCGGGTGTGCCGATCAGGGGAAAACCCGGCTCGGGCAACTGGGGTCCATCCAGCCACCTCATGGTCACAGCCCCTGCACCGGCTGAAACCAGCGGGATAAACAACCGGTCCCACAACGCGCCTCCGGCTTTGAACGTGGCCACAATACCCGTAAAGACAAGCGCAGCCGCCACAGGAGTCCCGAAAAGCGCACCAATGGTTCCCGCGGCAGTCACCATGACCGCGAGTTCGCTGCTGATGACCGGCCAGAACCTGCCGACCAACGCAACCATGAGGGCCGTGTTGAAGGCGATGATGGGAATTTCCGGTCCCAGGCTGACACCGCCCGCCAGGCCAAGGACCGTCACGGCGAGCAAACTCGGGACTGCCGACAGTTTGAGCGGGGGAGCGACGAGTTCGGTGGTGGCAGAGTCTCGGCCACCATGGCCCGGCACGAACTGCACAATCAGGCCAATGGCCAGCCCCGTCAAGCTGAGGATTGCAAAGATCCACCATCCTGATGCCGGGTCTACGCCCCATGCTTCGGGGAGTGCAGCCCAGATGAGGTGCTCAATCCCATGGGCCAGCTCGTCTACTGCGAACAATCCCACTGCTGAGGAAACACCAACGACGAGCGCCGGGACGGACAATGCCAGTTGCGTCCGAAGGGATGGTACGTCAAGAGCGTTGTCAGCTGTCACGTACCTCAGCCCCCATTGCCCGGACCCGGATCATCAGGGGGATTCCTGCGGCACATTGGCAGGACGGCAAAGGAGCTCCACCAGAAGGATCAGCAGGCCGGCGATTATTGCCGTCCAGATCGCCACGGCCGCAGTGGGGTCCTCCCAGAAGATCAGCACAAGTACCGCGATCCCCAGGATGGACGCTTCCAATATCCGGCGGAACCGCGCCAAGGCGAGTTGCCAGGGTTTGGCTGGACCGCCTCCGAGTTTTCCGGAGAGGAAGTCTCCGGCCTTGGCTACACCTTGCCTGAGCTGCTTGGCCGCGCGCGACTGGCCGCCAATGAAGGCAACGATTGCTACCAGCAGCCCCACCACGAACACCAGCCGCAATGTGGTCTTCAGCGGCACGATGAGTGTATCAATGAGGCTTTGTGCCGCGGCTGCGGACACCACCTCGGGCGGCACCGCATTGAGGTAAACGCCGCGGCCGATTGCCAGTGCCAGGGCCAATAACGCCATGGCTATGGCAATGGACAGCCCGACCCAGATGGTGGTGCGCCGTCTTCCACCCCGGGGCGTCACTGCAATGGCACCCAGGGCGGCCACGATCGACAACCCCACAAGCCAGGGTGCCAGCCGGTCCAAAACGTTGATGGCCTGGGCTGCCCGCACAAGCTCCGGGGACTGGAACAGCGTGATGTGCGAGTCAACCTCCGGGATCCTTGCGGCTATGCCGACCCCCTGTTCAATAAGCCGCTCTTTTACCCGGGAGATGATCTCCTTGGTGGAGATGGTGACGGCGCCGCTATCGTCGATTCTGGCAATGCCGTCGTTCTTCCCCTCAGCAAGATTCACCAGGCCTTGATGCGCGGCGCGGTTCACTTGGATCCAAAGATCGTGGAACTGGGGTGTGGCTACAAAGTTGGTGACCGCAGTGTGGACCAGGGACTCGAACTGATTGGCTATCGCCGGCGCGAGTCCGGCCAGGACCGGAGCCACGCGCGGCGTGGATTGGGTGAGCTCAGCCAGCGCATCCCGCGTGATTCCTTCGACGTCGACCGCTGCTGTGACTTGGTTGGTGACCTTGTCAGCAATCTCGCTCTGAATTGCGGGGTCTGCCGCGAGCGGCGCCACGGTTTCCACGTACCGCTCGGTGTCGAGTAACTGGGCCCGCAGGTACATGGCGGGAACAGCGCTGAGCACCAGCACGCCGGTGAGGACAATCAGCACAACAGCTGCCGTCCAGCGTGCCACCAAAGCAGCGGATCCCTTCCGTTTGGCTGGTTCGGCGTCCTGTCCCGAATCCTGTTCCTCTTGGAGGCGCGCCACTTGGGCCCGCAAACGGAGAATTTCCTCGTCCTGGGTGTTCATCCCAGGAGCCTGGCTTTCGCAGCAGAAAATTCCCTGTCCGTCAGCACTTTTGCAGCGTGCAACTCCGCTAGTACTGCCAGTTGGTCGGCCAGCCTTTCCCTTCCGGCCGGAGTTCCGGATGGGGCGGCCGGCACCACATGTTCCTTGCCCCAAAGGGAACGCCTGCGTTCTTCGAGGGAACCTGCAGCGACTCGAGCTGCCCCGGACAGGGCAGCGGATCGCGCAATGTTTCCGAGCAGCCCCGGCCGGCCGCTTCTGGCAAATGTCATCAGAATTCCTTGGTCCATGGATCGTTCAGCCAACCGAGAAACCGTCTGCTTCAAGGGCTGTGACAACGGTTTCGTTGGGGATCCTCGCGTACAGTGTGGTCACCCCTCCTGACTCCCGGACCGCGTCGGAAAGGCGCTGGGCCCAACGATGCTCAAGAGCCACCACCAAAGCGGTTTCGTTGTTTCCGATGGATTCGGCGGCGACTTCAAGGTCCGCGTCACTGAGGAGGGTAAATGGCCGCGGATACACCATCATGTCCGACCAATCGGCCTGCAGGTGGTCTTCCAGGTCGCGCACGTGCACAACCGAGTTATGGTCCCTTGTGAGCAGGACCAGGTCCATGAGCGCTACCGCACCCGACTTGACCGCCCCGCCCAATGCGGCCACGACGGTTGCATCCACCTCCGGTTGTCGAAACGCGCAGATGATCACTTCAACTGGTCCGACTTTCATGGTGGACTCCTGTTCGCCGAGCTGCAGTGCTTAAATACTCCCCCCGATTGACGTGGTTCGGTCTCATCCGAGTCGGGTGATCTGCCCGGGGCGGCCTCCGTGCTGCAATGAAAAATGAAGGGAGGCCGACATGTGCCGTTGGCTAGCGTACTCAGGTTCACCGGTGAGTTTGGAGGAACTTCTTTACAAGCCCGCCAACTCACTCGTCATGCAAAGCAAGCATTCGCGCCTCGGCGTGGAAACCACCAATGGTGACGGCTTCGGCGTCGGTTGGTATGGAACCCGGCAAACACCAGGCCTGTTCCGCAGCACGGAACCGGCGTGGCATGACGTCAATCTTCGCGAACTCTGCGCGCAGGCATCCTCAGAGCGGGTCTTCGCGCATATTCGCGCCTCCACAGGTTCGGCCGTGCAGCAAACAAACTGCCACCCCTTCCGGCATGAGGACTGGCTATGGATGCACAACGGGGCCATCAGGGGCTTCCCCACCATCAAACGGGACCTGGCGTTGGCGGTCGAGCCGGAGCTCTACCCTGAGATCCTGGGATCGACGGATTCCGAATTGTTCTTCTACCTTGCCCTCAGCTTCGGTCTGACGGAAGACGTTCGAGCGGCGGTGGCTGCCGCCGTCGAATTTGTCGAAAGGACGGGCCGGCGTCACGGGATCGAAGATCCGATGCAGATGACAATAGCCACCACCGACGGCGAGACCACCTGGGCTTTCCGCTATTCCAGCGAGGGTAATTCCCGGTCCCTGTTCCACAGCACCGACATCGAAACCCTCCAGGCGCAGTATCCGGACAACGATGTCTTGAAGGGCCTCTCACGCGAGTCCCGGATAGTGGTTTCCGAGCCACTGGGGGATCTCTACGGAGCATGGCAGGAGATCCCTGAATCCACCTGCATCCTGGTGCGCGGCGCTGAAGCCGAGATCCTCCCCTTCACGCCGACGGCGGCCTAGCAGGGACCGGCATTTCATCCTCAGGGGATGAGGTTAGCCCTGTGTGCCAGATCAACAATGTTCCTACGCGGCCGCCATAGGGGCTGTGAAACAGCAGTCGAGCTCAGAAGGGAACCTCTTATGTGGAGACCGCACCCGGTCCTGGCAGGACCAGTGGCAGTCGGGATGGCAATTGTTTTGCTCACGGGCTGCGGGCCCAGCAATTCGGGAAGTACAAGCACAGCCTCCGCCAGTGCCAGCATCGCGAAAGAACAGGCAAAAACGGAGGATGTCTGCAACGCAGCCTCAGCCTACAACGCGGCCGTTGTGAGTTTCAGAAACCTACTGACGCCTGAAGCGACCATCGAGCAAATCCGCGCAGCGCGGGACGAGGTGGTGAAGGCCGCTGACGAGCTGAACAAGAAGGCGGCGGACATTACCCAGGACCGGTTGGAGGCCGTGAAGGCGGCTGAAAAGAAATTCGAGGCTGCTGTCAACGATGTCCGTGACCAGGCGACGGTTCCTGAAGCGGTCGCATCACTTAAGGACGAAGCAGCGGGCGTTGAGACTGCCGTGTCCAACCTCAGCAAAGACATCAAATGCTAGAGACCGCGTTCCCTGTGGACGCCGCCACCCTGAATGAGAGCATGTGAGATCACAATGAATTTCTTTGAAAACTTTTGGGACATCTTCTGGTGGTTCTTCACCATTTACGCCTTCTTCGGCTACATGTACGCCCTGTTTGCGATCATCGGCGATATTTTCCGGGACCACGCCCTGAACGGCTGGTTGAAAGCCATCTGGCTGTTCGCCCTGGTCTTTATACCGTTCCTTACGGTGCTGGTCTACCTGATTGCCCGCGGAAACGGTATGACCCAGCGCTCCATGGAGAACGCCCGGCAGCGCCAGGCAGCAGGCGAGGCCTACATCAGGAGCGTTGCCACCTCAGGCCCCACCTCGAGCCCCAGTGACGAGATTTCCAAGGCCAAGGCCCTGCTCGATGATGGAACCATCACCGCAACTGAATTCGCAGCGATCAAGGCCAAAGTAGCCGTGTGAACATCCCGGGGACCGCGATCCCAGAGACCGCGCCGGCAGACGTCACGACGTCGGCTGACGCGGTCTTTACGTGCGGGCGCGGCTTATGCTTGCGGGCGCGGACGTTTCGCTGCGAAGAGGAACGCCCGTCCCACCACCACCAGGAGGCCGAGCCCGGCAAGCATCTGCACCGTCACTACGGCGCGGGCCAAGTCGGTGACCGGCGTGATGTCGCCGAACCCCACCGTAGCCAGGGTGGTGGTCGTAAAGTACAGCGCATCCAGCCGGTCAAGGGGCTCGGTGAATGCGAGTGGGTCGGATGTGGCTATGGCGGTGTAGAGCAGCGAGAAAAGACTGACGAACAACACGACGATCTGCACGATGCCCTCCGCAGCGCGCACCAGCGGGGCTTTGGCGTACGCCACCCGCCGGACCTGGAAGCTCATGGCCCCTAGAAACACCAGTGCGACAACCGCCAGCCGGAACCAGGCAGCGGCAGGATTGTGTTCGTTAAAACCGTCTACCGGTACGAAGAAGTACAGGAGAAGGGTGGCGGCCACCACGGCAGCCGTCCGTGCGATCGCACCTAATACCACTCGTCGCATAGTCGATCCATCGATGAAGTGAGCAGTGCCGGGCGTTTTGCGCGGCGCTGCCGGAGCATGACTCATGCTAACCCCGCCCGACCTTGGCCAGGCTGCGGCGCGGCGCCGCCGGTACGACGCCTACGTGCCTTGCGCTGCCGTATCCGGGAAGCCTTGATACCGGAGCGGTCGAGGCCTATTCTGTGCCTCGTGGGACACTTATCCGCAAGCGGATTTGGGCCCAGTCCACTGTTCAAGATCCAGCCGCCCCGTAGCGTGGACGCTGCAATTGAGCGTCCCCGCCTCAATGATGGCTTGTCCGTGGCCGCCGGTTCGCGCCGGCTGATACTTGTTGAAGCCCCAGCGGGCTACGGCAAGTCCACTATCTTGAGTGACTGGGTCCGCAATACGCCCATGCCGTCAGCGTGGCTCACCCTTGACCGCTTTGATGCACAGCCTGAACGGCTGTTCCGGGGCATACTGGCTGCCATCCAATCAGCAGCGGCCAGAGATTTTCCTGCCATGAATGAAGTCCTCCTTAGCCATGACCGGGCACTCGTCCAGGACGAAGCAGCGTCCTATGATCATCTTCTGGGGGCCTTGGAACTGCTTGATCAGCCCTTGGCCGTGGTCATCGACGACGTTCACTTGGCCGGGCCCGGATTGGTGGACGGCATCGTGGGGGTGCTGACACGGTCTGCGCCCCCCTCCTTGAAGTTGGTTCTCTCTGGTCGGGACCATTCTTCGCTGCGACTTGAGCGGCTGCGTTACAGCGGGGGGTTGGAGGAGTTCCGCACCGGAGACCTGGCATTCACCCTGGAGGAGGCCGCCCGGTTCGCCGATGGCCTCGGACGGGCACCTGGCTGGGACGTGGAAGAGATCTGGGCCGCGACGGCAGGGTGGCCTGTGGCCATTCATGCAGCGTTCCTGGGGGTGCGCCAGGCGCAGACTGAACCGGAGGGCGCTTCCGGTGTGTTCACCTCGGAGAGTGCTTTCGCGGACTACATCGCCGAGGAAGTCCTCAGCCAGCTCGACGAGCCCTTGGCCGACTTCGTTTTGCGCGCCACCACCTGCGACTGGCTTGAGCGCGGACTGGCAATCGAGCTGTCCGGGTTGCCTACAGCCGGAATCCTGCTCCAGGAGTGCCTGAGGAAGGGACTCTTCCTCGAGGAGACAGACTTCCGTGAGGACGAGGCTGTCTATCATTGGCAGCCGCTGTTTGCAGCACAATGCCGCGGAATTCTGGAGTACAGGAACCCCGTCCTTGCGGAGCATCTTCATCGGGTCGCCGCCCGCTATTACGAGGATGTCGACGTCTCCGAAAGCGTGGCGCAGGCGTTGATGGGCCGTGAACCCCAGTTGGCCGCGGAAGCGCTGGGAGGCCGCTGGGTGGAGTATCTCCTGCGCAACGGCCTGCACGCCCTGGAACAGCTGTGCCTCGACCTTGCGGCGCCCTGGTGTGATGACGCCGAAGTCCTCCTGATCAGGGCTGTCTGCCGCTCGCTTGCTGGAGACGTTTCGTCCGCTGCGGTCCTCAACCGCCGAGCCCTGGCCGGTGTTGCGGACATTGACGCCGGGCGCAGGCAGAGGCTCGAATCCTTTGCGGACCTGCTCGGACTGCTACCACGGGACAGTGTCACGGCAGCTGGACATGCCGCGGCCGTGCAGAACGACGACGGCGGCCACGCCGGCGAACCGACGACGGAGGTGGCGCTCCTAAGGCGGACGGACATCCATGGGCGCGACGGGTCTCCGCTGGCTAATACGGTTGCGGGCACAGTTCGGGGGATTGATGCCTCAGTGGAAGAAAGGGTGGGGGTGGCCTCGGAAATCGCGCTGGCCCATGCGGCCGCCGGCGACCTGATGGGAGCCGACAAAATTGCCCTCTACGCCTTGGAAAGCGCCCAGGACCTCGGCTGGAGCGCGGACGGTCCAGGGGACTCCGCTTGGCTGGCGCGGGGAATCGCTTGTTATTGGGTGGACGACCTTGTGAGCGCACGGAGCCATCTGGACAAGATCCAGCATGCGGGGAACGGGGTGACTTCCGCAGCCAAACTGTGCGCTTTCTACCGGGTCCTGATCGATTGCGCCGGAGGCGACGAGGTCCAGGTTGCCGCGTCGCGCAGCCAGTTGGCCTCGCCTCAGAACCGTGGGCTGTTTGGGCCCTCCTGGCAGACATTTTCCGTCATGGCACGAGCGAAACTTGCAGAAGCCAGTGGAGACCTTGCCGGTGCCTTGGCGATGGTCAAGCCGCTGGGTGTGGGAGGACACCCTCCTTTGGTGGAAACGTTCCTGGCCGAGTTGCTCAGGCGTGGAGGGAATTTCGCTGACGCCCTCCGCTGCACCGAATCCCTTCCGGAACGCCAACGCAACGCCTATATCGGAACCAGCATGGCGTTGACCGAGTCGCTTATTGCTGCGAAGTCCGGTGACATGACCACCGCCCATGAGCGGATTGAGCACGCGATCTCCCTGGCCGAGCCGCAGTGCGTCCTGCGACCATTCGCTGAACGCCATGACGACCTTTCGGGTCTCCTTGTCCAGCACGCCGTGTGGGGCACGGCCCACGAAGCATTTGTAGCCGCGCGGATGACGCCAAGCACGCATGACGACAGCATGACGACGTTCCTGTACTGGAGCCTCACAGAGCGAGAACTTGAGGTCCTTACCTACATGCGCTCAATGATGACCGCGGCCGATATTGGCAGCGCTTTGTTCATATCGGTGAACACGGTCAAGACGCACCAGCGGTCCATTTACCGGAAGCTCGGAGCTGCGAGCCGGCGCGACGTCCTGAAGATCGCCGCGGCACGGGGAATCCTGTAAGGCTCCTTTCCGGCGAGGCCGCTTTGTTCGGGCCCCAGTTTCACCCCCAAGGGGTGAGGTTCAGGCCACCCTCCGATGCCGACAATGAACCTATGCACACATGAGTCTCCGGTCATCTGGCCGCTCGACCCGGAACCGCCGCAGTCCGTCACCGTACTAGGAGCTTGGGAAGCACATGGGTTACTTCGAGAACATCTGGACCATCTTCTGGGGAGTCGCCGGGCTTTTGATTCTCTTCGCGTTCCTGTCCGCGCTCTTCACCATCATCGGCGACGTGTTTCGGGACCAGGACCTCAGCGGCTGGGCAAAGGGCGGCTGGATGCTTTTGCTGATCTTCCTGCCTCTCCTGGGTGTCCTGCTGTATCTGATCGTTCGTGGCAGGGGCATGAACGATCGTTCCGGTCCCCAGTCCCGCCACAGCTACTTCGACCCCGGCAACCGGTACGACAGCAGGTTCATCATCTGAGACCAGGACGCCCCAGTGCTCGATTTCTTTCAAGACCCCGAACGGGTCACGCTGCTCGTGGTGGCTGTCCACTTCGTGCTGGTTGCCATAGCCGCCGTCCTGCTCTCAAGGAACCGCCGGCCGTCCTCCGCGATTGCATGGCTGCTGGCCATTATCTTCATACCCGTCCTGGGAGCTTTGGCTTTCCTCCTGGTGGGAAACGCCAAGCTGCCGAAGGCTCGGCGCGAGAAGCAGCGGGAGGTCAACGCGCGGGTAGCTGAGGGAACCAAGGGGACGCTGGCGGTCAATCACAGTGACGAGTGGCCGGAATGGCTGCATTCGGCGGTAGTGCTGAACCGGAACCTCGGGGCGCTGCCGATGATCGGCGGGAACGCCGTCGAGCTGTTGGACGACTACAACGGCACCTTTGACTCGATGGTCAAGGCCATTGACGCCGCCGAAGACTACGTGAACGTGGAGTTTTACATCTTTGCCAGAGACCCTTCCACTTCACCGTTCTTCGATGCCATGGAGCGCGCTGCAGGGCGCGGAGTCAAGGTCAGGGTGCTCTCGGATCACCTGTCCGGCCTCATGTACCCGGGGCGAAAGGAAACGATTGAATTCCTGCGCAAAGCCGGCATCGACTACTACCCGATGCTTCCGTTGATGCCGTTGAAGGGTAAATGGCAGCGCCCCGACCTGCGGAACCATCGCAAGATCGTGGTGGTGGACGGGAGGATCGGCTTCACCGGATCCCAGAACCTCATCGACTCCAGCTACAACACGGAGAAGAACAAGAAGCGGGGACTCACCTGGCAGGAATTGATGATCCGCGTGGAAGGACCGCTGGTCCGTGAACTTGATGCAGTGTTCGCCACGGACTGGTACAGCGAATCGGGAGTCATCCTGCCACCGAACACTGCGCCGATTGTGGTCCGTGACGGACCAGGGCTCCTGGACGCTCAGGTGTTGCCCAGCGGGCCGAGCTTTGACAACGACAACAACCTGAAGCTGTACACAGCGCTGATCCACAAAGCCGAGCGCCGTGTCAGCATCACCAGCCCGTACTTTGTGCCTGATGAATCCATCATGATGGCCATTCTGACCGCTGCCGCGAGAGGGCTGGACGTGGAATTGTTCGTCTCCGAGGTGGGGGACCAAGCACTTGTCTACCACGCGCAGCGCTCCTACTACGAGGCCCTGCTCCGGGCAGGCGTACGGATCCACCTTTACCGCTCGCCCAAGGTCCTCCACTCCAAGCACTTCACCATTGACGAGGAGGTGGCCGTCATCGGGTCAAGCAACATGGACGTTCGATCATTCGCCCTGAACATGGAGGTCTCCGTGTTGGCGCACGGGCGTTGGCTTGTGGATGCGATGCGCCACGTCGAGGACGGGTACCGGGCGAACAGCATTGAACTCCACCTCGATGAGTGGATGGAACGCCCCACCCAGCAAAAAGTGTTCGACAACCTCGCCCGGCTCACCTCGTCCCTGCAATAGACGCAGGCAAACCGGGCCTAGCAAAGGAGAGCACCATGGGGCCGGAACCATCTGATTCGGAGCCTCCAACAGGCCTTCCCCGCAGCACGACGATCCTCCTTGCCTTGGCCGGAGCCACCGTGGCCGCGTTCGGAATGGCCGCGATCAAGGGGATCTTCACGCCGGTGTTCCTGGCCTTCGTGCTCACCCTTTGCGTGCATCCGATCAGGCATTGGATGCACGGGCGCGGCATCCGCAGGGGTTTTGCCACGGTCACCACCATCGGAGCTGTCTTTGGCCTGTTGATCGCCTTTGCAACGGTCCTGATCGCGGCACTGGCGCAATTCGCCGCACTGTTGCCGCAGTTCGCCCCGCAACTTCAGCAACTGGGCGACGCCGTCACCCGGGCCCTGGAATCTGCAGGGTTCGGGCCGGAGCAAACCCAGGCCATCCAGGAGAGTTTCACCCCGGGACGCATCATCGGATTCGTGGCCGGCCTCCTCGGTAGCGTCACGGATCTGGTGGGCGGCCTCGTAGTCATCCTGACGATGTTGATTCTCATGGCGGTGGACGGATCCCGCGTCCCTGCCCTGCTCACCTATGTGGGCCGGCACCGTCCGGCCATTGTGACAGCTTTGACGGGCTTCGGCGCGGGCGTCCGCCGGTACATGGTTGCCACTACAGTCCTGGGGGTCGCACAAGGCCTTTTTAACTGGTTGGTTTTGGTGCTCCTCCAGGTTCCCGGCGCTCTCCTGTGGGGTCTGCTCTCATTCATTTGCAGCTTCATCCCCAACGTCGGCTACTTCATCGCCATTGTTCCGCCACTCTTCTTTGGCTACCTCAGCGGCGGCTGGCCCACAGTGGTGGGCGTCATCATCGTCTTCGGCGTCATCAACAGCGCCATCCAATCTGTGATCCAACCCAAATACATTGGCAACGCCGTATCCCTCAGCGAGACATTGACCTTTGTCTCAGTACTCTTCTGGGCCCTGATCCTGGGTCCCATGGGCGCCATTTTGGCCGTGCCCCTCACACTGCTGGTCCGCGCATTGCTGGTGGATGCCGACACCTCCAGGACCTGGCGCAGGGCCCTGACCGGCGACAGATCGGAACTCGAAGCCATCATCAAGGACGAGGACAAAGAGATCCGCGCGCGGCGGTCCCGGCGGACCCGGGAGGGGCCGGGGAACCCTGATCCCGGTGAGGTGAAGGCGTGATGTCCCGCCGGCGTGCGGCTGAGGCCGGGTGAGCTACACGTGCTGAGCCTCGTCGTCGGCCTCTTGCCCCTCGCGCTCGCTGGTGCGATGAGTACTGTGCCCGTCAGCATCACCATCATGATCCTGTTGTCTCCAAACGCCCACCGCGGAGCTCTGCCTTTCCTGATCGGTACGCTTTCGGGGGCCGCAGTAGTGGTGGGCCTCGCGGCAATCGGGCTTCAATCCTTGCCTGTCCGGAACGACAAGCCCCAGAACGTGGAGCTTGCGGCGGCGGGCTTTGTTATCGCGGCAGTTCTGGTGGGATATTCCGTGCATCTCTTCAGGCGCCAGAACACAACGGACAACCTGATGCTGGGCAGGATCAAGGCGCAACTGGACTCCGCCCGTCCGTGGAAATTCCTGGCTTTGGGCCTCGTCCTGAACCTGCGTCCCAAAGCGTTGCTGCTCTCCATCACTGCCGGCGCGCTGATCGGACTGCAAGGCCTGCAGTTGCTCGCTGGATCGCTTTTTGTCCTCGGCTACGCCTTGGCCCTCCAGACTGCGGTCCTGGTGCCGATCGTCCTTTGGCTCAGGCGGCCCGAGCGCGCCGACGTGATGCTGACAGCAGTGGACGGGTGGATGCAGCGGAACAGCAAGGCGATTGCGGCCTCCACTGTGCTGGCGATCGGCCTGGTCATCGCCGGCTTCAGCTTTTCCCGGCTTTGATAGACCACTGCGGCGGCACCGCCGGAACGGCACGTTCACCGCACCTATGATGAACTTGACTGGCGCCTGAATCGGGGCGCGGAAATGAGGATCCGTCGATGTTCGCCGTTCCGGCACCCGCGGTGCGCCACCAGCAGTTGCTTGTCACGATTTTCGGCCTCTACGGCCGGAACGCGGGCGATGCCTTGCCGGTATCCGCGCTGATCTCCATGCTGGGCTCGCTCGGTTACGATGCGCCGGGGGTGAGGTCCTCGGTGTCCCGCCTCAAGGCCAAGGGCGTGCTGAAGAGTGTCCGCGAAGGCGGTATTGCGAAGTACAAAATCTCCGAATCCGTCAGCGATGTTTTCCGCGAAGGTGACCGCCGGATCTTTGCCCCTGAGCAGCCGGCGCCAGTGGACACCTGGGTGCTTGCCGTGTTCTCCGTGCCCGAATCGATGCGGAACCGCCGGCACCAGCTGCGCTCGGCGTTGTCCGGGCTTGGTTTCGGGTCCGTGGCCAACGGCGTGTGGATCGCGCCCGCGCACAAGCTGGAACAGGCCCGGGAGCGCCTCACGGCCGGCGGGCTGATCGAATTCGTGGATTTGTTCCGTAGTGACTATGTTTTTGACGGACCCATGCGGCCGAAGATCTCTGAATGGTGGGACCTCAAGGAACTCGATGAGCAGTTCACCGAGTTCCTTGAGCTGTACCAGGGGGCGGAGCAGCAGTGGACCCAACGGGTTGGCGACGATCCGGAAGCCGCCCTGGCTTCCTCCACGGAAGAGCTGCGTCGCGACGCTTTCCGTTACTACATCCCGATGCTCACCATGTGGCGCAAGTTCCCTTACCGGGATCCCAATCTGCCCACCGACTACCTGCCGCCTGAGTGGCATGGGCCTGCCGTGCGCAAGAGCTTCCAGGCAGTTCATCGTTTGGCCGCTCCCCTCGCCGCCGCCCACGCGCATGAAATTATCAGCGATGCTTTGGATCCGGCGGCGGCTTAGGGAGTCCGACTATCACGCGGTCTGAGCCTGCCGCCTGCAGACGCAGCTGACTACTCGTTGGTGTGGGGCGCGTCGATGACGCCGAACACTTCACCTTGTGGTGCTTGCACGATCGCCATGCGCCCAAGGGGGCTGTCCGTGACGGGTGCAATGAGGGTTGAGCCGAGCTCCACGGCCCGCGCCGCGGTGCCGTCCACGTGTTCGCTGGCGAACCAGGTCAGCCAGTAGTTGGGTACGTCGTCGGGAAGTTCTGTGTCATGGTGGACCCCGCCGACTTCCCGGCCATCCAGCGGGCGGCGGATGGTGGAGTAGACGTATCCGTCCTCCGTGATGTCCTGGTAGCTGACGTCGAAGGCTTCGGCATAGAAGGCCCGGGCCGCCAGGTAGTCGCGTGTGTGGAGCTCGTTCCAGCACAGTGCCCCGTGCTCGTTGACCCGTTCTGCCCCGATGTGGGTCCCTGCCTGCCAGATGCCGAAGACGGCTCCGGCAGTGTCTGCAGCCAGCGCCATCCGGCCGGAATCCATCACGTCAAAGGGAGGTGCAATCAACTGTCCGCCGGCCGCTGCTATTTTCTTGGACGTCACCTCAACATCGTCCGATGCCAGGAAGGTGGTCCACACGGTTGGCATGGCGGGGTCCTGCTTGGGGCCGATTCCTGCCACGGCGTGCCCGCCGATATGAGCCAGGAGGTAGTCTCCTGAATCCTCGCCGCCGGACACATACTCCCAGCCGAAAAGGTCGGCATAGAAGGCTTTGGCGGCGCTAAGGTCGTCGGCGCCAAGGTCAACCCACATGGGAGTTGCTGAGGGCCAGCTGGAGATTTTGGTGGACATGGGACTCCTTTGACTAGGGATATTAAGGGTGGCTGCCTCCCCGGATGCCCCATGCGCTGGGCTTTTCGAGGAGGCAGCCACCCATAAAGTGCGTGTCCAGCCCGATTCATGACACGGTTCAGCCGGCCAAATCCTCCAAGACGGCCATTGCCGCGTTGTGTCCGCCGAGTCCGCTGACACCGCCGCCGCGCCGGGCGCCCGCGCCGCAGAGGAAGATCCGCGGATGCCCCGTGGCCACTCCCCACCGTTCGGCCGGAGAATCGCGGGGTTCGTCGTCTTCGAGGAACGGCCACTGCAGGTTGCCGTGGAAGATGTTTCCGCCGGACATGTTGAGTGCGTGTTCCAGGTCCAGCGTGGTCTTGGCTTCAACGCAAGGATTCCCGTCGGCGTCGCTGAGCAGGAGATCTTCAATGGGTTCGGCCAGCACGGAGTTGAGGGACTCCAGCACGGCAGCCTGGAGCTTCGCCCGCATCTGGTCGTTGTTCTCTTCAGTGACCAGCCGGTCCGGTGTGTGCAGCCCGAACACAGTGAGGGTTTGGACTCCGGCGGCCACGAGTTCTTCGGAGAGGATGCTGGGGTCGGTGAGCGAGTGGCAGTAGATCTCGCTGGGGAGCGGGCTGGGGATGGCGCCGTCCACTGCTGCCTGGTAGGCGTCTTCAAGCTGTTCGTAGCGCTCGTTGATGTGGAAGGTCCCGCCGAAGGCCGCTTCAGGGCTGACGGACGTGTCCAGGAGTTTGGGCAGGCGGCGCAGGAGCAGGTTCACTTTGATCTGGGCGCCCTCGGGCCGTGCGGCAACGGGCATCGAGGGTGAACCGAGCAATCCTTGAAGCACCCACGGCGCCACATTGGACAGCACCCTTTCGCCGTGGACCACCTGCGTGGAGCCGTCGCGCTGGAACCGGACCGAACCGTCGTCGGAAATGGTTTTGACGTCCGCGCCCGGAAGCATCACGGCGCCGGCCTCGCGTGCCGCGCGCTCCAACTCCCGCGAGACCGATCCCATGCCGCCCAAAGGGATATCCCAATCACCTGTTTGGTTGCCGATCACGTGATAGAGGAAGCAGCGGTTGGCATCCAGCGACGGATCGTCCAGGGAGGTGAAGGTTCCGATCAGCGCGTCGGTGGCAACCAGGCCGCGAACCAGGTTGTGGGAGAGCCGCTCGGTGATGACCTGCCCCAGGGGGTTCTCCATGAACGCCTTCCAGAGCTCGTCATCGCCCAGGAGCTCCCGTGCTTCCGTCCGGGTTGGCAAGGGTTCGCAGACGGTCGGGAAGAGCGCCCTGGCCAGCTTTCCCGTGTCGGTGTAGAACCGCTCGAGAGCATCAAAGTCGGCCTCGGCGCCGTGGCCCACGCGGACGAACGACTCCCGGCTGGCGTTCGGATCGCCGCCGTCGATCAGGAGTCCGGTTCCCGGTTCGTTCGGATCCGGGGTGTAGGACGAGTAGCGCCGGCGGGCGAGGTCGATGCTGAGGCCAAGCTCACGGATGATCCGCTCGGGAAACAGGCTGACCAGGTACGAGTACCGCGACAGGCGCGCATCCACGCCTTTGAAGGCGGCGGCCGAAATGGCGGCCCCGCCAAAATGCTGGTCACGCTCCAGGACGGCGACGCTTTTTCCTGCGCGCGCCAGATAGGCGGCCGCTGTCAGCCCGTTATGACCACCGCCCACAATGACTACATCAAACTGTGTTTTCTCCATGGGGCGAGACTAGCCCCACCAGTGCCACCACTTACGTGTGATGCCTTCAAAGGTAAGTAAATCTTAGCCTTATCACGACCCTCGATGTGGTGAGCATCACGTGGCCCGCCATCTGGGCGACTGTGCGTCGCGCAATGGCGGCGGCAAGCGCCAGGCGCCTGCCGCCGTCGTGCTTGCTGCCTAGACTGTGCGCGGCGCCTTGGCCATGTTGTCCCGCAGTTCGTCCGCGTTCTGCCGGATGACGTAGGCAGGGCGGTCGCGCTCGACGCGCCAGCTGTCCTCGAGGGGGCCGATGTTGACGGTGTCGAAACCAAACTCGTCATACAGCCTGGCCACCAGCTCCGCCGCTTCCGGGAAGTCGCTGGAAGTGGCCAGGGCGCGCCGGTTCGGTGTACCCGCGGGGGTGCCGTCAGTGGCGATGTCCTTGGCGAAGATGTGGTTGAAGCCCTTGGCTACCTTGGATGTGGGGAGGTGCTTCTGGAGGAGCCCGGACGTAGTGGCTTCTCCATTGTCCAGCTCGGGGATGCGGCCGTCCCGCTCCCAGTAATAGTTGTTGGTGTCGATGACGATCTTGCCCTCAAGCGGTTCCACCGGGATGCCCTGGTAGTTCTTGAGGGGAACGGTCACGACGGCGAAATCGCCCGCCGCTGCTGCCTCGCCGGCCGTTGCGGCCCGGGCCCGCGGCCCCAGTTCCGCGACGAGCTCGCCGAGGGTTTCGGGACCCCGTGAGTTGCTGATCACGACGTCGTAGCCCTGTTCCACGGCCTTGCGTGCAACCTGGCTGCCAATGTGTCCTGCACCGATGATTCCGATTGTTGTCATATCCGTGCCAACAACTTGTTGCAGGCGCGTATTTCCCGCGTTACGCAATATGTCGGCCGGGAATCTCCTTCCTGTGGGGATGGGCGATCAGTAGGCTTACAAAATGTCCTCACTATCGAGTGCGCGGTCCGGAAACAAACGCGGGGTCCTCTTTGACGTGGATGGGACCTTGATTGATTCCAGCTATATCCACACGCTGGCGTGGTGGCAGGCGTTCCGGCGGGAGGGCCTGGACGTGCAGATGTCCGCTATTCACCGCTGCATCGGCATGGGCGGCGACAAACTCATCCAACACCTGGTTCCCGGATGTTCCGACGACACCCAAGAGGACCTGAAATCCACGCACGGTGCCGTGTTCTCCACGTTCTGGCCCGCGTTGCGGGCCTTCGACTCGGCCCGGGACCTTTTGGCAGCTTGTTCGGATGCGGGGCTGGCCGTGGGTTTGGCGTCATCCGCGCAGGAGCGCGACCTGGACGTTTGCCGGCAGCTCCTCGACGCCGACTCCTCCATCGATGCGTGGACCAGCTCCAACGATGCCAAGGAGAGCAAACCCGCGCCGGACATCCTGCTGGCTTGCTTGGAAAAGCTGGAGCTTGGCCCCCGCGACGTTGTCTTTGTCGGCGACGCCGTGTGGGACGTGAAAGCCGCCGCGGAAATCGGCGTCCATACAATCGCCCTGACGTCTGGTGGAATCAGCGCGGCGGAACTTCGCCATGCAGGCGCCGTGGAAGTCTACGAGAATCCACGGGACCTGCTGGACAACCTGGAACACAGTGCCATTGGAAGGCTGACCCCCAACGCCTAAGCGACAGCCCTACCGGCTCAGCTTGTCCGCGTCCGGTTCCGGATCGCCGATGTGGCCCGGGGCGTTGGCCGCAAGGACGCGCTGCACGAACGCGCTGTATTCCTCCATGTAGTGCCGCAAAAGCCCGGCGGTGCCTTCGTCCTTAACTGAACCGTCGTCGTCGTACGCGTCCGCAACGAACCGGATGTACGCCTCCGGCGCGTTCAACTGCGGCGCGTCCAGGAAGCTCAACACGCTCCGCATGGACGACTGCATCACTGCAGTGCCGATGCCGCCCGGCGATGCGCCAATGATTCCCGTGGGCTTCCGGGCGAACGAGTTGGTGCCCCAGGGCCGTGAACCCCAGTCAATGGCGTTCTTCAGCGCGCCCGGGATGGACCGGTTGTACTCGGGCGACACGAACAAGATGCCGTCCGACGCCGCGATCGCGTCCTTCAGTTCCCGGCCTTCAAGCGGGAAATCTGAATCGTAGTCCGAGCTGTACAGGGGGAGGTCCTTGATGGCGATCTCATGGAATTCGAGCTCCGGTGGCGCCACGCTGATGAGCGCCTTGGAAAGGACCCGGTTGATGGAAGTACTTGAGAGGCTTCCGACGAAATAGCCGATCTTGAACGTGTCCATAGCAGCGTTCCTTCCCGACGGCACGGCCGGAACCGGCACGTCGACGGTGTGGTGGCTGGTTGCCCCCAGCTTCCACCGACCCTAGTGGACTTGTGCACATAGCGCAGCCCCCTACTCCCGCCCGGACCCCAGCGGTCATAGACTCATGCCAACTGGTTTCTGGAGTGTTCCGGAAGAGGGGTGGCGGGTGAAAGCAGGCATAGCGCGCGAGGCGCTCGATGGTGAGCGGCGTGTGGCGGCAACACCGGAAACGGTCAAGCAATTGGTGGGTCTGGGCCTGGCAGTGGACATCGAGTCAGGCGCGGGACTGGCCTCCGGCCATAGCGACGACGACTACCGGCAGGCAGGTGCCTCCGTAGTTCAATCGCTTGATCTCGGGGCGCTGGACGTCTACTGCCACGTGCGTCCCATCGAACCGTCGACGGCGGGGGCTCTCCGCCGGGATTCCGTCACGGTCGGCTTGGGATCGCCGTCGTCCGAGTTGCCAACGGTGCGGGCGCTCGCCGCTGGCGGCATCACCTCGTTTGCGATGGAATTGGTTCCGCGCATCTCACGAGCCCAATCAATGGACGCCCTGACGTCCCAGGCACTCGTTGCCGGCTATCGCTGCGTGCTGGAAGCCGCGATGCGGTTGCCTCGGTTCTTCCCCCTCTACATGACGGCCGCAGGAACCATTCCGCCTGCCAAGGTCCTGGTGTTGGGCGCCGGAGTCGCAGGCCTGCAGGCGATCGGAACTGCCAAGAGGCTGGGTGCCCGGGTTTCCGCCAATGACATCCGGCCGGCCTCGGCCGATGAAGTGGCGTCCATGGGCGGAACGTTCATCAAGCTGGACCTCGAAACGGCGGAAGCCTCGGGCGGGTACGCTCGTGAACTCAGTGCGGACAGGGGAGTTTTGCAACGGGCACTCCTGACGCCGTACGTGGCCCAGTCGGACGTCCTGATCACCACTGCAGCAGTACCGGGCAGACGCGCCCCGCTGCTGGTGAGCCGCGAAATGGTCCAAGGCATGCGCCCGGGATCTGTGGTGGTGGATCTCGCCGCGGAATCAGGCGGCAACGTTGAAGGCAGCATCCCGGGGCAGGACATCCTGGTCCCCTGTGCGGACGGGCAGGGCACGGTGACCTTGGTGGGAATCAAGGACGCCGCTTCCGCCATGCCCGCGGACGCCTCGCGATTGTTCGCCAAGAACGTTGCCAACCTCATCGCGCTCATGACACGGGACGGTGTTGTCTCCCCGGACTTTGACGACGAAGTTGTGGCAGGGACCTGCCTGACCCACCGCGGGGAGGTCCGGCACAGCCCAACGGCGGATGCGCTCACGGCACTCTCCGGGCTCGCGGGGGAGACGGTACCCCTTGAGAGTGCTCAGCCTGGAAGCGACCGGCCCGGAACTGAAGGAGCACACTGATGGATGGCATAAGCCTTCTGACAATTACGGTTCTTTCGGTGTTCGTAGGCTTTGAGGTTGTTTCCAAGGTCTCCAGCACCCTCCATACGCCCCTCATGTCCGGGGCCAACGCCATTCACGGCATCATCCTGGTGGGCGCCATCATCGTGGCCGGCCAAGCCGGCGATCCGTGGGTGCTCGCAGTTGCCCTCCTGGCAGTGGTGCTGGCCACGGCCAACCTCGTGGGCGGGTTCGTGGTGACAGACCGCATGCTGGAGATGTTCCGGGGAAGGCAACGGACGGCGTCGAAAGCTGATGCCGTGGAGCCCTCGGTTAAGGAGCGCCGCCCGTGACGCTGCTCAATCCCACCTGGACGGCACTCCTGTACCTCGCAGCGGCTGCCTGCTTCATTCTTGCCTTGAAGGGCCTGAATTCGCCCCGGACTGCCCGGCGTGGAAACCTCATCGGTGCCTTTGGCGCGCTGCTGGCCGTGGTGACAGTCTTCGTTTCCGTGAAACTGGACAACGTTCCTTGGATTCTGGGTGCCATCGCCGTGGGCTCCGGGGTGGCTGCGCCAGTGGCCCGCAGGGTACAGATGACGCAGATGCCGCAGCTTGTGGCGCTGTTCAACGGGGTTGGTGGTGGTGCAGCGGCGCTGGTGGCATTCCTTGAACTTCCGCATACGGACGATTCGTGGGTTCGCCTGGCGATTGTGTTCACGTTGCTGGTGGGCGCGGTGTCCTTCGCCGGCTCGGGAGTCACGTTCGCCAAGCTTCAAGGACTCATGACCACGCGGCCCGTGACGTTCCCCGGGCTACCTGCGCTGATGGCCCTGGTGTTGTTGGCCGCAGTGGCTGCCGGCGTCGTGGTGATCCTGGATGGCTCCTTGGGCCTGGCGCTGGTTCTGCTGGTACTGGGCCTGGTTGCCGGGGTCCTGCTGGTGCTGCCTGTTGGCGGGGCTGATGTGCCGATCGTCATTTCGCTGTTGAACGCGTTTACCGGTTTGGCAGTGGCGGCGTCAGGGCTGGTCCTCGGGAATGTGCTGCTGGTGGTTGCCGGAACGCTGGTGGGGGCATCGGGCACCATCCTCACCCGGGCCATGGCTGCGGCCATGGGACGAAGCGTTGCAGGCATCATGTTCGGCGCATTCAAGGGCGGCTCAACTGCTGGTTCCACGGAGGTGAGCGAGCGGCCGGTCCGGTCCTCCAGCGCCGAGGACGTCGCAGTGCTGCTTGGCTATGCGCAGCGGGTGATCATCGTTCCCGGCTACGGACTGGCTGTGGCCCAGGGGCAGCACACTGCAGCGGAGCTGGCGTTGGCCCTGGAGGCGCGCGGGATTGACGTCGCCTTTGCCATCCACCCTGTGGCGGGACGCATGCCCGGCCACATGAACGTGTTGCTGGCCGAGGCGAACGTTCCCTACGAGTCGCTAAAGGAGATGAGCGACATCAACTCGGAGTTCAAGACCACCGATGTTGCCTTGGTGGTGGGCGCCAACGATGTTGTGAACCCGGCGGCAAAGACCACCTCGGGCTCCCCGATTTACGGCATGCCCATCCTGGAGGTAGCGGATGCCCGGCAGGTGGTGTTCCTCAAACGGTCCATGCGCCCGGGGTTTGCCGGTATTGAGAACGAACTGCTGTATGAGCCGCAGACCACGCTGCTGTTCGGCGATGCGAAGGATTCACTGACCAAAGTGCTGGGGGCCGTGAAGGCGCTGTAGGTGGCCCACTGCCCTGAATTTGGCCCTGTAACTGCGTCATGTACCGATCGTTGAAGGCACTGGTCTTGTACAGAACCATGTACAGCAGGCTAGGAGTCGTCAAGTGCAAGACAGTAGGAAAGAGCCGTTGTTTGGGTTCCGCTTCGTCCAAGCACGGGGCAGGAGGGTAAATAATTGGAAGTTGCTGGTTGGCCAATCGGTTCAAGTCTGGCGTGGCAACGACATCGTGGACCAAGGCACGGTGGATGCCGTGACCTCCGACGGCAGAGCTATATGGCTCACGCAAAGGGGAGCTGTTGAACGGCGGATGGTGACGAAGGAACGCGGAACAGGCCTCCGGGTCCAGCTCATCAACTAAGCAGCAGGACTACGCTCCCCGGGCCTTCCCGGCGGCATGCCGTGGTCCTAAGCTGAACCGTACGAGTCGCCCCATCCATGCCGAGCCGCCATATCCAAGCGAGGTTGCGCCATGACCGTGAAACTCAACAATAAAGGCTTCGAGAATGCGAAGCGCCTGATCCGTGATGGGAAGACCGTGAAGGACACCCGCGATGACTGGAGCGAGCACTCCCCATCCACGGAGGATGAGAACGCGTTCCTGGATAAGCACGGACATGCCGAATACTCCAAGTGGTTCCTCGGCGTGGACGACGAACATCCCAACGACCAAAAGGGCCACTACAAGTTCCCCATCGGTGATTTCAAGAAGATCCACCGTTGCGGGGTGATCTCCGCCGAGAGCCGGGCCGGCCAGTACGACTATGACGACATCCGTGACGCCCTGGGGAAACTGCTGGACAAGATCGACAAGGATTGAACTGCCGTGGCAAAGCTCATCTACTCGGCCATCATGTCCCTGGACGGCTATGTCGCGGACACCGAGGGAAACTTCGATTGGAGTATGCCGGATGAGGAAGTGCACCGGTTCATCAACGAGCGTGAACGCCCGGTGCAGCACTACCTCTACGGCCGGCGGCTCTACGACGTCATGAGCGCCTGGGACAGCTGGGACACGAGGTCCGAACCGGCTTTCATCGACGACTTCGCACATCTCTGGCGACAGGCCGACAAAGTGGTGTTCTCCAGGACGTTGCGGGACCCGACCACCGGAAACACCAGGATTGAGAGCGATTTCAAGGCCGAGGATGTGCGGCAGCTCAAGGCCTCGGCTGCCACTGACATCCTGATCGGCGGCCCCGAACTTGCTGCTCAGGCATTCCGGGAAGGCCTGGTGGACGAATGCCAGCTCATCATTGTTCCTGTGCTGGTTGGCGGTGGAAAGAAGGGCCTGCCGGACGGCGTGGAGGCGCGGCTCGAACTTGTGCAGGAGCGCACGTTCAGTAGCGGCACCATCTTCCTCAAGTACCGCGTGCTGAAGTAAGCCCCTCCTAGGATTCCTTGGTTGCGGCGAAGAGCTGCCGGAGAGTGAAGAAACAACCCAGGGCGCCGAACAGGAGTGCCAGCAGGAAGTCCCCCATGTAGCCGGAAACGAAGTCCGGGTTGTAGGCAAAATTCTCGGCCATGAGGGCCCACGGCTCGGAATCCATCACCATGGCCAGCGGTTGGCGGCCAAGGAAGTTCACGGCATCGAGCCAGACTCCGCCGAGGAAGGACATCAGGGCAGTCGCAACGGTGACGACGGCGACCACCCAGACGCCCTTACGGCTGAGTGCGCCCGCGCCTGCGGCGTAGAACTTGGCAGCCATGAAAGCGGCCGCATAGGTGACCAAGGATGACATCCATCCAAGGTTCCAAATGATCATCCACAGGATGACGCCGATGGGCAGTGCAGCCAGTGCAAACAAGGCGCCCCGGCCGACGTCCTCGCGTGGGACAGTGTTGGTGGCAGCTGCCGTGTTGACCGGCCCGGACTGGGCGAACTGCTGGGACGGGTCGGCTTCGGGGTGCCAGGACGGAATCTCAGGTCCCTGCCCGGAGGGAACGCGAACTCCGAATTGTGGTTCCGGGCTTGCGTTTGAGCCGGGACCGCTGGATTCGGGCGCGTTGGATTGCGTGTTGTCAGACATGGGTCCCCCAGTGAGAGAAATCGTGCGATGCGAAAGTGACGGACAAATCCTCGCACGGCACCCGCATCCGTGGCGTTCTGGAACCCGATAGGGCCGGAATGTGTCGTCGCCGCTAGACCGGTTCCACGGATGGTGCGGAGGCCCCCGGACGGTATGCCAAGATTTCCGCAAGCTCTGCCAATCTATGTGCTCGCGCGGACTCGGCCGGAGTGAATGGCTCACCCGGGCGGGCGAAAACCAGCGGTCCATGCCAGGCCGTCGGAATCTTCAGGATGTCCGAAGGGCGCCCGATGCCGGCAGCCACCTCGCCCGCCTGACGTTCCGGATCAATGGGGACCACCTTCGCGGACAACAACTCGGCTACGGCCAAGGGAAGTTCCTGCGGGTTCCCCGCGACCCGGGCGGCGAGGCTCAAGGCTTTGGTTTGGCCGTCAGCCATGGCCAGCGCGGTGGTGGGCCACACCCGCGACTCGCGCCCGCCGCCGCCGTCGTCGATGGCTTTCAGAGTTCTTGCTCGGTCACGCTTCCCGGGGCGGACAGCACGAACTCGTCCATCACCACGCCGTCCATCCCCGCCCCGGCCATCACGTGGACGTGCAGGCTGAGAATGTTGGTGTCCAGCTTGGCGAGTGATTGGGTGATTTTCTGCAGTGAGCCTGGTTGGTCGTTGAGGAGAGTACGGGCCCGCCACAGGGCGGGCGCCTGGTGTAACTGCCTGCGCTGATGGAGGGCGGCAGCGTGCAGCCAGCGCCGGAGGACTTTCGCGGCGGATGGTTCAGCCACCCAGATGACCAGCACTGTAGCGGTGACCGCCAGCAGGAGAACCTTCCCCAGATACGGGAGGTGGGTTTCCACAACTGCGGCGTGCACCAGAAGTTCGATAGGAAGCATGACCGCGATGTTGGCCAGGGTGAGCCGGGCCTTGGGCGGTTCGGGCAACTGACCGCAGACATCACAGAGGAGGTCCGCGGTGACGGGAGTGCTCGGGATGGGCTTCATGGTTTCATGCTGCCCTGCGCCTGTTTCGAACCGGTTGCCTGTGCGTCACGTTCCGGGTACGGCCCGGTGAACGTGCGCTTCCTCCCGGTTTGTGCCCGCGTGATGTGGGCCGCCAACGCGAAACCCGGCGTTCTGGGAGGGAGAACGCCGGGTTTCGTGAAGCAACCGGGAAGGAGCGCAGGTGTGCGCTGGTCCTAGCGGATGCGGTCAGAATCCAAGTCCGAATCAAGGTCGGAATCCAGATCTGAACCGCGGTCCGTGGTGCGGTGTGCGGCCGCTTCCTTCAGGAGGTCGCGGATTTCAGCCAGGAGTGCGGTGTCCGCAGGCAGCGGCTCTTCCTCGGGCTCCTCGGTGGAGAGGCGATCCTTGACCAGTGAGTTGATCTTGTTCATGGGTGCTACGAAGATGAAGTAGACCACGGCGGCGGTGATCACGAAGGTCACCAGGGCAGTGAGTACAGCACCGAAGTTGATGAACGTGGCCGGGTTGTCCTGCCAGATCCGGAAGCCCAGGCCGTCTGCGTTCATGCCGCCGGCCGCGGCGATGACCGGGTTGATGATGTTGGTGGTGAAAGCAGCAACGAGGGCGGTGAACGCACTGCCGATGACCACGGCAATGGCCAGTTCGATCACGTTGCCGCGAAGTATGAAGTCCTTGAAACCCTTAAGCATGGAATGTCCTCCGATTGAGTGCGGGTGTCTGGCTCAAGCAGAGATCAAACTACCACTCCGAGGTTTCACGTGGGGGTCAAATGGCCGGTTTGGACACTTGACCCCCGCCGCATTCCTCAAGCAACCCGGTCAGATCAGGCCGAAGCCGCTTCGAGTTCATGGCCCGACACGGTGGCTCCCTTGCCCCGATTTACCATCAGGGCCAGCAGATCGAACACCACTGTTGCTGCGGCCACGCTGGTGATGTCGGCATGGTCATAGGCCGGGGCCACTTCAACGACGTCGGCGCCCACGATGTTGATGCCGTTCAGGCCCCGGAGGAGCGCCAGGAGTTCGCGGGAATGCAGGCCACCCATTTCCGGGGTGCCCGTGCCCGGTGCGTAGGACGGATCCAGGACGTCGATGTCGATGGAAACGTACACGGGAGTATCGCCCAACCTCTGCTTGACCTGGTCGATGGCCGCCGGGACACCTATGACATCCAAGTCGGAGCAGCGGATGATCTGGAAGCCGAATTCGTGGTCCCGGAGGAAGTCGTTGCGATCGTAGACCGGACCGCGGATACCGACGTGCATGGACTTGTCTTCAATCAGCAGGCCCTCCTCGAAGGCCCTGCGGAAGATGGTTCCGTGCGTGACCGGCTGGTCGAAGTACGTGTCCCAGGTGTCCAGGTGGGCATCGAAGTGGAGCAATGCCACCGGGCCGTGGACTGAGTTGAGGGCCTGCAACATGGGGAGTGCGATGGTGTGGTCGCCGCCGATGGAGATCAGCTTCTTGTCCTTGCTGATCAGGGGACGGGCCTGCTCTTCGATCTCGCGGATTGCCCGGGCAATGTCGTAGGGAGTGCACGCGATATCGCCGGCATCCACCACCTGGACTTCGTTGACCGGTTCGACGTCCAGCTCCGGGTGGTACCCGGGACGCAACAGGCGGGAGGCCTCACGGACGGCCGCCGGACCAAACCGGGCACCCGGGCGGTAGGAGGTGCCGCCGTCGAACGGGACACCGACAATCGCGATGTCATAGTCCGGAACGCGATCGATCTGCGGCAGCCTCGCGAAGGTACCCAATCCTGCGAAGCGGGGAACCTTGGTGGCATCGACGGGGCCAATGTGCTTGTGAGTGGTCATGACAGGGATCCTTCGGTTACTTTGTTGGTCTCCGGGGTGGCCGGCTTCTTTTTGCTGGTGAGTTCTGAGAGGGACTTGTTGGCTGTTTCCGGTGCGAGCAGGAACGTCGCCACCAAGCCCACCAAGGAGATGACGGCGCCGATGAGCAAGGAACCGGCGGCGCCAAAGCTCACGATTGCGATCGGCATCAAGTACGTGCTGGCGGCCGAACCGATCCGGCTGATCGCCGTACCGAAGCCCACGGCAGTTGCACGGACCTCCGTGGGGAAGAGCTCGTTGGGGTAGACAACTTCCAGGAAACTGGAGGCGCCGGAAGCCAGCGCGAAGACAGCCAAGGCGATGAACAGCGGTCCGGCCTGGACGTCGGGAATGAAGGCCGGGATGGCGAGGGCCACCACGATGACGCCGAAGCTCCAGAGAAGCAACTTGCGCCGTCCGATTCTTTCCACAAGCCAAAGTCCGGGGATGCCGCCCACCACGAACAACATGGAGATCAGGAACGATCCCCCGTAGAGGTTGGCGTCGCCGTGCATGCCGAAGGATGCCAGAAGGTCCGGTGCGAACGTATAGACAGCGAAGAGCGGGATCACCTGGGCCGTCCAGAAGATGGAAACGAACAACGTCCGCTTCCAGTACTGGCCCCGGAAGATGTCCAGGAACCGGCCCTGCTTGGCGGGACCCTCGCTGTCTGAGGCGATATCGCTCAGGCCGTACTGCTGTCCGTAGACCTTTTTGATGACTGCGTCAGCCTCATCGCGGCGCCCACGGGAGAGCAGCCAACGAGGCGACTCAGGGGTCCCGAGACGGCACAGCAGGGTAATGATGGCGAAGATCGCAGGGCTGGCAACCATCCAACGCCAGGCATCCGGTCCCATGTCCCGGAGCAAATATCCGACGGCGTACGCCACTGCCGCGCCAACCGCCCAAACCACGAAGGTGGCGCCCAGCAGACGGCCGCGGTGTTTCTTTGGCAGGAACTCGGCCAGCAGGGAGGTGGCGATGGGGTAGTCGGCGCCGATGGCCATTCCAAGGAAGAACCGGCACAGGACAACCTGCCACACTTCGGTAGCGAAGCCGTTCAGGAGTGAGAAGACAGCCAATGCGACCAGGTCGGCAATGTACATCTTGTGCCGGCCGATCTTGTCGGTGAGCCACCCGAAGACGGCACCGCCGAAGAAGATGCCCACCAAGCTGGCCGCGCCGATCAAACCGATTTCAGCTGTGCTGAGCTGCAGCCCCGGCGTCATGGTGATCAGGGCGATGCCGATGATCGACAACGCATAGCCGTCGATGAACGGACCACCCGAGGCGAAAAACGTCAGCTTCTTGTGAAACGCGGTCAGTGGGGCATCGTCAATGAGGTTGCTTGTTGCGCTCATTGCAACCCTCTCTCGTGAGTGCTCTTGGGGAGCGGGGGGAGTAAGTACTTCAATTCTTGGTGACGGGAGTCACTCCGACTATCTGCACTTTGAATACAAATGATGAAGACTCCTATACCTTTGTCTAAAAGCCGCCGGTGGATCACCACCCGAGCACAACCAGGAGCACAACCATGGCAATCACCGTGGCCGAACTCGTCGCCGAGCCCCAGCTTGGCCTCACCCTCCTGGCCGGAGCAGGGGGACGCGACAACCGCATCACCTGGGCCCACACCTCGGACCTGCCCCGGCTCTGGGAATGGGTGACGGGCGGCGAGCTCATGATGACCAATGGCTTGTCCATCCCCGCTGACGCCGCCGGGCAAGTGGCGCTCGCCGAGGCCTTGATGGACTCCGGCGCCAGCGCACTGGCGATCGGCGAGAAGATGCACGCGCCTCCCCTCACCGCAGAGTTCCTGGCGGCGTGCGAGCGGTTGCCCTTGCCCCTGATCAACATCCCGTACCCGTTGCCGTTCATCGCCATCGCCCGCTCGGTTGCGGAGGCGTCCCTGGTGGAAGAATCGCGCCGCCTCCGCCAGACTGCGCGGGTCTATGACCTCCTCCGGACCGCCGGGGCATCCGAGGATCATTGGCAGAGCCTCGTCCAAAGACTGGCCACCGAACTGGACTCCGAGCTGTTCGTGGTGGACCGCCGCTGTTTGCACCCATGGCATCCCGAAGGCCAGCCGCTTCCGGACTTCCTCGCCGCCGAATGGGCCCCGCTTCCCGGCAGGGTGTCCGTTGCGGGCAAGAACTTCCAGTGGCATCGGGTCCGCGGCAGTCACGTGCTGACCATGGATATCCCGACCCACGCGAATGCGCTCCTGGTGGTGTTGCCGAACGGCGAACCGCACCCGGACGCCGTCGTACTTCTTCATGCAGCGACCGTGCTGGGACTGCAGCTTTCGCGCATTGTCCTCTCGCTGGAAGGGCGGCACCGCTTGGCGGGAGAGTTCCTGCTGCAAGCCTTCGACGGCCGATTGGGGACGGCGGATATTGAGAGCCGCCTGGCCGCTTTCGATGTTCCTGCGCAGGATTTTCTGGTCGCCTCGATCGCAGCGGACGACGGCGACAGGCTGGCCAACGTGCACGTCGAGCTTTGGCGCCACGGAGTTTCGGCGGCCTCGTTGAGGCGCAACAACAGGCTTCACGTGGTGGTTGCCGGGGACGTTGCTGACGAGGTGTTGAGCCATTGCGCCGGCCCGACCGCCACGATCGGCATCAGTGCTCCAGCCGCTGTTGCCGGACTCCAGCGTGCGCTGCAGGAGTCACTGTGGGCCCTCGGCTCGGCCCGGGCGAACAAGCTGGGCTTGGCCCGCTATGCGCAAGGGCCGTCGTGGCTTGGCCTGACGGGCTTTGAGGAGGGAACGGCGCTGGTTCGGCGCCTCCTGGGCCCGGTTTTTGACTACGAACAGCGTCAGGACGGCGATCTCATTGTCACGTTGAGGACGTATTTGGACTCGCAACGTTCGTGGCAGAAGACCGCCGCGGCCCTGTTCGCGCACCGGCAAACCATCATCTACCGGATGCGGAAAATCGGTGAGCTGACGGGGTTGGACATGGGTGAAACGTCCACGGTGGCGCAACTCTGGTTCGCCCTGCAGATCCATGAAGCGATGAAGGACTGACGGCGCACTCCCGAATCTTCGCCTTGCGCAAGATCAAAAGTACCCGCTATGGTGTGAAGCGTGTCACTGAAGGTGATGCAACGCTTTTGATCTGCGGCGGGAGAGTCCTGCCGGTACATCCAGTCAGGCGCCGTAGGAGCAAATCCTCCCCAGGAATCTCTCAGGCCCATGTACCGCCGCGGTTAGGCAACTCTGGAAAGTAGTCCGGGCAACCGGACTCACCGACGGTGCAAGCAGGCTATCAATCCTGCGGAATCTCTCAGGTCCAATACAGAGCGGGGAGGAACCCCACATCATCGTGGCGCTCATTGGGCGCCTGAATCATGGAGTTCCTCTTGACTGTTAAATCAACCCCCACCGCCTTCGCGGACCGGCACATCGGCGCCCGTCGCCAGGCCGACGTTGACACCATGCTCAAGGCCATCGGCTACGACTCTGTCGACGGCCTGGTAGACGTCGCGGTCCCCGATTCCATCCGTCAGGACACTGCCCTGAAGCTGCAGGAAGCCCTTACCGAAGTTCAGGTGCTGGCCGAACTGCGGAAGCTCGCGTCGAAGAACAAGACGGCCGTGCAAATGATCGGCCAGGGCTACTACGACACCGTCACGCCCCCGGTCATCCGCCGCAACATCCTCGAAGCTCCGGCCTGGTACACGGCCTACACGCCGTACCAGCCCGAAATCTCCCAGGGTCGCCTCGAAGCGCTCCTCAACTTCCAGACCATGGTCCAGGACCTCACCGGACTGCCCGTGGCGAACGCTTCCCTGCTGGACGAAGCCACCGCCGTGGCCGAAGCCGTGCTGCTCATGCGCCGCGCCAACAAGAACAAGACTGCCAAGGATGGCAAGACCGTCCTGGACGTAGACCTCCTGCCGCAGACCATCGCCATTGTGCAGGGTCGCGCCGAGGCGCTGGGCTTCGAGGTCGAGATCGCCGACCTGTCGGCCGGTCTCCCGGACGGCGACATCAACGGCGTCGTCCTGCAGCAGCCCGGCGTTTCCGGCCGCGTCTTCGACCACACCGCAGTGATTGCTGACGCCAAGGAACGCGGCGCGCTGGTCACCGTCGCTGCGGACCTGCTGGCACTCACCCTCATCACGCCTCCGGGCGAACAAGGTGCGGACATCGCCGTCGGAACCGCGCAGCGCCTCGGCGTGCCGCTGTTCTTCGGCGGACCGCACGCGGCCTACATGGCTGTCCGCGAAGGCATGGAGCGCACGCTTCCGGGCCGCATCGTCGGCGTCTCCAAGGACAACGCGGGCGTTCCGGCGTACCGCCTTGCCCTGCAGACCCGCGAGCAGCACATCCGCCGCGAGAAGGCCACGTCCAACATCTGCACGGCACAGGCGTTGCTGGCCATCGTCTCCTCGATGTACGCCGTCTATCACGGCCCCGAGGGCTTGAAGGCGATCGCCGAAACCGTCCACGGCCACACCCGCACCCTCGCCACAGCCTTGAAGAAGGCCGGCCGCGAACTCGTCGCTGATTCCTTCTTCGACACCCTCACCGTCCGCGTCCCGGGCAAGGCGGACAAGGTCATCGCCGCCGCCGAGGCTCGCGGCATCAACTTGCGGATCATCGACGCCGACACTGTTGGTGTTTCGGTTGATGAAACCACGACGCCGGAGGTCCTGTCCGCGGTGGCCGTCGCCTTTGGTGCCGGTCCGGTAGGGGACGCCTCCGGGTTCGAACTGCCCGAATCCGCAGTCCGCACCTCTGATTTCCTGCAGCACCCGGTGTTCAACACGCACCGTTCCGAGACGCAGCTGTTGCGCTATATCCGCAAGCTGTCCGATCGGGACCTCGCGCTGGACCGCACCATGATCCCGCTGGGTTCGTGCACCATGAAACTGAACGCCACCGCCGAGATGGAAGCCATTTCCTGGCCGGAGTTCGCCTCGATCCACCCGTTCGCCCCGGATCACCAGACGGCGGGTTGGCGCGAACTGATCGAAGACCTGGAAGCGGACCTCACTGAGATCACCGGCTACGACCAGGTGTCCATCCAGCCGAACGCCGGTTCCCAGGGCGAGCTTGCGGGCCTGTTGGCGATCCGTGGATACCACCTCTCCCGTGGCGACGAGCAGCGCACTGTCTGCCTGATCCCGGCCTCGGCCCACGGCACCAACGCGGCCTCGGCTGTTCTGGCAGGCATGAAGGTTGTGGTGGTGGCGACGGCCGCTGACGGCACCATCGACCACGCTGACCTGACGGCCAAGATCGAGGCCAACAAGGACGTCCTGTCCTGCATCATGATCACGTACCCGTCCACACACGGTGTGTACGACGCCGACGTCCGCGAAGTCTGTGACGCCATCCACGAGGCCGGCGGCCAGGTCTACGTTGACGGCGCCAACCTCAACGCCCTGGTTGGTCTGGCGCAGCCGGGCAAGTTCGGCGGCGATGTGTCGCACCTGAACCTGCACAAGACCTTCTGCATCCCGCACGGCGGCGGCGGACCCGGCGTTGGCCCCGTTGCTGCCAAGGCACACCTCGCGCCGTTCATGCCCGGTGACGCGAACAATGCCGCCGCTGCCTCTTCCACCACGGGCGTCGCAATCTCCGCTTCGCGTTACGGCTCCGCCGGTGTCCTGCCCATCTCTTGGGCCTACGTGAAGCTCATGGGCGGCCAAGGACTCACCGAAGCCACCAAGTCCGCGCTGCTGGCCGCCAACTACGTTGCTTCCCGGCTGGATGAGCACTTCCCCGTCCTGTACACGGGCGAGGGCGGACTCGTTGCCCACGAGTGCATCCTGGATCTGCGCGAACTCACTGCCCGCACCGGAGTCACTGCCGAGGACGTGGCCAAGCGTCTCATCGATTTCGGCTTCCACGCTCCTACCCTCGCGTTCCCGGTGGCCGGGACCCTCATGGTGGAGCCCACCGAGTCCGAGGACCTGGCCGAGATCGATCGCTTCATCGAGGCCATGATCACCATCCGTGCCGAAATCGAGCAGGTGGCCAGCGGTGATTTCACTGTTGAGAAGTCGCCGCTGCGCAACGCGCCGCACACGGCTGCCGCCGTCGTGAGTTCCGCCTGGGGCCGTGACTACCCGCGTGAGCAGGCCGCCTTCCCGGTCCATCACCTCAAGCAGGACAAGTACTTCCCGCCGGTAGGCCGCATTGACGGAGCCGCGGGCGACCGCAACCTGGTGTGCTCCTGCCCGCCCCTCGAAGCGTTCGAGGACACCACAGCAGACTTCGAAAACTAAAGGACTGACTCCATGACTGAGAAGTACACCGCTCTCTACGAGCAGCACAAAACAGCCGGCGCCTCCTTCACGGACTTCGGCGGTTGGCAGATGCCGCTCAAGTACGAATCCGAGCTGGCCGAGCACCACGCTGTCCGTCAGTCCGCGGGCCTGTTCGACCTCTCCCACATGGGCGAAGTCTGGGTCAGCGGCCCTGACGCAGCAGCGTTCCTGGACTACGCGCTGGTGGGCAAGTTGTCCGCCATCGCGGTGGGCAAGGCAAAGTACTCGCTGATCTGCAACGCCGACGGCGGCATCATCGACGACCTCATTTCCTACCGTCGCCCCTCACCCGAAGAAGGCGTCGACAAGTACTTGGTGGTCCCGAACGCAGGCAACGCCAAGGTAGTTGCGCAGGCGCTGCTGGAACGCGCAGCCGGTTTCGACGTCGTCGTCGAGGACGTCTCGGCCGAGACCTCGCTGATCGCCGTGCAAGGTCCGAACGCTGAAGCGATCCTGCTGACGTTGGTCCCTGCCGAACAGCACACACTGGTCACCGAACTGAAGTACTACGCGGCCGTTGAGGTGTTGATCAACGGACAGGACCTCCTGCTGGCCCGCACCGGATACACCGGCGAGGACGGCTTCGAGATCTACATCCCCAACGTGGACGCCCCCGGTCTTTGGGAAGCACTCCTCGAAGCCGGCGAAGGCCACGGACTCATCCCCGCCGGCCTCGCCGCCCGGGATTCCCTGCGCCTCGAAGCCGGAATGCCCCTCTACGGCAACGAGCTCTCGCGCCACGTGAACGCCTACGCTGCTGGCCTGGGCCCCGTGGTTTCCCTGGCCAAGGAAAGCGACTTTGTTGGCCGGGACGCACTCACGGCCATCAAGGCTGCAGGCGTCGGATCCACCATCGGCCAGAAACTGGTGGGCCTCAAAGGCATCGGCCGACGCGCCGCCCGCGGCCACTACTCGGTCCTCAAGGACGGCTCGCTGATCGGCGAAGTCACCTCCGGCCAGCCGAGCCCGACGCTCGGCTACCCGGTGGCGTTGGCGTATGTCGACGTCGAATATTCCGAGCCGGGCACGATCGTCGACGTAGACCTTCGCGGCAAGGCAGAGCCGTTCGAAGTCGTTGCCCTGCCGTTCTACAAGCGCCAGAAATAAGCAGACCAGAAGTTAGGAATTGATATGAGCAAGGTAGTTGCTGAATTGAAGTACTCGGCTGAGCACGAGTGGGTTGCCGCTGACGGTGCCGGGCCTGTGGGGATCGGGATCTCCGCCGTTGCTGCTGATGCCCTGGGCGACATTGTGTACGTTGACCTGCCCGAGGTTGGTTCCACTGTGACCGCAGGCGAGACCTGCGGTGAGGTTGAGTCGACGAAGTCGGTCTCTGACCTGTACTCGCCGGTGACCGGTGAGGTGACCGAGATCAACGACGCCGTTGTCAGCGATCCCGCGCTCATCAACAACGATCCTTATGGCGCCGGCTGGCTGTTCAAGGTGGCCGCCACGGAAGAAGGCCCTCTCATGTCGGCCGAAGAATACGCTGCAACGAACGGCGGAGAACTGTGAACCCGGTATCTGTGACTGAGTACCAGCAGGTTGTTTCGGCGTCCTTGGATGCCCAGCTGTCCGAGCTGGATCCGGAGATCGCCGCGAAGATCGACGACGAACTGGGCCGCCAGCGCGATGGCCTGGAAATGATCGCCTCGGAGAACCACACAGCCGTGGCCGTCATGCAGGCGCAGGGCTCCGTGCTGACCAACAAGTACGCCGAGGGTTACCCGGGCAAGCGCTACTACGGTGGCTGCGAGCACGTCGACGTGATCGAGCAGCTCGCCATCGACCGCATCAAGGCACTGTTCGGTGCCGAATTCGCGAACGTCCAGCCTCACTCCGGTGCACAGGCCAACGCCTCCGTGATGCACGCGTTGATCAAGCCGGGCGACACCATCATGGGCTTGAACCTCGCCCACGGCGGCCACCTGACCCACGGCATGCGCATCAACTTCTCCGGCAAGCTCTACAACGTGGTCCCGTACGGCGTCCGCGAGGACACCCACACCGTGGACATGGTGGAAGTGGAGCGCCTGGCCCAGGAGCACAAACCGGCACTGATCGTAGCCGGCTGGTCCGCGTATGCGCGGCAGCTGGACTTCGCTGAATTCCGCCGGATCGCCGACTCCGTGGGTGCCTACCTGATGGTGGACATGGCACACTTCGCCGGCTTGGTGGCTGCGGGTCTGCACCCGTCGCCGGTCCCGCACGCCCACGTCACCACGTCCACGACGCACAAGACGTTGGCCGGCCCTCGTGGCGGCATCATCCTGTCCAACGACGCCGACATCGCCAAGAAGATCAACTCGGCTGTCTTCCCGGGCCAGCAGGGCGGTCCACTGGAGCACGTGATCGCGGGCAAGGCTGTCGCGTTCAAGATCGCTGCCTCGGAGGAATTCAAGGAACGCCAGGAGCGCGTTCTGGCCGGTGCGCGGATTCTCGCCGAGCGACTGACCCGCGAAGACGTGGCAGGGAAGGGCATCTCGGTGGTCTCCGGCGGCACCGACGTCCACCTGGTCCTCGTAGACCTGCGCAACTGCGAACTCGACGGCCAGCAGGCAGAAGACCGCCTCGCCGCGATCGACATCACCGTCAACCGCAACGCCGTACCCTTCGACCCGCGCCCGCCCATGGTCACCTCCGGCCTGCGGATCGGCACCCCCGCGCTCGCTACGCGCGGCTTCGGAGAGGCAGCCTTCCGCGAGGTTGCGGACATCATCGCCGAGGCATTGATCGCCGACGCCGGCACGGACCTTTCGGGTCTGCGTCACCGCGTAGAGGTACTCGCCGCGGCGCACCCGCTGTATCCGGGCACGGCGAACCTCAGCTAGCTAATCGGTTGCGTTGCCGCTGGTCCGACGGGCCGCGGCGCGCACGATGCACCTTGAACTCCCGGGTGTGGCATTTGCTGGGAACGAATGCCGCACACAAACACCGGGTTTGGAGGTTCGCACTGGGACCTCCACGGGGGCTGGGCCTGCCTTGGCTCGGGAATTGGCCCGGCCCCCACATTTTGTTGTGTTTCACTCTTCCCTGAAAGGGATCCCAGCCATGGCTGTTGGTGTTTTCGATTTGTTCTCTGTGGGTATTGGTCCGTCGAGTTCGCATACTGTGGGGCCGATGCGGGCTGCTGCGGTGTTTGCT
>NZ_JBHUCD010000020.1:0-86975 GCF_042786555.1 Paenarthrobacter sp. NPDC056912
TGGGGGTGTTGTACAAGGAGCAGGCCTCGATTTCGGGGGCTGAGGTGGGTTGTCAGGGTGAGGTGGGGTCGGCGTCGTCGATGGCTGCTGCGGGGTTGGCTGAGGTGATGGGTGGTACGCCGGGTCAGGTGGAGAACGCGGCGGAGATCGCGATGGAACATAATCTGGGGCTCACGTGTGATCCGATCGGTGGGTTGGTGCAGATCCCGTGTATTGAGCGGAACGCGATCGCTGCGGCGAAAGCGATCAACGCCGCGAAGATGGCGTTGTGGGGGGATGGGACGCACCGGGTCTCCCTGGACGAGGTGATCGTGACCATGCGTGAAACGGGCAAGGACATGTCCCATAAGTACAAGGAAACCGCGATGGGCGGCCTCGCCGTGAACGTCGTCGAATGCTGACTCTGTTTCCTGTCGGTCCGTAGTGCCATGCTGTATCCATGAGCGGGGGATACAGCAGCGACTTCTTGCGGGCACACCTTGAACTGCCCAGTCCGTCGGCAACGACGATCCTTTTGGACTACACCCATTTTTCCGTGCGTTTCCGGGCTGCCCGGAAGCTCGCGGCGATTGTGGGTGTCAACATCAGCGGCGGGGAACTCAGCCCGCTGGCCCGCGAGGGAACCTGGCATTTCGATACCAGGATCCCGAAGGAACAGCAGGCAGGTCCGGACGTCTACAAGAACAACGCGTTCGACCGCGGGCATTTGGTCCGGCGACTGGACCCCGTGTGGGGTGATCCGGCAACTGCGAAGCAAGCCAACCAGGACACCTTTGCTTTCACCAACGCAGCACCACAGATCGACGACTTCAACCAGGGCAAGGAATTGTGGGTTGGGCTTGAGGACCACGTGCTGGACCACGCGGACGCACACGACGCCAAGCTGAGTGTCTTCACCGGTCCCGTCCTTCTCGACGACGACCTTCCTTACAGGGGAGTGCAGGTTCCCAGGAAGTTTTGGAAGATCGCTGCCTGGACCAACGATGCCAAGCTGGCGGCCGTCGGGTTCGTCCTGGACCAGTCGCCACTGTTGGGCAAGGTTGAACTCAAGAAAGCAATCGATCAACGGCTCCTGGAAGGCGAACCACCTCCCCTGGGACCATTCCGGACGTTCCAAGTTCCCATCGGCCAGATCGCGGACCTCACAGGGCTGAGCCTGAGTAGGCTCACCAACGCGGATCGCCTCGTGAACGGGCAGCGGGAACTCGGCAAACAACCGAAGGCGATCCAGCTGGAGAGCGCGGAGCAGATCCGTTTGTAGGCATCCTCAAGAGCACTTTTCTCCTGGGAGACCAGCAGATTTTTCTCGGCCCGATAGACTTGGGGCTGCATGTCCGCATGCGCACCACGCTTTGAACACTGCACCAAACCCTGAGATTGGACACGGCCACCTTGCGAGAATTTACCGCCCGCTTTGCCACCGCCGAGGAAACCGATAACTGGGACAAACACGTCACAGCCAATCCGAACGGCGGCAACATGCTGCAGTCGGACGCCTACGCCGCAGTCAAGGACGGCAACGGCTGGCTGGTCCGCCGCCTGGTGGTGGAGACCGCCGACTATGCCAGCTACAACCTGCTGCTGGAGAAGAAGTTTCCCGTCATGGGCCGCCTTTGGTACCTCATCAAAGGGCCGGACGCCGCAGCGGTGGAAGACATCAGCCCCATGCTCAAGGCCATCGCCACCTTGGCCAAGGAACAGAAGATGAACGTCTTCACCATCAAGATCGAACCCGATGTGGTGGAGTCCGCGGACGTGAGCGCTCAGCTGACAAACGCCGGATTGGTGAAGGCGCCCAACATCCAGTCCAACGACTCCACGGCCCTGCTGGACATCTCTGCCCCCGCCAATGAAGTCCTCCGCAGCATCTCATCGCGTGCCCGCAATGCTGTCCGCAGGGCCGAGCGCGAAGGCTGCGAGGTTCTCCAGGAAGAGGCCGGTGAAGAGAGCTACAAGAAGCTGTACGAGCTCATGCAGAACACCGTGAACGCCAAGGGCGCCATGCCGCTGCGGAGCTACGAGTACTACTCGAAATTCTGGGAGGAGTTCTGCAGCCGCGGCCAAGGGCACTTCTTCTTCGTCTACGAGGACGGCGCCCCCAGTGTTGGCGCTTTCGTCATCAACTACGGCTCCAAAGCCACCTACAAAGACGGCGGCTCTACGCAGAACCGCAAGCAGTACGGTGACTCCCACCTGGCACAGTGGGCAGCCATCCAGCGCATGCAGGAGCTTGGATGCGTGGAGTACGACTTCTGTGGCACACCGCCTGCCGCGAAAATCAAGGACAAAACCCACGCCCTGTACGGCATGGGTCTGTTCAAGACCAGCTTCACCAAGACGGTCACGGACTTCGTTGGCTGCTACGACCTCGTGCTGGGTCCAGTTCGCCACAAGCTGTGGCTCAAAGGGGCCGAGCGCATCTTCCGCCGCCTTGAAACCATGCGTACCGGCGGCCAGTTCTACTAAGAGCCCGGAACCACCGACCACTTCAGGCCCGCCCCGGCCACCAACGGGTGCAAATCTATTTAGGTGAGGTAATTTCTTTGACTCCGATTGAGGCTGGAACCGACATGGAATTCGTGATTCTCAGTGACGCTGATTTCGAGACATTCGCCAAGGGACACCCGCAGGGCAGTTTCATCCAATCCATGGACCTGACGCGTTTCCAGCGCGCCCGTGGCCAGGAAGTCGAGCTCTTCGGCGTGACACGCGGCGGCAGCCTGATTGCCGCAGGGAAGCTCGTCTACACAGCCAACCGCTTTGGCTACAAGGTATGCGATTGCGCCAAGGGACCACTGATGGACTACAGCGACGCCACAGCGGTGCGCTTCGTCGTCGAGCAGTTGAAGAAGCACGCGGCCTCGAAGAAGGCCGCGGAGCTGCGCATTTCGCCCAACATCCGCTACATCGCCCGTGACGAAGAAGGGGCAGAGCACCCGGAGGTGGAGGACAACCGTCCCCTGCTCAAGGAATTCGAAGGCCTGGGCTTCAAGCACCAGGGCTTCGACATGAACTTCGCCAACATCAACTGGATGTTCATCAAGCAGCTCGACGGGATCGCCGATTCCGAAGAGCTGATCATGGGCATGAACTACCGCACCCGCAAGGCCATCCGGAAGGCCGAGAAGAACGGCGTCTACCTGGAGCAGGCCACGCTGGAAACCCTGGATGATTTCTACACCGCGCTGAGCACTGCCGGCGACGAGAAGGGCTTCACATACCGCGAACGTGAGTACTACGAGCAACTTCTCCGCAACACCTCCGATGAGTTCACCAAGCTCATGATGGCCAAGATCAACATCCCGGAGTATCGGGCCTCCATCACCGAGCGTTTGGAAGCCGAATCCAAAACACTCAACGACCTCAAGCGGGAGGTCGAAGAAACCGGCAGCAAGAAGAAAGCCAACCGCATCAAGGTGGTCCAGGACCTCGTGGACAGCTACGAGCGCAGCCTCAAGGACATCGAACGCTTCCCTGATTCCGTGGGCGTTGCCACTGTGGCAGCCATCCACTTCGCCTGCTCGGGTGACGAACTGGTATGCGTCATCGGCGGCACCGTGCAGGACTACATCTACTTCAACGGCGCCACGTCCCTTTACTGGGGCATGATGCTGCACGCGCTCAACAACGGGTATTCCCGTTACAACTTCTACGGCACGTTCGGCATCCAGGGCCAGGACGATACCGGCCACGGCGGCTACGAATTCAAGAAGGGGTTTGGCGGCGAGGTAGTGCAGTTGATCGGCGATTTCGTCGCTCCGGTGAACCCGCTGGTCTTCAACGCCTACCGCGTGGTCAGGAAGCTTGCAGCGGCCGCCCAGACAGTACTGGGACGATTGCCCCTTGAGAAATTGCCAGTAGTACGAAAGCTTCGGGGGAACCGCTAATCAATCAAACCAAGGGAGGAACACTGCGTGACTGATCGCCCTGAGGGGTACGGAAGCAGGCCCCACACCGACGGTTTGCCCAAAACCCAACCGCTGCGTCCATCCCAGGTGCGGCAGAACGTCAACGCCAAACGGATGCTCATGCGCTTGGTGCAGGGCGACAGTCCGCCCACGGCGCCCATGAACATCGTGGACCGCCTGGCCGGAAGTCCCTACGCCAACCCCACTATTCAAGTGGTGGGCGTGGATGCCTCGGCCCGCAAAACCATCGACTTCGCCCTTCACCTGGCTGAAGTCATGTTCCGATACGGCGCCGGTGCCTTGGAAGTTGAAACCAGCATGATTGCGGTCACTGCTGCACTTGGCCTGAAGAACGTTGAAGTGGACATCACCAACCAGTCGGTGGCCATCAACTACGCGCCCAAAGACCAGACGCCCATCACGCTCCTTCGCGTGGTGCGCTCCTGGACCAACAACTACGCCGGCCTGGCGCAGGTACACCAACTGGTCACAGACATCGTGGCCGGGGGAGTGGGCCGCGACGAAGCCGTGCGCCGGTTGAACGAAATCATTCGCAGCGCCAAACCGTTCCCGCGCTGGATGGTCACTATTGCCTTCGGTATCTTCTCGGCGGTCTTTGTCGGGGTCCTGGGTGGTGGGCTCGGAGCGTCGGCTGTGGCCTTTGGCTCCAACATCCTGATCAGCCTGCTCTCCCGTCAACTCGCCAGGTGGCGGACCGCGGACTTCTTCAACACCATGGCGTGCGCGTTCCTGGTGACCTTTATCGCGTTGATGCTCCGCTGGGCGGGCGTGGACATCGCTCCGTCCATTGTGGTGGCGGGCGGAATCCTGCTGCTGCTCCCAACGGGTCGGCTCGTTTCGTCCGTCCAAGATGCCATCAACGGCTTCCCGGTCACGGCTGCCGGCCGTTTCCTTTCCACCGCGCTCACCTTTGGAGCGATCGTGGCGGGTATCGGCGTCGCGGTGGTCGTCGGGACCATGATGGGTAGCGCTGTCCTGGACGTCACGCAAACATTCCCGGACGCGTATCCGCTCTGGGGCCGCGCAATCCTGATTGCCATCGCGGTGGTGGCCATCGGCGTCACCGAACAAACGCAAATGCGTCTGTTACTTCCGACGGCGGCAGTGGGGATAGTGGGCTTCTTCGTCTTGTGGGGGACCTCGCTGACCGGTCTCGGCGACCGCTTGTCGCCCGCCGTAGCGGCGGTGGTCATCGGGCTGTTGGCCCGCGTGGTGGCGCTCAAGCTGGGCGCCCCGCAGCTGGTGGTGGCAGTCCCCGCAGCGTTGATCTTGTTGCCTGGCCTGACTATATTCCGGTCGATGTATGTTTTGACCGTTGAAGAAGGAGACATCCTGGTGGGCGCTGGCGGGATGCTCAACGCCGCGGCGATCGTCATGGGCGTGGCGGCTGGCATCGTGCTGGGCGACAACTTGGCCCGGCCGTTGACCAAGGGCCTTTCCAGCAACGAGCGCCGCCGAGTACGCAGGCGCTAGCGACAAAAAGCGAACGGCGCCGCCAGGAGGCGGCGCCGTTCGGCTTTAAGGACGAAACCTAGATCTGGCCCACAGGCAGTTTCTTCTCGGCCTGGAAGACTTCCTCCACACGGCCCTGCGCCCAGTAGCCGGACAGGGATACCTGCGAACGTTCCAGACCATGCTGGACGAAGAACAGTTCCCGGAGGCCCTTCACGTAGCCGCGCTCACCGTGGGCGAAGACATCCACCCGCCCGGGCAGCCAGTCGGCATTTCGGAGGGCTTCCAAGAGGAGTTCGCTGGATCCGGCCGGCACACCCTCGCGGAGCAGCCAGTGGATTTCCACGCCGTCCGGTGCGGTTATGGGAAGAATATCGGCCTCGGTATCCACTTCCAGGAAGACGAGTCCACGGGCATCCGCGGCGAGGACTTCGACGCAGGCAGCGATTGCCGGAATGGCGGCGTCGTCCCCGGCGAAGAGATGCCAATCGGCGTCGAGTGCCGGGTTGTAGGCGCCTCCAGGACCGGTGAAGACCAATGAGTCTCCGGGTTGGGCCGCGGCAGCCCAGGGGCCAGCGAGTCCTTCGTCGCCGTGGACTACAAAGTCGATGGCCAGCTCCTGGGCCTCAAGGTCCACCCAACGGATGGTGTAGGTCCGGGTGTGCGGCCACTGCTCGCGCGGCATGGTCTCGCGGATGGCCCACAGATCCAAGGGCAGCTCGTAGTCGACGCCCGGCTGCGGGAAGACGATTTTCACGTACCGGTCCACGTACTCGTTGTTGGCATAGTCGCTGAAACCCGGTCCGCCGGCCACAATCCGCACCATGTGGGGCGAGAGGCGCTCCGTCCGCAGGACGGTCAGGTTGACCTGGGGGCGGGTCTTGCGCGTGGCGGACGATGTGACGGGGAGGGCGGCAGTCATGTAGGTAAGCCTAAGCTAATTGTCTGCGCGTCAGCTGGGTATGAGTCGAAGGTTACAGAACCGGCAGTTCCCAGTCGATGGGTTCCGCGCCTTGGCGGAGGAGCAACTCATTGGTCCTGCTGAAGGGCTTGGACCCGAAAAACCCGCGCGACGCCGAAAGAGGACTCGGGTGTACAGAAACCACAGACGGCGTCCCCGCCAGCAGCGGCACGACGCCTTCTGCGTCCTTTCCCCAGAGGATGGCCACCAGCGGACTCTGGCGGCCAGCAGCATCCGTACGGTTCGCGACGGCGGTGACGGCCGCCGTCGTGATGGCCTCCCAGCCTTTGCCGCGGTGTGAGCCTGCGTTCCCGGCGGCGACGCTCAAGACCCGGTTCAGCAGGAGGACGCCTTGGCCAGTCCACGCGGAGAGGTCGCCATGGACGCGGGCAGGAAGCCCGAGGTCGTCCTGAAGTTCGCGGTAGATGTTGGCCAGGCTCCGTGGAATGGGCCGTGTTTGGCGGGAAACAGCAAAGGAAAGCCCGACGGCGTGTCCCGGCGTTGGGTACGGGTCCTGGCCGAGTATCAACACTTTGACGTCGGCCAGGGGCTGGCTGAAAGCACGCAGGAGATTGGCGGCGGCGGGAAGGATCCGGGTTCCATTGGCTGCTTGCTCCGCCACGAAGGCCAGCACCTCCCGGAGTTGCCCTTCGACGGGGCCGAGGGCCTCTGCCCAGTCCGGCGCCATCAATTCGTCGAGCGGGAGGCCAGGCAGAGCCGCGAAGTCCGGGCCTCCGGCGTCCGCAGGTTCAAGGTCAAAGAGTGCATCCTCGCCAGTCACCACGCCATTGTCCCCTGCGCAGCGTCGGCCCGCCGAATGACAGCGTTGTTATTCACCCGTAACATGGGGGTAGGACATTTCCCCCCAACAAGCGTCGAAGGAGTGTGCCGTGGCAGAACCAGCACCGGAACCGATGGCGCCGCAGGCCGCCGGTTTGGCCCTTGAGGACCTCGCGGCCGAGACCCGCAGCGACTCCCCGCTCAGTGATCGGGACCAGCAAATGCTGGCGCTGGAGCGGCAGTGGTGGAAGTATGCGGGCGCCAAGGAACAGGCCATCCGGGAACTGTTCGATCTCTCGGCAACGCACTACTACCAGATCCTCAATGCGCTGATCGATACCGAGGACGCATTGGCCCACGATCCCATGCTCGTCAAGAGACTGCGTAGACTACGTACGTCCCGCCAGCGCGCGCGGACTGCACGTCGCTTGGGGTCCGACGCGTAAATCGCCAGGCTGATCTGTCAGCAGCAACCAGCAAGGACAACGCTTCACCATGACCAAATTTGCCAGGGACGAATTCGACCAGGTCCCACAAAACACCTCCCTGCAGGGTGTCCACCGTGATGCCCAGGAGACCGCCCGCCCCACCTTGTGGCCGGTTCTGACTGTTGGAGCCGTGGCCTTGGTGCTCGGCCTGGTGGCGTTCTTGATCCTTCCGAACCTTGGGCTTGTGGCACCCAGTGCGTCATCAAGCGTCTCGACGCCGGCGCCCCAGCAAACAGGGACGTCACCGTCGGCCGGACCCACCGAATCAAGCAGCGCACCTGTCGCTTCCGGCGAGCCGACTCCGTCTGAGACGCCGTCAGGGACACCCTCCTCGGCTGCTGTGGACAGGACCACGCCAGTAGCTGTCTACAACGGCACCGCTACAGCGGGACTGGCCAGCCGAGTGGCAGGCCTCGTCCAAGGCGACGGTTGGACTCTCAGCACAGTAGGAAACTGGGGCGGACTGCCGCAGCAGACCTCCGTGGTCTTCTACAACGCTCCCGGGCAGAAGGCCAACGCGGAAGCCTTGGGAAACCTGTTGGGCATCCAGTCCATCGTGGAATCTCCTGACGTCCAGCAACCATTGGTTGTTGTCGCCGGACCCGGCTTCCAGTAACTGCTTGCAGCCGCTTCGGGTCGCCGGTCCGGCCCCGAAGCCTCAACTCGGTTAAGCCTCAATAACAAAAGTGGCCCCCCGCCCTTGCGCAGCAGCGCCGGGATAGTGACTGTGGTTACAGTGGATTGATTCCGGTCCGGAGATCCCGGCAACCGGTCTTGGCTACTCTGAAAGTGGGCATCATGGCTTTGGGAACCGTCAAATGGTTCAACGCCGAAAAAGGCTACGGCTTCATCACTGTGGATGAAACGGGCAACGACGTCTTCGTGCACTGGTCCGCAATCCAGATGGACGGCTTCCGAGCCCTCGAAGAGGGCCAGCGCGTTGAGTTCGAACTGGGGGAGGGCCAGAAGGGCCCGCAGGCGGAAAGCGTCCGCGTCGCCTAGCACTTCGTTGGTCCGCCACGTCAGCTAATGGCTGAAACCCCTTTGTTTATAGCGCAAAGAGGCACCTCTGCTTGCACTCTCCCCAGTCGAGTGCTAATTATTGAGTTAGCACTCCTTAGGTTCGACTGCTAAGTCCGGCCCGGCTTACCCCGGTGGCGGACCCTCTCGAGCCGCTGGAGGATCAAGAAACACCTTGGTGGGGTGAGGTCCGGCGCGCGGGGCATACAGAGGCCGCAAGCAATGGACCGTCCGTCGCGGGCACCCCATCTGACAGGTACCTTCTTAACGACTGTCCCCGAAAGGACTACCGCCGTTATGGCCAAGATCATTGCATTTGATGAAGAGGCACGCCGCGGCCTCGAGCGGGGCCTGAACATCCTCGCCGACGCCGTCAAGGTCACCCTCGGCCCGCGTGGACGCAACGTCGTCCTCGAAAAGAAGTGGGGCGCCCCCACGATCACCAACGATGGCGTTTCCATCGCCAAGGAGATCGAGCTGGACGATCCTTACGAGAAGATCGGTGCAGAACTGGTCAAGGAAGTTGCCAAAAAGACAGACGACGTCGCTGGCGACGGTACTACCACTGCAACTGTTCTCGCCCAGGCACTGGTGAAGGAAGGCCTGCGCAACGTAGCCGCCGGCGCCGACCCGCTGTCCCTCAAGCGCGGCATCGAGAAGGCTGTTGAAGCCGTCATCACCGAGCTCCTCGCTTCCGCCAAGGAAATCGAGACCAAGGAAGAGATCGCAGCCACGGCTTCCATCTCCGCCGGTGACCCGGAAATCGGCAGCCTCATCGCCGAAGCCCTGGACAAGGTGGGCAAGGAAGGCGTCATCACGGTCGAGGAATCCAACACCTTCGGCCTGGAGCTCGAACTCACCGAAGGCATGCGCTTCGACAAGGGTTACATCTCCGCTTACTTCGTCACCGACGCTGAGCGCCAGGAAACGGTCCTCGAAGACCCGTACATCCTGATCGTCAACTCCAAGATCTCCAACGTGAAGGAACTCGTCACGGTTCTGGAGAAGGTCATGCAGTCGAACAAGCCGCTGCTGATCATCGCCGAAGACATCGAGGGCGAGGCACTCGCCACCCTGATCGTCAACAAGATCCGTGGCACCTTCAAGTCCGTTGCCGTCAAGGCTCCGGGCTTCGGTGACCGCCGCAAGGCACAGCTCGCCGACATCGCCATCCTCACCGGTGGCCAGGTCATCTCCGAAGAAGTCGGCCTCAAGCTCGAAAACGCCGGCCTGGAACTCCTCGGTACCGCCCGCAAGGTCGTTGTCACCAAGGATGAGACCACCATCGTTGAAGGTGCCGGCGACGCCGAGCAGATCGCAGGCCGCGTGGCCCAGATCCGTGCCGAGATCGAAAACTCCGACTCCGACTACGACCGCGAGAAGCTGCAGGAGCGCCTGGCCAAGCTGGCCGGCGGCGTTGCAGTCATCAAGGCCGGTGCCGCAACCGAAGTTGAGCTCAAGGAACGCAAGCACCGCATTGAGGACGCAGTCCGCAACGCTAAGGCTGCCGTTGAAGAAGGCATCGTTGCCGGTGGCGGCGTTGCCCTCATCCAGGCCGGCGCCAAGGCATTCGCCAACCTGAACCTGCAGGGCGACGAAGCAACCGGCGCCAACATCGTCAAGGTTGCCATTGACGCTCCGCTGAAGCAGATCGCTTTCAACGCAGGCCTCGAGCCGGGCGTTGTTGTGGACAAGGTTCGCGGCCTGCCTTCCGGCCACGGCCTGAACGCTGCCACGGGCGTCTACGAAGACCTTCTGGCTGCCGGCGTCAACGACCCCGTAAAGGTCACCCGCTCGGCTCTCCAGAACGCTGCATCCATCGCTGGTCTCTTCCTGACCACCGAGGCCGTAGTTGCCGACAAGCCCGAGAAGAACGCTCCGGCTGCCGGTGGCGACGACATGGGCGGCATGGGCGGCTTCTAAGCCCCCTGAGCCGTAGCGATACGGCGCCAAGCATCACGCTCTAGAGCAAACGACGGCGGTCCCCACCTTTGGCGGGGGCCGCCGTTGTGCGTGGGTGCCCAACCAGGTATCAGTAAACACCGCAAACGCCGCAATGAGCGCTCATTGCGGCGTTTGCTGTTACCTACTTGGGTGCTAGCACGGATTTAGTGTCTGTGGGGTCTGGCAGGATTAACATCATGACGATTATTGCTGCCGCCGATGGGTCTGCCCTCGGTAATCCTGGACCGGCCGGTTGGGCCTGGTACGTTGATGACTCCTGTTGGCGCGCAGGGGGTTGGCCGCACGGCACCAACAACCAGGGAGAATTGATGGCCGTCCTGGACCTGTTCCGGTCCACGGCGCACGTCCCGCACGAAGAACTGCTGATCCTCTGCGACAGCCAGTACGTCATCAACTGCATCACCAAATGGATGCCGGGGTGGAAACGGAAAGGCTGGCGGAAGGCCGACGGCAAGCCTGTACTGAACGTTGACCTGCTCAAGGACATCGACCAGGCCATTGTGGGCCGCAAGTACAAATTCGAGTGGGTCAAAGGCCATGCAGGACATGACCTCAACGAGGCCGCGGATGAGCGCGCACGGGCCGTAGCCACGGCCTACCAACAGGGTGTGGCACCGCGGAGTGGTCCGGGATTCCCCGGCGCCCAGGAGCTTAGCCAGGCCGAGGCGCAGGCCCAGCCGGTCCCTGCGGGTGCCGCTGCCGGCCAGGCCTCCAAGGGGGCCGCAGCCACGGCGCCTCCCAGGCTCGAACGCATCGTCCGGCCTCACTCCGAGCCAACCTTGTTTGGCGAGTCGGGTATCTTCGGCCAGCCGGATCTTTTCAGCGAACTCGACGATGACGCCTCTACCCAAGAGGTTTCAGCGGAGGAAACGGTGCTGGCTCTGGAGCGGGAACTGCTCAGGCCGGACGTTCGGGCGGACATCGGCAGGATTGGCGTGCTGCTTCATCCGGACTTTGCCGAGATTGGCAGCTCGGGCAGGTTCTGGACGCGGGATGCCATGATGATGGCCTTGGAAGAGGATCCCGGAGAACCGACCGATCTGGAACTCCTGAGCGCGGATCGTCTCAGCGAGAACACCATCCTGCTGAACTACCGAAGCCTGGCCCACACCGGTTCGGCGCTCCGCAGCTCTGTCTGGATGCTGGAGCGCGGCCAGTGGCGGCTCCGGTTCCATCAGGGGACCCTGGAGAAGTAGCTCAGGGTATTTCCGTTGCAGGAGGGGACCTGCAGGGCCGGCTGCGCAGGGGGAAGTCAGCCGACCCCACAGGAGTCTTGCGGGGATGGACCAAGTCAGTACGTGAAGCGCTGGGTGTTGCCCTGTTCCACTTCGGAGTAGCTCGTTGCGGCTGAGGACAAAGCCAGGTTGATGGATGCCAGCGAAGCCTCAACCTTGCTCTGGGTCAGCGACCACTCCAGGACAAGCGACTGGAAGTTGGTGGCAGCTGAGCCCTTCCACGTGCCCTGCAGTTCCTCCAAACCGCGCCTCATGGTCTGAACGTCCGTACTGATGCGGTCAACGGTTGCTTTCACGTTGGCCGACTTGAGCTGAAGCAGCTCGGTATCGACGGAGATGACGCTCATGGGTAATGCCTTTCGACGAAGATGTTCCGCTGGTTGCGGCGGGATGCGTGGCCACAACATTGAGCCTAGGCAGCCGCCGACAACCGCGGAACAGACATTCGCCGCTATGTGGATAACAGCTCGGCGGGTTCCTCATGGAACGGAAGGCTGACCACCAAAGTGGCCCCGCCGCCGTCGGTGTCTTTCACCCGAACGCTGCCTCCATGGGATCCCACAATCGCCGATACGATGGCCAAGCCCAGACCGCTGCCACCCGTTTCACGCGTGCGCGAGGTGTCGGCACGGTAAAAGCGTTCGAAGATCTTGTTGGTTTCCTCATCCGGAATGCCGGGACCGTGGTCGCGGATCTCAATGACGGAGACCGAACCCGCAGGGGTCGCCTGAACACCCACCGCCAGTTCGATGGGGCTTCCTTCGGGTGTGTACCGAAGGGCATTGCCCACCAGGTTGCCAATGACCTGCCGCAGCTTGGCCTCGTCGCCCTGTACCGGCGCAGCGGTGGGCGAGTCGTCGTCGAGTCCGGTGAGCTTGATGGTCCGGTCTGCGGACGACGCCTTGGTGTCCACCACGGCGTCGTGGGCCAGTAGCTGCAGGTCTACGGGCTTGAGCTGGAGGGGCCGCTGTTCGTCCAGCCGGGCCAGGAGCAACAGGTCCTCCACCATGGAGCCCATGCGTTTTGCTTCGCTTTCGATCCTGCCCATGGCCATGGCCACGTCGTCCTGGGTGGTCAGGGCACCGTGGCGGTAGAGCTCGGAGAAGCCGCGGATGGTCACCAGGGGCGTCCGTAGTTCATGGGAAGCATCGGCAGCGAAGCGGCGCATGCGCCCTTCGGAGGCTGCGCGCGCAGCGAAAGAGGCTTCAATGTGCGCGAGCATGGCGTTCAGCGACCCCCCAAGCCTGCCCACTTCCGTGTGCGGGTTGTCGATTTCCACGCGTCGGGACAGATCACCGGCCGCGATGGCGGCCGCGGTTTTCTCAACGCGGGCAAGGGGCCGGAACGAACGGGCCACCGTCCAGGTGGCAATGAAGAAGGCCAACACCAAGGTCAGCAGGCCCACGCCCACTACTACCAGCACGGCGTGCTCCATGACTTTGTCCACCGGCGTCAACGGCAGCCCGATGATGACTACACCGTTCTGTCCGTTGGCCACCACGCCCACAGCCACTACGCGCCAGTTGGTACCGGCCGTGCCTTTGACCTGGAAGGGTGCGTTGCCGCGGACCTTCGCTTCGGCCGGTGTGATGTTGGTGATCGCCGGGCGATCACTCTGGCTGCCGCCGAACGGGTAGGGCGAAAGTCCTGGAACATACAACGTCAGTGAGTAGTCCGTTGGTACGGCAGGGTTGTCCGTGGGTACGGCAGGGTTCGGTTCGGACAGCTTGTCGAAGGACTGCTGGTTTTGGGCCAGTGCGACGGCGGCCTTGAGTTTGTCGTCCACCTGGCCTTGAAGGTAGCTCTTGACGAGCGTCAGGGTGCCGGCGCCCGTCGCCGCCAGGGCAAGCAGGAGCAGGCCCATGATGATGGCGACGAGCTGCGACCTCAGGGACGCCGATTTCCAGCGTTGCAGCAAGGTCAGCGCTTCTCTGCCGTCCGCAGCACGTAGCCCACGCCGCGCTTGGTCTGGATGAGGGCGGCGGCATCGGGATCGATGTCCACCTTGCGGCGCAGGTAGGAGATGTAGGACTCGACGATTGAGGCGTCGCCGTTGAAGTCGTATTCCCACACGTGGTCCAGGATTTGCGCCTTGGACAGAACGCGGTTGGGGTTCAGCATGAGGTAGCGCAGGAGCTTGAACTCGGTGGGGGACAGCTCGATCACGGTACCGCCCCTGCGGACCTCGTGGGCGTCGTCGTCGAGTTCAAGGTCGTCTACCCGGATTACGGCGTCGTCGTCTTCGAGCGGCTGGGTGCGGCGGAGGACGGCGCGGATGCGGGCAACAACCTCGTCCAGGCTGAAGGGTTTGGTGACATAGTCGTCGCCGCCAACGGTCAGGCCGGTGACCTTGTCCTCTGTGTCGTCCTTCGCGGTGAGGAACAGCACGGGGAAGTGTTTGCCGGCGGCGCGGAGGCGGCGCGTGACCGTGAAACCGTCCATGTCAGGGAGCATGACGTCCAGGACCGCAAGATCAGGGGCATGGAGATCGGCCGCGGCCAAGGCTTCGCGGCCGTTTGACGCGGCTACGACCTCGAAACCCGCAAAACGCAGGGACGTGGAGAGAAGCTCGCGGATGTTGGGTTCGTCATCGACGACAAGGAGCTTGGCTTCGGGGCCGTTCTTTTTCATGACACCCATGATCCTCCCAGTTTCTGGGAGTTATCTGGATGCTCCATGTGTGCAGACTGCATGGCCGGCGGGTGAAGGCTGCCGGCCATGCGACTTAACCGCTAAACGCCAAGCCGGCCCCCAATGCCACCATGGTCACCGCGATGCCGCCGTCCAGGAAGCGCCACGACCGCGGCCGGGCAAAGAAGCCGCGGAGAAACCGGGCCCCGAAACCGAGGGAGCAGAACCAAAGGATGCTGCCCAGCATTGCCCCGGCGCCAAACCACCACTGCAGCGGTACGCCTTGTGCACTGGCAAGCGAACCAAGGAGAGCGATGTCCAGATAGACGTGCGGGTTGAGCCAGGTCAGTGCCAGGACGGTGGTGATGGCCGCGGCCAGGCCGTGTTTCGTTCCGCCGGCCGCCGCGTCACCGTTCGCAGGTCCATCTGCGGGGTTCAGGGCTTGGGGGCGGAGTGCGCGTCGTGCGGCCATCAGTCCGTAGGTCACCAGGAAGGCCGCCCCCACGAAGCGCAGGACGACGACGGCGGCGGCGGGCGCTGCCGTACTCAGGGCGCCGGTGCCAAGGACACCAGCCGCGATCAGGACCGCGTCGGAGAGTGCACAGACGGCCACTATCGGGACGATGTGCTCACCACGGATTCCTTGCCGGAGGACGAACGCGTTTTGCGCCCCGATCGCGACGATGAGGGCGAGTCCGGTGGCCAGCCCGAGGCCAGCAGAGTTAATGAAGTCAGTAAAAGTCACTCTTCGACGCTACGGTCGCCGGGATCATGAGACCAGCTAAAGATTCTGACGGTGCATAAGATGTTCTAATGACGCAGTTTCCTTCCGAGCAGTTGCTCACCTTCGCCACCGTTCTTTCCGAAGGCACGTTGGATGCCGCCGCGCGGTTGCTGCACATTACGCCGTCGGCAGTGTCCCAAAGGCTGAAGGCGTTGGAGCAGTCAGCGGGGCGCGTCCTGCTGCAGCGCAGCAATCCTGCCCAAGCCACCGAGGCAGGCGAGGTAGTGCTGCGACTGGCCCGGCAAGTCGCCCAGCTCGAAGCGGACGCAGGCCGGGAACTCGGCCTGGACGCGGAGGGGGCACCGTTGGCGGTGCCGATCGTAGTCAACGCGGATTCACTCGCGGTGTGGTTCCTTCAAGCGCTCGCCCAGGTGCCAAGCGAGCTCAACGTGACCTTCGACCTCCACCGGGACGACGAACAACACTCCACCTCACTCCTGCGCTCAGGGACCGTCATGGCCGCTGTGACGGCCACACCGGAACCTGTGCAAGGGTGCCGGGTGGAAAGCCTTGGCGTGATGAGGTACCTGGCCGTGGCTGCGCCGGGCTACGTGGACCGTTGGTTGCCCGATCTGGCGAAGGGCCTGGACGCGGGCATGCTCAACGCTGCGCCCACCGTGGACTTCGACCGAAAAGACACCTATCAGTGGGCGTTCTTGCAATCGTGGCCCGGCAGCCGACGCCCGGCGCCTGAGCGGAAAGGGCCCCGCCACTACGTCCCGGCATCACAGGATTTCGGCGATGCCATCCGGCTGGGCCTCGGCTGGGGATTGATTCCCGAAGTCCAGTGCGGGCCGGACATCGCAGAGGGGCTGCTGATTGAACTGGCGCCGGAACGGCCATTGGACGTGCCGCTGTATTGGCAGCGGTGGAAGACCGCATCCAGGGTGCTGGATGTGCTCAGTGACACCGTCCGCGAGGTTTCCGCCCGGTTCCTTCGCCAGCCCTGATGGTGCTGCTGCATGGGTTCGCGGGAACACTGCGCGCTCGCACGGAAGGTTCCGGCGATGCCACAGGCTTCCCACGAACTCGACGGGGAGGACAACACGCTGCCGAGTACCGCAAAATTGTCAGTGCCCCGTTCCACACTTGAAACATGGCACAACAAACAGCTCAAGCAAACGCCCTGAACCAGCAGGCTTCCGAGGGCGCGTACGAATACCACGTCAGCTACTCGGACTCCCAGACCGGCCCTGTCAGGGTTGAAGGGTTCGCGGACCTCGCTGCCGCCGAGCGCTTTGCCAATCTCCAACTGCGCGGTGCGGAGTGCTGGGCGATCGTGGAGCGCGTGGAAATACACCATCACCTCCGCCTGGTGGCCTAAGTCCTACTCCGGCCGGTTGTGCGAGTAGCCGCCGTGCACGAAAGGCGATGACACGCCTTGGTATTGAAGCAGCATCATCATGCCTTCGGCGGCATGATCCAGATTGTGGCAGTGGTCCATCCAGATTCCCGGGTTGTCGGCGTGGAGCAGCAGCTCCCACACTTCGCCGGGCAGCACATCCACCGTATCCAGGATCAGTGGTGAGCCGCTCGGTGTTACGCCGTTCCTGCTCAACACCTGCACATGGTGTCCGTGGGGATGCATTGGATGCGGTTCGGCTGTCCGGTTCACCACGGTAATTTTCACGATGTCCCCTTCAGCTACCTCAATGGACGGCACCAACGGATAGGCGGCACCATTCACGGTGAACGCGTAGAGCGGAACGCCGTCCACAAAACGGAATTGCCGGTCCAGTACCATGACTTCCTCCCGGTTGAAGCCCTGGACCCGCGGTGCTCCACCATTGGGCGAGCCATAGTCTTTAGGTGAGCCATAGTCCAACAGGTCCAGGACAGGGGTGGTGGCGAACACGCTGGCCGGCACTTTGCCCGGAGTTCCCGGAGACACTCCCGGCGGGGCGATCACCACGGCGGCGTTGGCGGTCGCGTCGGAGCGAATGGTTACCTGGGACGCAGGCATGGTGAAGGCCACGTCCATTCGGCCACCGGCCCCAAGGCGCAGGAGTTTGCCTGACACTTCCCCGGGCTGGTTCACCTCTGTCCCGTCCACGGCCACCGCTTTGAACGCAGCGCCATCCACCAGATAGCGCTGCGGCAGTGAATCGGTGTTGATGAGCCGCACGCGGACCGTGGAACCCGGTGTGGCCGTGTGCTCACTGCTACGGTCTGAGGAGCCCAGCAACCCCAGACCGCCGAGGTCGTGTCCGGCCACCACAATGTCCTTGTCTGGAAGGGGCAGAGAGGGGTCGTGCACGACGAATGTGCCGTAGAGGCCCTTGCGGACTCCTTCGGCCGAGTCTTGATGCGTGTGATACCAGTAGGTGCCTGTTTGCTGTGCCGTGAAGCGATACGTCATGGACTGGCCGGGCATCACGGCATCCTGCGTCGCCCCGGCCACTCCGTCCATGGCGTTGGGAACGTCGTAGCCGTGCCAATGAATCGTCACACCGGCAGAGACGTCACGGTTTTTGAGTACCACCTCCATTACTTCGCCTAGGCGGGCCTCCAAAGCGGGGCCCGGAATGCTGCCAAAAGTCCAGGCCTCGGTCGACTGCCCGGAAGGCAGGGTGACCTGCTCCACCCGGGCCGTCAATTCGTAGTGCCGGACCACGGCAGCGGTGGGGGATTCGCCGCGCAAGCTGGTCACCGGCGTCGGGCCCGCTTCGGTCGCGGGTTCCTTGGCGCCGTCGTGATGCGCGACGGCGGCAGCGATCGCTGCGCCGTCGGCGGACCGGCTCCCAAGCCAGGCAAAGACTCCAGAACCCAAAACGGTGCAGGCCATGAGGCCGGCGACTGCGGCGACCGCCGTCGTTCGCTGTGCCGCGGGCCTGGTGCGGTTCTGGCGCCGACCGCGCCCGTTGGACTCTTCGTGGCCACTCCGAACGGGTCCGAACAGCGTGAGCCTGGCAAGCAGGATGGCCCCGGCCACCAATGCGAGGAGCACCGTGATGGTCCACGGAGCCGGGAATGGACCCAGGACGAAGGTCACTGCGAGCGATGCCACGGCGGCCGCGGCGGCTGCCACCATGGCCAGTACGGCCCGCTCACGGGAGCGTTCAGTGCTGGCCGGCACCTCCCCTGAAGGTTTGGAGCCGGTGTTCCGCCTCCTCAGCAAATACGGAACACCGGCCATCGCGGCCCAAGCCGCGGGGATGGCGGTCAGAGGCAGGCTGATGGTTGCTCGTTCGCTGGCAAACCACCAGCTGCCCGCCACCAAAGCGGGAAGCAAGGCAAAGCGTGTTGCCGTCAACGCGACGGCAACACCCACCAACAGCAGCGCCACGCCGATGGTGCGGCGCGTGGCTGGCCTGCGGTCAGTGGTGGACGTAACGGTCATCCAAGCGGCGGCAATCCACGTGCTGGCCGCGAGTATGGCCAGCACCAGGTCTACTGCCAACAGCTGTGAGGTATTCACAGCCGCCGCTGATCAGGCCGTGGTGGACGAGGCAGAAGCATCCGATGCTGCCGCCTTGGGTGGCAGGGGTTGCGGGTTGAGTGCCGCCGCACGCGCCCGGTTGAACAGCCAGTAGGACATGAAGATGATCAGCAGGCCGGTGACGGGGTGGATGGAAGCCACCCAGGAGCCGGAGGGCGTGATGAAGTCTTCGGAGGAGCCAGTGAGCATGCCACCAATAATGAAGATGAACAACTGGACCCATGTCAGCAGGAAGATGCCGGCGGCCAGCCAAATGCTCCGGGAACCGGCCTTGGCAATCGCTGCGACAATGACGGCAAGAAGAGCCGCGTAGCGCAGCACATATTGGCCGTTCAGTACGTGGTAGACGCCCGCTTCACGCTGGGCTTCAATCGTGTTCTGGAAATGGAAATAGCCGGCGAAGAACAGTTGGGCGAGTGACGACAACAGGATGATCGCGGCGAGGACCAGGAGGATCTTGCGCATTGGGGAATCCTCTGAGGGTTGATTCACAGATTCTTCTAGGCCAACAAAATCGCCGGCTCCCTGGCTGCGGGCTACCCCCCACCGCCGACGACTGGCCGCCAGGTTGCCTGGACCAGGGGCAACCCATCAGGGCGGAGAGCTTCACTTGGAATCGTAAAATTGTTGGAGATTATTCGCAAGGCCCCTGACTAACATTGTTTTCCCGCTGGGGCTTTATTGGTCCTGCCCCACGTCCTTGCCTACATCCTTGGCGTCCATGATCCGGTAGGCGTAGCCCTGTTCGGCCAGGAACCTTTGGCGCTTGGCGGCGAAATCCTGGTCCAGGGTGTCCCTGGCCACCAATGAGTAGAACCGGGCCGCCCGGCCATCCTTTTTGGGACGCAGGAGACGGCCCAGCCGCTGTGCCTCTTCCTGGCGGGAGCCAAAGGAACCTGACACCTGGATGGCCACCGAAGCTTCGGGGAGGTCGATGGAGAAGTTCGCCACCTTGGACACCACCAGGGTGTGGATCTCGCCTTTGCGGAAGGCATCGAAGAGCTTCTGCCGAGCCTTGACAGTGGTTTCACCTTTGATGAGGGGAGCGTCCAGCCGTTCCGCGATCTCATCGAGCTGATCTATGTATTGGCCGATCACCAGCAATTGTTCGCCCTTGTGTGTTGCCACAAGTTGCTCCACCAGCTGGGTTTTGGTTTCGGATGTAGCACACAGCCTGTATTTGTCCGCGTCATCGGCCATCGCGTATGCCACACGCTCGTCCCGCGGGAGATCCACCCGGACTTCCACGCAGTCGGCCGGGGCGATGTAGCCCTGGGCCTCGATGTCCTTCCACGGGGCGTCGTAGCGCTTGGGCCCGATGAGGCTGAAGACCTCGCCTTCCCGGCCGTCTTCCCGAACCAACGTTGCCGTCAGGCCAAGGCGACGCCGGGCCTGCAGGTCCGCTGTCATCCGGAAAATGGGCGCGGGCAGCAGGTGGACCTCGTCGTAGATGATCAGTCCCCAATCGTGGCCATCCACTAGTTCCAGGTGCGGGTAGAGCCCACCACGCTTGGTGGTCAGGACCTGGTAGGTGGCGATCGTGACGGGCCGGACTTCCTTCACTGCACCGGAGTATTCACCGATTTCGTCTTCCGTGAGCGATGTCCTCTTGAGGAGCTCATCCTTCCATTGCCGCGCCGAGACGGTGTTGGTCACCAGGATCAACGTGGTGGTGGAGGACGTGGCCATGGCCGCAGCGCCCACCAGCGTCTTCCCGGCACCACAGGGAAGCACGACGACGCCGCTGCCGCCGGCCCAGAAGTTCTCCGTGGCCAGTTTCTGGTACGGGCGCAGCTGCCAGCCGGTTTCGTCCAGCATGATGAGGTGCGGCTGCCCGTCGACGTAGCCGGCCAGGTCTTCCGCGGGCCAGCCCAGTTTGAGGAGCAGCTGCTTCAACTGTCCGCGCTGGGAGGAGTGCACTACCACCGTTTCGCCGTCAATGCGCGGGCCCAGCAGGGGCGCGATTTTCTTGGCCCGGATCACTTCCTCAAGCACCGGGTAGTCGTCGGTCCGCATCACCAGGCCGTGCTGGGGGTCCTTCTCAAGGCGCAGGCGGCCATAGCGGGACATGGTCTCTTCGATATCGATCAACAGCGCGTGCGGCACCGGGAAGCGTGAATACTTCAGCAGAGTGTCCAGGACTTGCTCGGCATCCAGCCCCGCCGCCCTGGCATTCCACAGGCCCAACGGCGTCAACCGGTAGCTGTGCATGTGTTCCGGGGCGCGCTCCAACTCCGCGAAGGCGGCAATGGCATGCCGGGCCTCCGTTGCGAGCTCGTGGTCGACTTCCAGCAAGATGGTTTTGTCGCTTTGCACGATCAGCGGACCGTCGGTCACTGTTGAATCCTCACTTGCGCGGTTCTCACCAGCGCTTTATTCATGAACGCAGTTCTTTTGCCGGTTCCACATCGATGATCCGGTGGATGGACAGCACCCGTTCGGTGTCCTTGGCGGGATCGAATACCCTGACGCGTCCGCCCGACACTGATACAGGAACAACCGTCTCGGTGTTGGCATTCCCCAAGCTGTCCACCACGTTCATGGTGACTGCCTGCTTCAGCCTGATCGCCTTTTGCAGCGTTTCCAGGCCCAACTGCGTGGATGCTTCTCCGGCGGCTTCGGCCGGGACCCCGCGGTGCTGACGCAAGACGGAAAGCTGTGCCTCGACGTCGTCGTCCGGGGGAGCTGTGCGCGGTGCCGTGTACACGGGGCGGGTGCTGCCGGGCACCGCGGTGGTCCGCTTGAAACGCACGACGGCGGTCTCGGCCTCTTGCACAGCGGGTGAGAGTCCCAGCTCGCGCAGGACCCGCGCAGTTTCGCGGGGGCTGGCAGAGGACGTCAGCACCGTAGGCGCGATCCGCACCAGGCTCAGCGCCGACGTCCGCGCTTCCTGCAACAGGTCTGTGATGGCGGTTTCGTCGTCGCTTTGGATGAAGCTGGCACTGGTCCCGATCCGTAGGCGGCCATGCCGGGACGCAGTGTCCTGGACAAGGTAGGCCAAAGGTTGGGGCACATCAGTGGCCGAGTGCTCACGGAGGAACGCCAGCAGCGATTCCGCGTCCTGTCCGGCGTCGAGCGCCCGCCGGATGGTTGTGGCGGAGAACCGGTAGATCGACGCCGGGCCCTGGCCTTCGGCGTCGGCCATCAACAGCAGCGTTTCGCTCAGCTCCGGCGCGAGGTATCCCGGAGCCACCGCCGTCAGGTCCGCCTGCAGCAGGATGTGGTTGACGGCCGCCGGCAAGTGTTCGCCAAGGATGGTCATGGCTTGTTCCGGCTGAGCGCCCGCAACAGCCGAACCCAACTGCGTGAAGGCACCGGACCCCATCAAACCCAGGAGCGTGGCTTCCTCCAGGATGCCTCGAACCAAGGAACTGAAGCGGCGCGACATCCGCGGCTGCGACCACTCCGCACGCTGCAGCACCGCACGGGCATCCAGGACGGGCGCCTTGCCGTCCGGGGCCGCGGCCTCCAGGGTCAGCTCGTTCAGTATTTCCAGGACCCTCCGGCGAACCACGGGGGCATCGGGCCGCTGGGCTTCGGCTGACAACGCATTGATGGTGGTGCCGGCAGCGCCTTGATGGGCTGCCGAGGCCGACGCCGGACCCGTGAGGGGCTGTCCCACCAAGGACGGAGCGCGTTCGCTGGCCAGCCAGGCGTTGACCAGCCAGAGCCACTGCTCCTGGCGCGGCAAGGTGAGCCATTCCAGTGAAGGCGGCTGGACCCAGGTGGAACTGTCCACGTCAAGGCGCAGGAGGCCTCCCAGCGCGCACAACTCCAGCAGGATGGCCGTCTGGTGGACGCCGCAACGAATCGATTCGGCCAGGCGGCGGAGTTCCCGCACGCCAACGCCGCCGCTGCGGAGAGTGGCCAGCGGCTGCTCGCGAACCACGAACAGCAGTTCACCGGTCAGCCGGAGGGTCTCGGCGATGGCGCCCATGGCCGCGTTGCGACGCAGGGCAGCACTGGTATGGCCGAGCTCCGGCACCGGAGGAGCCAAAGTGAAGTCGTCCACGATCGCGCCGCCCCGCAGGGCAATTCCGACGCTGTGCGGCAGTTCCACGTGGCCGGCGTCCAAGGGGACCAGCAGGCCGCGCGCCAGCAGCCAGTCGATAGGCCCGACGTCGGCACTTTCGTGGGTGACGGAGGCGCGGCGTTGCGCTTGGGGGACCGCGCCCATGGCCCAGCCGCCGAACTTGTCCAGCAGGCCGATGGTCCGTTCCGGTGCCGTGGCCAGGATGGAGCTCAGGTTCTCCGGCGTGGACGTCCAGCGCTGAAGGGCGAGGGCTGCGTCCATCGGTGTGCTGGCCGGGTGGATGCCCAGGCCGCTCTGCTGGAGTTCGGCAACAAGTTGCACCACTCTTTGGGCGAAGGCCGGCTGCAGCCGCACCAGTTCCGTGTAGCTGCGTCCCAGCCCGGCGGGGTAGATGCCGATGACGTCCTTGAGGCTGCCCACAGGGAGGTAGAAGCGTTGGCGGGACGTGGTGGCGGGCGAGCCGGCAGGAGGATCTGCCCGGTGAACCAGCGCCAGTTCCTGCAACTTTGCCAGGATCGGGTCCAGAGCCGAGAGGGTGGAGCCGGCAATGACCTTTTTCAGCCCGGCGGCCGAAACGCTGTGTCCGGTATCGGCATTCGTGCAGAGGTGCAGGGTTTCCAACACCTGCATCTCCGGCTTGTTCAGGCGTTCCAGGGCCCTTTGCACGCTGACCCGGGCGCTCGCCCTTGCGGCGAGGGCCGCGAAGTCCGGGGCCATGGGGGAGATCAGGTCAGGCCGCGCGGCAAACAAGGCCCGCAGCGAGTTGTCGCTGCGCGCTTCCAGGTCCTTGCTGAGCGCGCGAATAAGGGACATCAATCCAACGTTACCGCCACAAGGCCCCTCATGCCCGTCGGAGGCGTGGGCCGTTCCCGCGCCGCGCTATTGCCGGCGGCGTTGGCGGACTGCATCCAGCACCAGGACTACCGCGAGCATGAAGGCCACGGGCAGGCCGTAGAGGGCCGTGGAAGTGACCCATACCGGTGTTGCGCCGCCGTTCAAAGCCACCACCATGACCGTGCCAACCGCTGCCAGCGAAACAACCGCGATGACGGCGGCAATGATCATGAGGGGGCGGCGGTAACCCGGGGAAGTCATGCCCTCAACGCTAGCAGCAGCACTGCGGGGCAAGGCATCGGCAGGGTCCATTGCCGCAGCACCGGCGCGCAAAGCGGGAATAGGCGGTCCGGCAGGATAACCTTGAAGGAACAGACCAACACGGACCGGGCTGTCACCCTCGATCCCGCAGAACCCTGCGGATGCGGTGCCCGCCCGACGTGTCTCCCAAAGCAAGAACGAAGAAGGTTGATTACGTGCCTACCGGCAAGGTCAAGTGGTATGACAAGGAAAAAGGCTTCGGATTCCTCGCGGCTGAAGACGGACAGGAAGTATTCCTGCCCAAGACATCGCTGCCCGCGGGCGTAACAGAGCTCAAGGCCGGAACGCGCGTCGAGTTCGGTGTGGCGGACGGCCGCCGCGGCGCCCAGGCATTGGGGCTGCGCGTCCTCGAAAAGACGCCGTCCATTGCCAAGGCCAAGCGCATGAACGCCAGGGACCTCGCGCCTTTGGTCCAGGACCTGGTCACGGTGTTGGACAACCTGTCCGGCACCTTGTCCTCCGGCAAGTACCCCGAGGGCAACAAGGCCAAGGCCATCAGCATTGCGCTCCGCAAGGTTGCCGACGAGCTGGAAGCCTAGGACCGGCCATGGCATCGGAATCCGCACAGGACACAAAGGCCGGAGGGAACGCTCAGGCTAGCCCTGGGACAGGCCCTGACGCTGCCAAGGCTCCTGGGAACGGGGAAGCCCCCGCGCGGAAGCCTGTGGCGGCCAGGCCGCGCGTCGGCCTGCCCGCGTGGCGCACCGGCAAGCCGGACGCCTTCCTGGCTGCCGCCGTCGATACTGCCCGCGAAGCCGTGCAAGGCATTGCCAACCCGGGTGAAGTGGGTGCCCACATCGGTGCCAAGTCAGAAGGTGACCGCGTGGTCACCCACCTGTTCGAGTCCCGGCTCGCAGGCTACGGCGGTTGGCAGTGGTACGCGGTGGTAACCCGTAACTCCCGCTCCAAGGTTGTGACTGTAAGCGAGCTCGGCCTGCTGCCCTCCGAGGATTCCATCCTGGCCCCGGAATGGGTGCCGTGGGCCAAACGGGTCCGTCCCGAGGACGAGACTCCCTTGGTGGAGGAAACCGTGGAGGAAATCACGGAGGAATCCGTGCAGGCAGCTGAGGACGAAGCCTCCGAGTCGGCCGATGAGGACTCCGACGAACCCGACGCCGATTCTTCGGATGAAGACGCCGACGAGGTCGACGCTGGATAAGGGTTGCGGAAACCAGGAATGAACAGCGCTGAAGGTGGACACTGATGTCCGCCTTCAGCTGTTTAACCACCCCGGCCGCGGCCTAAACGAAGGCGGCTAAACGGCAGCGGCTTAAACGAAGGCGGCGCCGTCCGGGATATACCGAACGACGCCGACCGTCACCTTGCGGTTACTTCTTCAGTTCGCCCACGATGTAGTCGATGCTGGCCAGCAGGGCGGAAACATCGTCAGGTTCGATGGCGACGAACGTGGCGATCCGGAGCTGGTTGCGGCCCAGCTTGCGGTAGGGCTCAGTGTCCACCACGCCGTTGGCGCGCAGGATCTTGGCGATGGCTGCAGCGTCAATGGACTCATCGAAATCGATGGTGGCGATGACGTTGGAACGGTCTTCGGCCTTGGCCACGAACGGTGTTGCGTACTCGGAGGCTTCAGCCCAGGAGTAGATGCGGCTGGCGGAGTCTGCCGTGCGCTTGCTGGCGAAGTCCAGTCCGCCGTTGTTGTTCAGCCACTGGACCTGCGCATCCAAGGTCACCAGGGTGGACAGCGAAGGCGTGTTGTACGTCTGGTTCAGCTTGGAGTTGTCAATGGCCGTCTGCAGGTCCAGGAAGTCCGGGATCCAGCGGCCGCTGGCCTTGATCCGGGCGGCGCGCTCCAACGCGGCGGGGGAGAAGAGGCCAAGCCACAGGCCGCCGTCGGAAGCGAAGTTCTTCTGCGGGGCGAAGTAGTAGACGTCCGACTCGGCGACGTCGACGTCGAGGCCGCCGGCGGCGGACGTGGCGTCCACCAGGACGAGTGCACCCTCATCGGTGCCTTGGACCCGCTGCACTGGCGCTGCCACGCCTGTGGACGTTTCGTTCTGCGGCCACGCGTACACGTCGACGCCGGCTTCGGCCTGTGCTGCGGGGCGTGTGCCTGGCTCGGACTTGATGATGGAGGAGGCATCGAGGAAGGGCGCCTTGTTGGTTGCTGCAGCGAACTTGGAGCCGAACTCACCAAAGGAGAGGTGCTGTGCCTTCTTCTCCACCAGGCCGAACGCGGCAACGTCCCAGAACGCTGTGGAGCCACCCACGCCGAGGATCACCTCGTACCCTTCGGGCGCGCGGAAGAACTGGCTGAGGCCTTCCCGGACCGAACCCACCAGGTTCTTGACCGGAGCCTGACGGTGGGAGGTACCAAGAATGGTGGTCGACGCCGCGGACAGTGCCTCGAGCTGCTCCGGGCGGACCTTGGACGGTCCTGCGCCGAAGCGTCCGTCCTTGGGCAGCAATTCGGCGGGAATGGTGATGCTGGTGTCGCTCACGTGTGGCTCCAATGGGTATCGGTCAAAGATGGGTCGTGGCAGGTGGCATCGGCTGCCCCTTCGACTCCCCAATTCTGCCTGACACGGCCAGCTGGCAGGAACCTGTCCTTGTCATAGTCCGCCACGTGGAACAGCAGGGAACGGAATGCGACCGAAATTATCCAGAGTAATTCCAAATAAGCTAGGCTGGTGGTTGGCGTTCATGGGGCGGCGGTGGCACATCGTCCGCCCTGGCCGGGACGCGGTACGGTGGAGATTACGCACGAAGACTGCGTTCGAGGAGAGCTGAGCTGGATGACGGATCTGATCGATACCACTGAGATGTATCTTCGGACCATTTTGGAGCTTGAAGAAGAGAACATCGTTGCTCTTCGCGCACGCATTGCCGAGCGTTTGCGGCACTCCGGCCCCACGGTTTCACAGACCATTGGCCGCATGGAGCGTGACGGGCTGGTGATCGTTTCCAACGACCGTCACTTGGAACTGACAGAGGTTGGGCGCAAGCGTGCCACGGAGGTCATGCGCAAGCACCGCCTCGCAGAACGGCTCCTGGCCGATGTCATCGGCCTGGACTGGGCCTACGTCCATGACGAGGCGTGCCGCTGGGAACACGTAATGAGTGAACGCGTGGAGCGTCGGCTCTACGAGCTCCTTGAGCACCCCACTGAATCCCCGTATGGCAATCCCATCCCGGGGCTGGAGGCCTTGGGTGGCCTTGCCAGCCAGCCCTTCCCGCGGCTTGACGTAAACCTTTTGCAGGCCATGGACGGCTATGCCTCCGATTCCCGCGTGGTTGTCAGCCGCCTTGCAGAGCCCATCCAGGTGGAGCCCGAGCTCCTCACGCAACTGGACGAAGGTGGGATCCGGCCCGGTGCCACGGTGTCGCTTGCCCGCGTCGGCGAGTACATCTCCGTGCGTGTCCCCGGCATCGAAGGTGCCTTGGAGCTTCCCCCCGAAGTTGCAGCGCACGTCTTCGTCTCCCTGAGCTGACCTCGCGACGGCAATCCTGCCGCGGGTGGCAAACCTCACTTTTGCGATGCGGGCGCGCGTGTGACCTGCGGTTTTCCGGGATTGATGATAAAGGCGACTGTCAACACGCATGTTTCGGTAGATAACGAATTTATTACCGCGGGCTTTAATCCCCTATAGTTATGTACTAGCGCCGATACCAAAGCGTTACCTGATCCGGAGCCGAGCTCTGCCAGCGGATCAGGTGTTTTATCCACCACTGGCAGAGGCGGGGGAACCACAAGCGGCTGTCTAAAGAAGCAGCCTTGGGGTGAAGTCCGCAGCAGAAGTGCCCACTTATGCAAGTCCCTCTTGGGATACCTGTGTGCCGTGAGCGCCTCGTGCGGACCGGGTCTTTGAACTCTCTGACCCGAATCCGACAGCTAACTTCGCAGGCTTTTCAGAGAGGAACAGAGTTTGACATCGCAGAACGTCAGGGGTCGCCGTCGTGCGTCCGGCCCCGCTGTTGAGCTGCGGCCAGCCCGCGTCGTAGCAGAGATCCGGCCCCGCGACACCGACCGTCAGGTGCGCCGCCGTAAGAGCCCGCTGCGCCAGGTAGCTGACTTTGCCGCCGCCAGTGGCGTAGGGCAGAAAGCCGGAGTCGCGCTTGCCGCCACCGGACTTGCCCTGACTGTCGGTCTGCCCGCAACGAGCCCCGTCATGGCCACCTCGGAATCAGGCCAGACCGAGTCCGCCCTTGCCGTCAGCGGCGGCAGCCAGCCCGAGGTTTCCGCGGCAGCGTCCGCCAAAATCGACTTCAGCCGCGCTGCCGTGGCTACGGCTGCCGATCCCGACGGCAAGCTGAAGCAGCTGCTGAGCGCACAGTCCGCCGGCAGCATCCAGCGCGCATCTTCCGTTGGCACCATGGCCAGCCCCCTTGACACTCTGACCACGGCATCCCCCTTCGGGTACCGCGTCAGCCCCCTCACCGGCGGCACCGGCGACTTCCACCGCGGCCAGGACTTCGTGGCCCAGTGCGGCACCGCCGTCCACGCTGCCGCCTCCGGCAAGGTCACCTTCGCCGGATGGCATGAGTACGGCGGAGGCAACCGCGTGGTCATTGACCACGGCAATGGCCTGGAGACCACGTACAACCACCTGTCGTCGTTCACCGTCAAGGTGGGCCAGACCGTCACCCGCGGCGATACCGTCGCGCTGAGCGGCACCACGGGCGCCTCAACGGGCTGCCACCTCCACTTCGAGGTCCAGGTCAACGGTGAAGTTGTCGACCCCATGGGCTGGCTCTGAGCCAGTTGATGGTCGCCTCTCGCATTCGTGAGACACCCCGTGACCTGAATGTGACATTCGCGTTCAACTGTTGTACCGTTCAAAGCGCATCGGCTTTTTAGGGGGCCGGTGCACTTGAGTGGATTGCCTAGCTCTGCCACCGCTCAAGGTCCGTTCGCATAAATCGTCTGGCAGGGGCGGGGGAACCACTTCTGGTCTTCGAAAGAAGGCCTTGGGGTTAAGTCGCAAAGCTTCCTTGAAGCAGCGCGGCCGGATGACTCCCATCCGAATCCGACAGCTCACCTCGCAGGCATTGGGAGAGGCTACCTACGTGTCATCACGCACTACCCCTGCGCGCCATCGCGCTGAATCGGTTCGTACGAACCCCTTGAACACCCTTTCCAAGGCTGTTTCTTCCAATGCCGGAACCGTTGGCCGTCAGGCCGTCGTCCTGGCTGCAGCTTCCGGCCTCGTTCTCAGCGTCGGTCTGCCTGCACAGGCAGCGGACACGGATGTTTCCAAGTCCGAAGCCTCCAGCACCCAGCAGCTGATCGCTACCGCCGTGGTAACCGCGGAGCCCACAGCCACCGTTTCCTTCGAGAGCCCCGTTGTGGCCACCAAGGAAGCCCCCAAGATTGTCCAGCGCGCAGCGCAGGTTACCGAGCGCTCCGGAGCAGCAGCCGGCGCCGTCACGGCCAAGTCCTCCGAGGCCACCGATGCCGCGTCCAGCGCTGCAGCCTCCGGCCTCGCGGCGATTGCCTACACCGGCATCGGCCACCCGTACGTTTGGGGCGGCACCACCCCCAATGGCTGGGACTGCTCCGGTTTCACCCAGTGGGTTTACGCTCAGGCAGGCATCAGCATCCCCCGCGTGAACGCCTGGACCGCCATGAAGCCCACCAGCACTCCTGCTCCTGGTGACTTGGTCATGCAAAACGGCGGAGCGCACGTAGGCATCTACGTCGGCAACGGCATGATGATCAGTGCTTTGAACCCCGGCCAGGGCACGCTGCTGCACTCCGCAGCGTCCACGGGCACGTCCTCCTTCTTCACCCTCCGCTAGAAATAATCCGGTTCGGGGCTCGCCAGCATGCCCCCCAAGTGCTGGCAGGCCCATTACCCGCGTGCAACCCAACTGCCCGCGGATACGAAAAGAGAAAAATCATGACCAGTGCACACAAGGTTGCACGGCATCGCGCTGAGGCCCCCAAGACCAGCTCGCTTGCCGTTATTGCCAAGGCTGTCAGCGACAACGCCGGTGGCGTTGGCCGCCAGGCAGCAGTTATTGCCGCAGCTTCAGGCCTGGTCCTGACCAGCGGCGTTGCTGCGAACGCTGCGGATGCGAACGTCCAGCGTGAGTCAACGTCTACGTCAACCCTCGAAGTCCAGACGGTAGCCCAGGCCACCATCGCCGCGGACTCCACGGTTGCCATCTCCTACGAGCGCCCTGTGGTCACCACGGTGGAAGCACCGGCTCCCGTCGTTGAAAAGGCCCCCGCCAAGGCCGAAGCCAAGAAGGCAACGGAAGGCGCAACCACCACGGCTTCCAACGCCACGCTGGCCGTCAACGCTGCCACCCCGGCAGCCAAGGCCCCCGCAGCATCCAGCGGACTTGGCGCGGCCATCGCCGCAGCAGCCTACGCCCAGCTCGGCGTCACCCAGGACTGCACCATGCTGGTCACCAACTCCTTGGCCGCCGTCGGCATCAACTTCCACGACTGGCCTGCCGGGTACCTGTCTTTGGGCCGCACGGTCAGTGCAGCCGAAGCGCAGCCCGGCGACCTCGCCTACTACGCAAACGGTGGTTACGGTGGAATGGCCCACATCGCCGTCTACGTGGGCAACGGCATGGCCGTCCACGGCGGTTGGAACGGCTCCACCACGGCACTGTTCAGCGTCAACGTGGGCTCCGGCCCGGTTTTCATCCGCGTCAACGGCTGAATCAATACTTTCAGGAACACCCCGCAGGCTTCGGCCGGCGGGGTGTTCTGCTTTAAACCGCTGCCGGGATTCGTCTGCGCCGCCCAAGCAGCGCTCTGGTGCCCGCCGCCGTCGGAAATTCCATGGGTGGTGTGGCCACTGGGTGTGCGTTCACGACCCACTTTGGTTCTGCAGGGTGGTCGGCACGCCGCAATCGTCGGTGTGTCCCAGCTGTCGGCGCTCAAAGTGAGTGGTGACGGCACGCTGACGCCTGCCCGATGGCTCCCTACCCCTTAACCACGCGTGAACATTTGGCCGACACTGCACCCGAAACGGCAGAAAATTCGTTGATACGGCATATAAGTGCTTACCCTTATGGTGTCGATCCACAGCCCGTACAAGCAGAGGGCAGCCGGCCCTCGTGCCCCTGACGGGTGCGGCCGTGAAGAGGTACGTGCATGCGCACACTCGTTCTGAATGCTGGATATGAACCGCTGGCGGTAATAACATTCCGCCGGGCGCTGGTCCTTGTGCTGACTGGGAAAGCTAGCGTAGTGGCCGAAGGCGACGAGCCTGTCGTTGGGCCACAGGAGATTCTCGGACGACCATCCGTGATCCTCCTTAACCGCTACATCCGCCCCAGGTACAACAGGATTACCGCCGTGAGTCGCCGCGGGGTCCTTCGCCGCGACGGTCATCGCTGCGCCTACTGCGGGAAAACAGCCCACACCATTGACCACGTCCACCCCAAATCCAGGGGCGGCGCGGATTCCTGGGAAAACCTGGTTGCGGCGTGCTTGAAATGCAATAACGCCAAGAGCGACCATACGCTGGCTGAGATGGGTTGGAAACTCCGTTTCACGCCCGGGATGCCCCAGGGAACCATGTGGCAGATCAAAGAACTCGAGAAACCTGCGCCGGACTGGGACCCGTTCCTGTTGCCGGAATCCGCTGCCTGATCGATTTCTGCTGTGCTCTGCCTGTCCCGGGTAATCTGGGCGGATGGAGTTCAACGCCGTGATTCTGGCGGGCGGCCGGGCCACCCGCCTCGGTGGCGTGCCCAAGCCCGCATTGACGTACCACGGAGCCACGCTGCTTTCGCATGCCCTGAAGGCGGCCGGAGGTGCTGCCTCCACCGTGGTGGTCGGCCCTGGCTCAGTGGTAGTGCCGCACGGTGTCCTCCGGGCTCGGGAAGAGCCCGCCTTCGCTGGCCCTGCCGCAGCGATAGCGGCAGGGCTGGCCGTCCTGGGGGTCAGCGGCAGCCACGCACCATGGACCTTGATACTGGCCTGCGACATGCCCCATGCTGAACGCGGCGTCAGCCTCCTATGGAGCGGCCTTGAGGAGCATTCCGGCGTTGAGGGGGCCATGGCGGTCTCTGGTGACGGACGCCAGCAGCCCCTCCTGGGGATCTACCGCACTTCCGCACTGGAAAGGGAAGTGCGCGTAGCTTCCGAAGGTTTCGGGTTAACGAACTCTTCAGTGTTCGGCCTGCTTGCTAGGCTGAACGTGCTGGCAATTGACGTCCCCGCAGGGTCCACGGATGACGTGGATACGTGGGAGGATGCTGCGGCCCTTGGCATTGACAACGAGTTGGAGGCGGACATGAAGAGCCAGGAAGAGACGCTCGAGGAATGGTGCCGCACTCTGCTACAGGCTTTTGAGCTGGAGGACGTGGAAGTGGACATCAACCAGGTCCTTGCCGTGGCAGGAGTCGCCGCGCATTCAGTGGTGCGCCCCGCGGCGCCGCTGACCACGTTCATTGCCGGATATGCGGCGGGCATGGCCAGGGGGATCGGGCAGGCAAGCGACGACGCTTCCATGAACGCCGCCTTGGAGTTGGCCCGGAACGTGGCCAAGGAATACGCGGAGCCCGGGACTGACGCCGAATGACGGAGGCCCCCGGCCAGGGCCACCACGCGGCACACAGTTGGGACGAAGCCCGGCAGCGTGCGTTTGACGTAGCTTCGCCGATTCCGTCGAGCCCGGTGCCGCTCAGTTCAGCTATTGGCCGCGTTGTGGCTTCCGATGTGCTGGCCGTGCAGGACATGCCGCACTACGCTTCCTCGGCCATGGACGGTTGGGCCGTCAATGGCAGCGGTCCGTGGATACTGAGCGAGCCCGGCCACCGTTTGGCCCCCCACCAGGCCAGCCCCATCGTCACGGGCGGGTTGATACCGCCCGGCGCCAAGGCCGTGCTGCGCTGCGAAAGTGGCGTCATTACCGCGGACGACGACGGCCTGCCGCTGCTCGCGCTGGGCGGCGCCGCCAAACCGGGCGAGCCCCGGAACGGCCAGCACATCCGCAAAGCGGCCGAAGAGGCTGCCGTAGGGGATGTCCTTCTCAAGGCCGGAACCGTTCTGAATCCGGCACACATTGCCCTCGCCGCCCTCGCCGGCCTGGATGAACTCGAAGTCCTCGGCAAGCCGCTGGTCAGGTTCCTCCTGACCGGTTCCGAAGTGGTGGCCCGGGGTGTTCCGTTGCCGGGGCAGGTCCGTGACACCTTTGGCCCGCAACTGGGTGCGGTGGTGGAGCTGTTGGGCGGAATCGCGGGGGAACAACTGAAGGTGGGGGACAACTACGACGACTGGTTTGCCGCCCTTCAGGACACGGAGCCTGCACTCTTGGAACCCGACGTCGAAGCTGAGCCGCCTGCCGACGTCGTTATCACCACCGGAGGGACCGGACGGTCGGGGACGGACCACTTCCGAAAAGCCATAGCCGAGCTGGGCGGCCGCCTCTTGATCGACGGCATCGCCATGCGCCCCGGGCATCCTGCGGTTCTGGCCGAACTACCCGATGGCCGCTTCGTACTCGGCCTGCCGGGCAACCCGCTGGCCGCGATGATGGCACTCTTCACAGTTGGAGCGCCCCTTTTGGCTGCTCTGGGACATGGACGACTCCACGAAGTTGGCGAAGTTCCGTGCGGTGCCATGATCGACGCCGATCCCGGACGAACCCGGCTGATGCCGTTCACGCTGGTTTACGGACTGGCATCGCCGGCCGGACACTCCGGACCGGGAATGATGCGTGGCCTGGCAGGAGCCGACGGCGTCATGGTGGTGCCGCCCCACGGCGTCCAGATGGGTGAGCCGGTGCCCGCCTTCCCCTTGCCATGGGGCAAACCGCTGCCCGTTCCGAAGACGGCGCAAGAGAAGTCCCGGAAGGCCCCGGCACGCCAACCGAAGAAAGCATCTGCGGGCCCGGTGGACTGGAGCGCCTTGGACGCTTAGCGCCCTTGATGGACGCAGGTGGTCAGGGGGCGTGAAGGCTTGCAATGATGGACTCATGAACAGGCATGCTCCCGAACAGGACATCAACGAAGATGACCTGCAAGTCCACCCGCCCAAACGAGCCGCCGCAGGTGTCAAAGCAGTCACCGTCGCCTTGGAACGCGGCTACGCCCAAGCAGGGGTAGCCCGGACGGTCCGCTCCATGCTCAGGGTCAACCAGCATGATGGCTTTGACTGCCCAGGTTGCGCGTGGCCGGAGTCCATCACCGGCCGGCGGAGCCCCGCGGAGTTTTGCGAGAACGGGGCCAAAGCGATCGCCGAGGAAAGCACCACGAGGACCGTGGGTGCAGAGTTCTGGGCGAAGCATTCGCTTGCCGACCTGGAAGACAAAACCGAGTACTGGTTGGGAAGCCAGGGAAGGATTGCCGAGCCGGTGGTCAACAGGCCTGGTGACACCCACTACTCTCCGATCAGCTGGGCCGAGGCCTTCGCCCTGATTGGTGAGCACATCAACGCCACAACGCCTGACAAGTGCGTTTTCTACACCTCCGGCCGGACGGCCAACGAGACAGCGTTCATGTACCAGTTGTTTGCCCGCAGCCTTGGCACCAACAACCTGCCGGACTGCTCCAACATGTGCCACGAGTCCTCCGGCAGCGCCCTCAACCCCACCATTGGCATCGGCAAGGGCACCGTTTCGCTCGAAGACATCCACCACGCCGAGCTGGTCCTGGTGGTGGGACAGAACCCGGGAACCAACCACCCCCGCATGCTGTCCGCCCTGCGGGACTGCAAGAACAACGGCGGAAAGATCGTTGCCGTGAACCCGCTGCCCGAAGCCGGCCTCTTGAACTTCAAGGATCCGCAGTCTCTCAACGGCGTGATCGGCGGCGGCACCACCATCGCGGACGAGTTCCTGCAGATCAAGGTGGGCGGGGACCTCGCGCTGTTCCAAGCACTGGGCCACCTCCTCCTGGAGGAAGAGAAGCGCAACCCGGGGACCGTCGTCGACCATTCCTTCATAGAGCAGCAGACCGAAGGGTTTGCTGCCTACAAGGAAGCCCGTTCGGTGCTGGACTGGGCTGAAACCGAGCGGGCCACGGGCCTGACGCGTGCGGAAATCACCAAGGCGGCCGGGATGATGGCTGCGTCGAAGGCAACCATCATCTGCTGGGCGCTTGGACTGACGCAGCAGCCGCACTCTGTGGATACCCTGCGGGAGATCATCAACCTGCTCCTGCTCCAGGGCAACTTCGGCAAGCGGGGGGCGGGGGCCTGTCCGGTCCGGGGCCACTCGAATGTTCAAGGTGACCGCACCATGGGCATCTGGGAGAAGCCCAAGGAACAGTTCCTGGCCGCGTTGGACACGGAATTCGGCTTCCACATGCCCCGCGACCACGGCTACGACTCCGTGGAAACCCAGCACGCCCTGGAAAAGGGCGACGTGGATGTCTTCGTGTCCATGGGCGGAAACTTCGCCGCGGCGGGATCGGACACGGCCGCCCTCGAGGCAGGACTGAAGCGGGCGGGGCTGACCGTCCACATTTCCACCAAGCCCAACCGCGCGCACATCGTCCACGGCAAGACGTCCCTGATCCTGCCAACGTTGGGCCGCACGGACACGGATGACAAACACCCCAACGGCAAGCAGTTCCTGTCGGTGGAGGACTCCATGTCCGTCATCCACAAGACGCAGGGAAGGCTCACTCCGGTCTCGGAGCACCTCCTCAGCGAACCGGTGATCGTGGCCCGGATGGCGCAAGCTACCTTCGGTGATGACCACGGCGTGGATTGGCGGGCCATGGCAGAGGACTATGACGTGATCCGCGACCATATCTCCCGTGTCATTCCGGGATTTGAGGACTTCAACATCCGTGTCCGCACGAAGAACGGATTCGTGCTGCCCAACCCGCCGAGGGACACACGCACCTTCGCCACGGACATCGGCAAAGGACGTTTCTCGGTGCGGCCGCTGGAGTATCTGGAGGCACCCGAGGGCCACCTGATCCTGCAGACGGTCCGCAGCCACGATCAGTACAACACCACGTTCTATGGCCTGGATGACCGGTACCGTGGCGTCTCCGATGGCCGGCGCGTGATTCTGGTCCACTCCGAAGACTTGGAGGAACTGGGCTTTGAAGACCGGGAGCTGGTGGATGTCATTTCCACGTTCGCGGGGACCGAACGGCGTGCCAACAAGTTCCGTCTGATCGCTTACCCGACTGCGAAGGGCTGCGCCGCCGCATACTTCCCCGAGGCCAACGCCTTGGTTCACCGCGAACTCGTCGCCCGGGAGTCCAACACTCCCGGCTACAAAGCCATGACGGTGCGGTTCGTGAAGCACACAGCCAATGAGGAGAACGGATCCTGACGTGGGACGCGTGACCCAGCGCCGCAAGGTGCACAAGTTTGTCCTGGATGGCTCGCCACAAGCCTTGGAGCATCCCATCCGCTACAAGGAGGACGTCCTGGCGGTGGAAGAGCCCCTGGAGATCCGCCTTGGTGACATGTCCTTCTCGGTGACCATGCGTACCCCGGGAGACGACTTCGACCTCGTCGCCGGCTTCCTCGTGTCCGAGGGCATCGTGTGGGAACCCGGGCAGCTCATCTCCGAGCGTTTCTGCGCCGGGGAGAACGAGGACGGGGTGCAGACGTTCAACGTGGTGGACGCGCAACTGAGGCCGGACGTCCAACGCCCGGATACCGGGCGGAACGTGTACACCTCCAGTTCGTGCGGGATCTGCGGCACGGACTCGATCGAGGCCGTGCGGAAGTCGTCGCACCATAGCCCCAAGGAGGACGATGTCACCATCCCGGTCAGGGCACTGGCTGCCCTGCCGGACCGCCTCCGTGAGGCGCAGGCGGTCTTCGATACCACCGGAGGCGTCCACGCGGCGGGCCTTTTCAGGATTCACGACGACGGCACCACGGAACTGCTCTGCCTGCGGGAAGATGTGGGGCGCCATAACGCGGTGGACAAGGTGGTGGGCTGGGCCCTGCGTGCCGGCATGCTGCCGCTGAAGGGTACCGTGTTGCAGGTATCGGGAAGGGCTTCCTTCGAGCTGGTCCAGAAGGCTGCCATGGCAGGTATCCCGGTCCTGGCTGCCGTCAGCGCGCCGTCCAGCCTGGCTGCCGAGCTGGCCGCGGAAGCCGGAATCACCTTGGTGGGGTTCAGTCGCGGCCTGAGCCTGAACGTGTATGCGGGACGTGACAGGATCGCTGGCGATTCTCCCTCATAACGTCCGGGTTTTTGGCTGCGGAGAGTGGTCAGTTACTTGGTTATTGGGCTGGAACGACGTAGATTTTATCCATCGATTGGAATCACGGCGCACGCAAGAACCGCCGTCCAATCCCAGCCCGCAGGGACCCTGTCATTAGTCCTGAACACCCAGCCAACGCAAAAGGGGAACTCATTGCACGACGACCGCCGGATCACTGAACAGCGTCTCGACCGGTTCGTTCGGGATCGCCTTCTTCCGGCCATTTACGGCAAGTCCATTCCGCTGCAATTGAGCAGCTGGGACGCTCCCGGCGAGCCTGTGGCAGCAGCGGAAGCCATGCGCCAAATCTTCACCCCGCAGGAGCCAGGCGCGCCGTGGGGGAAGGCCTGGAGCACCAAATGGATGCGCCTGCAAGGAGAAGTCCCCGAAGGCTGGGGCACGGCCGATGACACGGCGGTGGAGATCGTCGTGGATCTCGGTTTCAACAGCGACGCCCCCGGATTCCAGTGCGAAGGCACGGCTTGGCGGGCTGACGGCAGCATCATCAAGGCCATTTCGCCCCGCAATTACCACGTGCCCCTCAAGCTGCTTGGCGGCGGGCTGTCGATCGACTTCTATGTGGAGGCCGCGGCCAACCCGGATGTCGCGCAGGGCTGGTCCTTCGCTCCCACTCCATTGGGGGATAAGGCCACGTCCGGCGATGACCCGCGGTACCGCCTGGGCCGGATTGCCATCGCGGAGTTGAATGAAACGGTCTGGGAACTCAACCAGGACGTTTGGACGCTTAGCGGCCTGATGCACGAGCTCCCCACGGAACTGCCGCGGCGCCACGAGATCCTTCGTGCGCTCGAACGCATGCTGGACGTCATGGACCCGGATGACGTGGCCGGTACGGCCGCCGCGGGACGGGAGGCCTTGGCAGAGGTCCTCAGCCGACCCGCCTACGCGTCAGCCCACGAGCTCCTGGCCACAGGCCACGCGCACATCGATTCCGCGTGGCTCTGGCCCGTGCGCGAAACCATCCGCAAGTGCGCCCGCACGTTCTCCAATGTGGTGGCGCTCATGGATGAAGACCCGGACTTCATTTTCTCCTGTTCCTCGGCCCAACAGCTGGCCTGGATCAAGGAATTCTTCCCGGAGCTCTTTGTCCGGATCAGGGAAAAGGTCAAGGCCGGACAGTTCATTCCCGTGGGCGGCATGTGGGTGGAATCCGACACCAACATGCCCGGCGGCGAAGCCATGGCGCGGCAGTTCGTGGAGGGCAAGAGCTTCTTCCTGAACGAGTTCGACGTCGAATGCCAGGAGGCGTGGCTGCCGGATTCCTTTGGCTATTCCGGCGCCCTGCCGCAAATCGTCAAGGCCGCGGGTTCTCGGTGGTTCCTCACGCAGAAGATCTCCTGGAACAAGGTCAACCGGATGCCGCACCACACGTTCAGGTGGGAGGGCATCGACGGCACCAGGCTGTTCACCCACTTCCCGCCGGTGGATACGTACAACGCCGAGCTCCATGGCCGCGAACTGGCCCACGCCGAGCGGAACTATCGTGACCACGGCCGCGGCACCATGTCACTGGTGCCCTTCGGCTATGGTGACGGCGGTGGCGGACCTACGCGCGAAATGGTGGCCGCCGCGCACCGCACGGCAGACCTGGAAGGCTCGCCCAAGGTCCGCATGGGAACCGCCAAGGACTTCTTCACCAAGGCCGAGGCCGAGTACACCAACCCGCCGGTCTGGGTGGGGGAGATGTACCTGGAGATGCACCGCGGAACGTACACGAGCCAGGCCAAGACCAAGCGTGGAAACCGCCGCAGCGAGCACCTCCTGCGCGAGGCCGAATTGTGGTGCTCCACGGCCGCTGTCCGGCTTGGCCCGGAATATTCCTACCCCAAGGACGAACTCCAAAGGCTGTGGCGGCTGGTCCTCCTGCAGCAGTTCCACGACATCCTGCCGGGCAGTTCCATTGCCTGGGTCCACCAGGACGCGGAGCGGAACTATGAAGCCATAGCCCGTGACCTTGAGGGCATCATCAGCCACGCTGCCAAGGCCCTCCTTGGCACGGGCAACAAGCGGTTTCTGCTCAACGCCGCACCGCACCCCCGCAACGGAGTCCCGGCGCTCGGTGCGGCCGAGGCCGGCACGGCGGAGACAGGCGTAGGGGTCGAGGAGCACGGTGGCGGCTACATCCTGGACAACGGCATCATCCGCGCGGTCCTGGACAAAGACGGACTGCTGACCTCCCTTGTTGACCACGCCAGCGGCCGGAACGCGATCGCCCCCGGCCAGGCAGGCAACGTGCTGGAGCTCTTCAGGGACACACCGAACGAGTGGGATGCCTGGGACATAGAGGAGTTCTATCGCCGCAACGTCACGCCGTTGACCCACGCCGAGGCAATCGGCCTTGAGCACTCTCCGGCCGGCGTCGTGGTGGTGGTCAAGCGCTCAGTTGGCGCTTCTGCGATCACGCAACGCATAACGCTCGACGCCGGGGCGAAGTCGCTGGGGATCGCCACCACGGTGGACTGGCAGGAGCGCGAGAAGATGCTGAAGATCGCGTTCCCGTTGGACGTGCGGGCGGACCGTTCGGCGTCCGAGACACAGTTCGGCCACGTCTTCCGGCCAACCCACACCAACACGTCCTGGGAAGCCGCTAAGTTCGAGATCTGCGCGCATCGTTGGATCCACGTTGCCGAGCCCGGTTACGGCGTGGCCGTCAGTAACTCCTCCAGCTACGGACACGACGTCACCCGGGCGGTCCGCGGGGACGGCGGAACCACGACGACGGTCCGCACCTCGTTGCTGCGTTCGGCCCGGTTCCCGGACCCGGAAGCAGATCGCGGGGAGCACACGCTGGAACTGTCCATCAGGCCCGGCGCGGCGATTGCCGACGCGGTGGAAGAGGGCTACCGCACCAACCTCAAGCCGCGGTTCGTCACGGGCGGACACACGGTGGACCCCTTGGTTTCCGTGTCGAACCCGGCGATTGTGGTGGAGGCCGTGAAACTGGCCGGGGACGGCTCCGGCGATGTGATCGTTCGGCTGTACGAATCGCTGGGGGAGCGCACAGCGGGCACTGTGACGGCCGGCTTTGAGGCCACTGGTGTAGTTGCCACAGACCTGCTGGAGCGGCCCGTGGAGGCCCCTGGCGTGGCCGTGGAGGAGGACTCCTCAGTGGGGCTGGTGCTCCGGCCGTTCCAGTTGGTGACGCTGCGCTTCGCCCGGTAGGGCAACGGCTCAGACGTCGTGCTGGAGCCGCTTCACGAAGAGTTTGGTTCGTTCCTGCCGGGGTGCGCGCAGCACCTCGGCAGCCGGACCGCGTTCCACCACGACGCCGCCGTCCATGAAGATGACCTCGTCCGCAACGTGCTGGGCGAAGGCCAGTTCGTGGGTGACGATCACCATGGTCCAGCCCTCTTCGGCCAGTTCCTTGATGACGCCCAGGACATCACCAACCAGCTCAGGGTCCAGCGCGGAAGTTGGCTCGTCGAAGAGGAGCAACTGAGGTTTGAGGGCCAGTGCCCGGACGATCCCCACGCGCTGCTGCTGGCCGCCTGAGAGCTCGAAGGGGTAGGCGTCGCGTTTGTCGGCCAATCCCACCCGTTCCAAGAGCCGCTCAGCCTCGGCGATGGCCTCCGCCCTGGGCCGTTTCTGAACCTGGACAGGGCCCTCGATGATGTTCTTCAGCACGGTCATGTGCGGAAACAAGTTGTAGTGCTGGAAGACCATGGCGCTGCGGTCGCGCAACGCTGCGACCTCTTTCTTGCCCACCTTGGCCGCGAAGTCGATGGAAAGGCCGCCTGACGAGTCACTGTCCCCAAAGGTGACGGTGCCGGCGTCGGGGATTTCCAGCCCGTTAAGGGACCGCAGCACAGTGGTTTTGCCGGAACCGGAAGGCCCGATCAGGGCCACCACCTGGCCCCGGCGGATATCGATGTCCATATCCCGCAGCACCACGTTGCTGCCGAAAGCCTTGGCCAGGTTCCTTGCTTCGAGAACAGATGCGGGGCTTGGTTCATTAGTGGGCGACATAGCGGTCCAATCTCCTTTCCACGGCGGACTGCGCGGTGGAAAGGACCAGGCAGATGACCCAGTAAACCAGGGCTGCCTGCAGGTACAGGGCCATGAACTCCTGGCTGAACGCAGCGATCTGCTGCGCGTTGCGGAACAGTTCAGTGACCAGGATGAGCGAGGCCAGTGAGGTGTCCTTCACCAGCGATATGAAGGTGTTGGACAACGGTGGAACGGACACCCGTGCGGCTTGCGGGAGGATGATGCGGACCAGCGTCTGTGCCCGGGACATGCCGATGGTGTGACCGGCTTCCCATTGCCCCTTGGGCACAGACAGGATGGCTGCGCGGATGATCTCTGCCGCGTAGCCGCCAACGTTCAGGGAGAACGCGATGATGGCGCTGGGCCACGGATCCAGCCGGATTCCGATGCTGGGCAGTCCGAAGAAGATCACAAAGAGCTGCACCAGCAACGGCGTGCCGCGGATGACAGAGACGTAGAAACGGCCGATGCCGGACAGCAGCCAGTTGGAACTGAGCCTCATCAGGGCAACCACCAAGGCCAGGATCAGGCCGAAAGCGAAGGACGCAAGCGTGAGGGGAATGGTCCCTGTCACGGCCCCTGTGATGAGCGGTCCGAAGGAACTCCAGATGAGGTCCCAGTTCATCTACTTGGTGACGTCCGCGCCGAAGTACTTTTCGGAAATCTTTGCCAATGTTCCGTCTGCCCGGAGGTCCGCCAAAGCCTTGTCCACGGCAGCGACCAGCTCGGTGGAACCCTTGCGGAAGACAAACGCGCTTTCGGTCTTGTCCGGTGCCTCGGCGGCCACCTTCAACCCGGAATCGGGCGTGGACTTGGCGAAGTCGAGGTAGGTGAGTTTGTCATTCACGGTGGCGTCCACGCGGCCCTGCTGTACAAGGGTGGCGGACTGGGCCCAGCCTTCAACTGCCTGGACATTGGCACCGGCTTCAACGGCCATCTTGTAGAAGTTGCTGGTCAGCGACTGCGCGGTGGTCTTGCCCTTGAGGTCGGCGAAGCTGTTGATGCTGGTGTTGTCAGACTTGGTGACCACGACTCCCGTTGAGACGGTGTAGGGCTTGGAGAAGTCGTACTTGGCTTTGCGTTCGTCATTGATGGAGATCTGGTTCGCAATGGTGTCGAACCTTTTGGCGTCCAAACCTGCGAAGATGCCATCAAACTGAGTCTCCTGGAAGGTCGCCTTCACGCCGATTTTCTCCGCCACGGCCTTGGCGATCTCGACGTCGAAGCCGGTGAGTTCTCCTGCCCCGTCAGCATGGAAGCTGAAAGGACGGTAGGTGCCCTCGGTGGCGATCACCAGCTCACCCTTGGACTTCACATCCGAAAGGGACGTGTCCCCGCCGGACTGTGCCGGGGCAGACCCGCCACCACATGCTGAAAGGACAATGGCGGCCGAAGCCAGGGTGGCTGCGAGGACAGAGCGACGTGTGCGGATGCTGGTCATGGAGCCATCTTAGCCATCGTGGTGGCCGGGCCCGTGGAGCGCCCGCGGGCGGCCGGAAAAGTGCCGTTAAAAAGGCTGAGTGGGGGCGGTCCCCAACAGCCCGCCACCACTCATCCCCCCAATTGTGATCACGTGGGCGCCACATCCACCGGAAACCCGTTCTCTGATTCCGGTGTCAGGCTGCAACCGCGTTCACACATTCATGATTGTGCCACGATCTAATGGTTTTGTGAAAGTCTTTACGCTGAGAGTCGCTGTTTCCGCCGCGCGAACGCCTTGGAGAACCAGATTCCGGCCAATCCGATGCACGTAAACATGGCGGCGGAGTAGTTGATGAGGACCCGGAGCCACGCCTCTGAAAACGGAATCAAGGGAAAGAGCTGGGACAGCAGGAGCAACGACAAGCCCAGGAGGAGCAGCCCGGAAGCGACGCGCAGCAGCACCGGAGCCGTGCTCACCACCGTGCGCCAGATGGCCGGCACCAGGCAGGCCGCAACGTAACCGGGATACAGGCGGCCCATGGCTGCGTAACCGTCCAGGGACGGTCCCCATTTGAGGCCGCTCATGCCGGCCGAGGAGCCCTGGGTGTCGGTGATGACGAAGAAGTAGATGGTCAGCGCACCCACTATCGCCGCTACGGTGAGCCCGATGGGTCCGCGGATGGCGCGCACGGCGGAGGCCGAGCCGAAGGCATCGGCGATCTTGATGCCCATGAGGAAGAACGTGGCGTACAAGAGGAACCGCAGGATCAGGTTGCCGATGTTCATTCCGCCAAGCCAGCCGTCGATGACCAGGTAAGGCGCCTCGATGCTGATGAAGATACTCAACGAAATCAGCGAGAAGATGTAGAACACCACCCGGTTTTCACCGCGCAACGCGCTCGGAACCCGTGCGAGGGTGATCGCCAAACAAACAATAAGCGTTGCCCAGGGCAGGACAGCCGTCATCCGAGGTTCTCCCAAATTCTTTCAGTACGTTCATGGTCTTGTTCGTGGCGGCGCAGCGTCTTCCCCAGCGCCTGGAGCCGTTCGCCGGCCAGCGTTACCAGTTCGCCCTGGGTCATTTTGTCCAGGGCCTCCTGGCGGGCGTTGGGCGGCCAGCCCGCCTCGGCCTCGGTAATCAGTCCTCCGGCCACCAGCCCGCCCGCGGGCCCCACGCCGGCAGCCCGCGACGTCGCGATGGCCAATTCGGGTGGAAGCCTGTTGGCGGTCAGGTGGGCCGAGAAGTTCTGTGGCGCGATCCCGGTGGCTTCGCTGACCCGGTGCCGCAACTCGCCGTCGTCGATCGCGTCCACCCAGTTCCGCACGGCGGTAGGGTGCGGTGGCTCCGACAGTCCCGCCGTTGGGACGGAACCGGGTTCACTGCGTTCAACCACTGCCCGCAGCAAGTCGATGGTGGCGATCTGGCTGACCAGCTCGCCGGGCGTGGGCGGGACGGGGTCCCCGCGCAGCTCGGCATAGAGATCAAAGGTGGACAGTGCTTCCACCGGGCTGACGTGGAAGCCGCGGCTGATGCTCACCAAGGTGGATTCGGCTACCTTGCCGCGGACCAGCTGCTGGGCCAGGGTTGTTCGTTTGATGCCGGCGATCCTGCAAACGTCCGCGGTGCTGGCGTCGGGCGCAACGCCATGAAGCCAGCGTTGGAACGCCTTGGACTGTAAGGGCATGTGGAGCTTTCCGGAGGTGTCATAGGGGCATGCCCGGCTTCGCCAACCAGGGAAACCGGGCGTAGGAGAACGAAAACGATTTTACGCCGACGCCACATTGAATTATGCTTGATGCTTGAACCCGTTGGTCCGTACACCCCCCAAGTCCGGACCAACGGGTTTTTCCATGCCCGCGGGAATCGCGGCCTGATTTTCTGCGTTCCCCTGCTGGAGGATAGACAATGACAGCAACTTTGGTGGCCAAGGATCTTGCCGGTGGCCACGGCCACCGCACCCTTTTTTCAGGCCTTTCCGTCACCGTGTCGCCCGGCGATGTGGTGGGCGTGGTGGGCGCCAATGGTGCGGGCAAATCTACGCTGCTGCGCATCCTGGCCGGCGTGGACCAGCCGCAAGAGGGAAGCGTCAACCTGGCTCCGTCGGATGCCTTTGTAGGTTGGTTGCCGCAGGAGCATGAGCGCACTGACGGTGAAACCATCGCCGCCTACATTGCACGGCGGACCGGCTGCGCGCAGGCCACCTTTGAGATGGAGTCCACCGCGGAGGCCCTCGGCTCAGGAGCTCCAGGAGCCGATGACGCCTACTCTCTGGCCTTCGACCGCTGGATGGCATCCGGCGCCGCGGACCTGGAGGACCGTGCTCCCGCTGTGCTGGCAGACCTCGGCTTGGAACTGGGCACCGACGCCCTTATGACGGGGCTCTCCGGTGGCCAGGCCGCCCGTGTGGCTTTGGCTGCCCTGCTCCTCAGCCGTTTCGACGTCGTACTCCTGGACGAGCCCACCAATGACCTCGACCTCGACGGCCTCGCCCGTCTCGAAGCATTCGTCCAGGGCCTGCGCGGCGGTGTGGTCCTGGTCTCGCACGACCGTGAATTCCTGGCCCGCTGCGTCACCACCGTGGTGGAGCTGGACCTCGCCCAGAATTCGGTAGCGGTGTACGACGGCGGCTATGAGGCTTTCCTCGAAGAACGCGCCGTCGCCAAGCGCCATGCCCGCGAGCGTTACGAAGAGTTCGCCAATACCAAGGCCGATCTCGTCTCACGCGCCCGGACTCAACGTGAGTGGAGCTCCCAAGGCGTACGGAACGCCATGAAGAAGAACCCGGACAACGACAAGATCCGCCGCGCGGCCAGCACGGAATCGTCCGAGAAGCAGGCGCAGAAGGTCCGCCAGATGGAGTCCCGCATCGCCCGGCTCACGGAGGTGGAGGAGCCCCGAAAGGAATGGCAGCTGCAGTTCAGCATCGGCCAGGCACCCCGCTCAAGCGCCGTCGTCGCCACCTTGCGCAACGTGATCGCACGACAGGGTGACTTCACGCTGGGACCGGTCAGCCTCCAACTCAACGGTGGCGAGCGGATCGGCATCACGGGACCGAACGGTGCCGGCAAGTCCACGCTGCTGCGGTTGCTGCTTGGAACGCAGGAACCCGACGACGGCGATGCCTCCATGGGTGCCTCCGTTGCCATCGGCGAAATCGACCAGGCCCGAGGCCTGCTCGACGGCGGGACGCCCCTTGGCGACGCTGTAGAAGCCGTGCTGGTGGATTGGAACAGCGCGGATGTCCGGACGCTGCTGGCCAAGTTCGGCCTCAAGGCCGACCACACCTCACGGACTGTCGATTCACTGTCCCCGGGGGAGCGGACCCGTGCCGCCCTGGCCCTGCTGCAAGCACGCGGGGTGAACCTGTTGGTGCTTGATGAGCCCACCAACCATTTGGATCTGCCCGCGATCGAGCAACTCGAAGAGGCGCTGGAAAGCTACGAAGGCGCACTCCTGCTGGTCACCCATGACCGCCGCCTGCTGGAAAACGTGCGGCTCGATTCGCGCTGGCATGTGGACAACGGTCAGGTCCAGGAACTGCACCACACCCCAAGCCAGGAGAAGTAACCATGAGCATGGACCGCGTGGCGTGGAGCTCGCTGTACAACATCACCACTGCCAAGAGCGGCTCGCAGCCGTTCTCCAAGGAGACCCTCAAGCGCGTTCTGGCGTTCGCCGCTCCGCATAAAGGCAAGCTCATCGCGTTCGTGATCGCCTCGATTGCGGGCGCGGTCCTGGCTGTTGCCACGCCTGTGCTCGCGGGCCAGGTTGTTGATGCCATCATCGCCAACGCCGGCGTGGGGACGGTGATTTGGCTGGCCGTGCTGATTGCGATCGTTGCTGTGGGTGAAGCCGGCGTGGGACTGCTGACCCGTTGGTTGTCCTCCATCATCGGAGAAGGCGTGATCGTGGACCTCCGCACCCGGGTGTTCGACCATGTTCAGCGCATGCCCATTGCCTTCTTCACCAGGACGCGCACCGGAGCCCTGGTCAGCCGCCTGAACAACGACGTCATCGGCGCGCAGTCCGCCTTCGCGGGCACCTTGTCCGGCGTGGTCAGCAACGTGGTTGCCCTTGCGTTGACGCTTGCCGTCATGCTGAACACGTCCTGGCTGGTGACTGTGCTGGCCATGGTGCTGCTGCCGATCTTCCTGATTCCGGCCCGGCGCATGGGCTCCAAGCTTGCCGACCTCCGCCGTGAAGCCGCCGCCCACAACGCCGCCATGGGAACACAGATGACCGAGAGGTTCTCCGCGCCCGGTGCCACGCTGGTGAAGCTCTTCGGCCGGCCGGATGAGGAATCCCGGGAGTTCGCTGCGCGCGCGGGCAGGGTCCGTGACATCGGCATCCGGACCGCCATGCTGCAGTTCACCTTCGTGACGGCCCTGACCTTGGTGTCGGCCCTGGCACTGGCCCTCGTTTACGGGCTGGGCGGCTGGCTGGCCCTCGGCGGGCAACTGGCGCCGGGTGATGTTGTGGTCCTGGCACTCCTGCTGACCCGGCTCTATGCTCCGCTGACGGCGCTGTCCAACGCCAGGGTGGAAATCATGAGTGCCTTGGTCAGCTTCGAGCGGGTATTCGAGATCCTGGACCTGAAACCGCTGATCACCGAAAAGCCGGATGCCGGATCGGTTCCCGCCGGACCCGTGGCCGTGGAGTTCGACGACGTCCGCTTCGCCTACCCGTCCGCTGAAAAAGTGTCCCTTGCTTCCCTGGAGGACGTTGCCACGCTGGATACCCGTGGCGGCGAGGAAGTCCTGCACGGTATCAGTTTCCGGGTGGAACCGGGCCAGACCGTGGCTTTGGTGGGCTCCTCCGGCGCGGGCAAGTCCACTGTGGCGCAGCTGCTGTCCCGTTTGTACGACGTCGACTCCGGAGTGGTGCGCCTGGGCGGCGATCGCCCCGGGACTGGCGTTGACGTGCGCGATGTCCGCTTCGATTCCCTGCGGGACACCCTGGGCATGGTGACCCAGGACGGCCACCTGTTCCACGAAACCATCGCCTCGAATCTTCGCCTGGCCCGGCCTGACGCCACCGAGGACGACATGTGGGACGTGCTCCGGCGGTCACGCCTCGAACCCATGATCCGGTCCCTGCCCGACGGCCTGGAGACAGTGGTGGGGGAGCGCGGGTACCGGCTCTCCGGTGGTGAACGCCAGCGGCTTACCATCGCCCGCCTGCTCATCAAGCAGCCGCGCGTCGTGATTCTCGATGAGGCGACCGCCGCACTCGACTCCACCAACGAAGCCGCCGTCCAGGCGGCCTTGGGCGAGGCGCTGGAGGGGCGTACCGCCGTCGTCATTGCGCACCGGCTGTCCACTATCCGTGCGGCCGACGCCATTCTGGTGGTTGAGGACGGCAGGATCGTGGAGCGTGGCACACACACCGAGCTGCTGGCCGCGGACGGGCGCTACGCCGAGCTGTACCAAACCCAGTTCGCTGAAGCCACCGCTGTGGCCAGGGAAGCAGTCCCGGAGCTGTAACGCTACTTGAGCGCCGGAAGGACGTGGTCCGTCAGCAAGGGCGCCAGGTCTGTGGGCAACGGGGCTGTGAGGTCCAGCCAGCGGATCTCCGCGATCTCGGCCGAGGGGTGCGCTGCCCATGTTCCGGGCGCGGTAAACACGGTGGCTTCGATGGTGGTTGCGGCTTCGTTGGCGGCCACGGCGAGCCAGACGCCCAGGGGCTCCAGCTCCTGCGGCGACAGCTCGATGCCGACTTCCTCGAACAGTTCCCGGGCGGCAGCTTGGGCCGCGGTCTCGCCTGGCTCGGGCTTGCCACCGGGATGCATGAACTTGTCCGTTCCGCGCTTGCGGACAGTCAACAAGTGGCCTTCTGCGTTGTACACGCAGACAGCGCTGACCACGATCAGGTCTGTGGTGGTCACGGTTGCCTCCCGGCGTCGATACGGATCAGGTGCGATTCGAGCAAAAGGTTCTTTGAGGGGCCCTGGACATCCCAGGTGAAGCTGAACGCATCCGGACCCGCGTACGTGTAGTTGACGCGGTAATCGTCGGGATCGCACCAGTGTTCGTCCTGGTGTCCCTGTTCGGAGAAGCTCATGACGTGGAACGGCCTGCCATCGGGGAAGAACACGTCCATTGATTCAGGCCCGGTGCCGGGCTTCAGGACGTATTCGCGGAAGGCCGGCCCTGAATGCGTTGGCCAGTGCATGGTTCCGTCTTCGCGGTAGTGGAGGCCGCCGTCGGGGTTTTGGGAGTAACGCACGACGCCGGTGAAGGTCCCGCGGGTGCCGGAGGCCCGGTCCAGGAGGGCCCGCTCCACGTTCCAGCTGCCGGCCAGATAGGCCCGCAAGTCCTGGGTGGGCTGCTGGTGGTTCAAGTGCCCTCGATTGGAATCGAACCAACGACACCGGCTTTAGGAGAGCCGTGCTCTATCCACTGAGCTACGAGGGCCTGCGTCCATGGCTTGGAATCCCACTGCTGGAGCTCCACGGCCCGGACACGACTACAAGCATACAAGCTGCCGGGGCGGCGCCCGAACACCACTAGGCTGGCGATCATGAAAGGGCACGCTACTGCACCGGCACAGGCCGGATGGTTCCTCCCCGACGTCCGCAGCATCAGGGCAAATATCGGAGGCTGGGCTCAGCTGAGCGTGGTCCAGTACTTCGTGGCCGAGGCCGCCGTGATCCAGGCCTGGGCCGGTCCGGAGCCCTATAGCCGGGCCACCGGATACATCAGCGACCTTGGCGCTGTGGCCTGCGGGATCTACGAAGACAGGGACGTCTGCTCGCCTTTGCATGTGCTGATGAATGCGTCGTTCGTGGTCCAGGGAGTGGCCCTGATCCTGGGCGCGCTGTTCCTGACTGCGGGGCTGTTGTGCGTGGCCGCGCAGCCCGGTGTGCAGGCGCAGCGCTTCCGCACGGTCCTTGACGACGCCGGGTCCCGGATGAGGCTGTTGACCGTTCCCTGGATCCTTGCCGTCGCTGTCCGGATCCTTACCGGTGTTGCCGGCGCAGGAACAGTGGTTGTGGGCTTGGTCCCCGAGGACCTGGGTTCACCGTGGCACTTTGCTGGTGCGCTGATGTTCTTCATCGGCGGAGGCTTTGCCCTGCTTCTGTTGGGCGCCCTGTGGTTCCGGCAGACCCCCATGAGCTGGTTCCTCGCTGCCTGCGGCCTTGTTACCGTGGGCGCGCTGGTCGTTGGCGGGATCACCGGAATGGAGGTGCCCCAACCCGGCACCCTCGAACGGCTCATGGGCTATCCGGTAACGGTCGGCCTGGCCGCGGCCGGCTTGGTGATCGCCCAGCGCGTGCACACGGAGCGGACAGTCGCACGGCTTCGGGTGGGCGGCTAGGCGCACCCCTTGCCGCCATCCGCTCCCGTAAACACTGGTGCGTGAGGCGGGATCAGGTGCGGCCCCGGCGAACGAGTGGTGCGCCGCGCGGAAGCCGGGTCTATTCTGGCGCTATGACGACGGCGGGTGGTCCGCGCGGCGGTGACCGGGGACTTCTGCCCGACCTCGCCGGGCGACGCGAGCTGGTTGGGGGTTGGGCAGCCATCACCCCCGTCCATTACTTCGTCGTGGAAGCCATGGCGATGATTGCCTGGCAAGGCGTCCCTGTCTATGACCGGCGCGACCACGTCATCAGCGATCTCGGCGCAGCCACTTGCGGTCCCTTCAATGGCTACGAGGTATGTTCACCCCTAAATTGGCTGATCAACATTTCGTTCGTCCTCCAAGGCGTGGCCATGGTCCTTGGCGCCGTGCTGGTGAATACGGCCGTGCTCTCCATCGCAGCCGAGCCTGGCGCGCGCGTCATCACACCCCGCATGGCCTCCAGGGGCCTGAGATCACCCGAAGCCGTTCCCTGGCTCGCGGCCGGCGCCGTGCGGGTGCTGATTTTCGTGGCGGGTATCGGCCAGGCGATGGTTGGACTGGTTCCGGAGGACACGGACCTTGCCCTGCATTTGGTTGGCGCGGGCATGTACTTCATCGCCGGGCCGTTGTCCTTGGCGATCCTGGGCCTCGTCTGGCGCGGACACACGCCGATGTCCTGGCTGGTACTGCTGTTCGGTGCGGTGTCCTTGGGAACAACCATCTACTTGCTTGCCGTGGCCCTGCGCGTCGAACAGCCGGGCGCGGTGGAACGCACCATGGCCTATCCGATCATCCTTGGGCTGTCCCTGGTGGGACTGGTTGTGGCACGCCGAGTGACCAGGCAAAGGAAAGCCGTCAGGGCTGCTTCGCGCTCTTCCGCCCCAGGAACACCGCAGCCACGCCGCTCAGCAGGCTGATGAGGAAAAGTACCCACGACGCAACCGTGACAGCTGACGCGAGGGCAACCGAACCGGCGTCGGGCGCTTCGGAAGCGAGCACGGAGTCAATGGCGACGTTGGACCACAAATGGGCCACGACGAACAAGAGCGGCGCCGCCCACAGCGCCCAGCGCCATGACTTCCGGGCCACATTGGTGCCAATGAGGAGAAGCCAGCTGAAGCCGAAGATCAGCGGGAACAGCGTGCCTGCAGTCTTGTGGATGTAATTCAGCTGGCCGCGCGCTGACTCGTCCATGGCGGCGCGAAGCTGGACGATGTAGTCCTGCGAGAACCCGCCGATCAAGGAGTCGGGCATGGCCAAGCCGCCGGAGAGCTGCGTCATCTGGTTGAGGGTCAGCAGGTGCAAGTACCAGAACAGGAACAAGCTGGCCACCACGCCCGCGATCACAATGAGCTTGGAGTTGCTCTGCGCCTTCTGCGGAGTGCGTTGCGTGGTGTTGTTGATCACGGGCGGCAGCGAGTGGTTGGGAACCACTGCCTTGTCTCCGTGCTTCTTGATGCGCTGGGCTGGTGTCTTGGCCATGCCTTTCATTATCCCGCCACCTAAGCTGGAACCATGACCACCGGCAGGCACACCGCAACTGAACTCGATCCATCCCTCGACGACTACCAGCTGGCCAGCGCGCTGGTGCGGGAAGCAGGCCAACTGGCGCTGCTCATGCGGATGGGTGGTTTGCAAGGGGAACGCAAGACATCCGTTTCCGACGTCGTCACTGCCGCCGACCACGCGGCCGAGGCCTACGTCCTGGAACAGTTGCAACGCTGCCGCCCGCAGGACGGCATCCTCGGGGAGGAAGGCGCGTCCGTGGCCGGTACAAGCGGCCGCACGTGGGTCATCGACCCCGTTGACGGCACGTACAACTTCCTGCACGGGTCCACCTACTGGTGCTCGGCCATCGCCCTGAAGCGCGACGACGCCGGCAGCGGCAACACCGCGGACCCCTCCGTGATCCTCGGCGCGATCTACCAACCCGAACTGGACAAGCTCTGGCTCGGCGGCGAGGACCACCCGGCCACACTGAACGGGGAACCCATCTCCGGCTCCGGCGACGCCTCTGTTGGCGAAATCTGTGCCGCCACCTACATCCACCCCACCTGGCTTGCCGACCCTCGCACTGCCATGCCGTGGCACGCCGCTGCCGTTTCCGCAGCGTCCCTGCGCATGTTCGGCTCGGGCTCGTGCGACCTCGGCCGCGTCGCCGACGGTGAACTCGGTTGCTGGTTCCAGCACAGCTGCCCCGAATGGGACTGGCTCCCGGGGAAGGCGATTGTCCGCGCGGCCGGCGGGGACACCGCCGTCGTCAAGGTCAACGGGCTGAACTGGTTCGTCGCAGGAGGCCCGACGGCGGTACGCGAGTTGAGTACGGCCCTCACCTCTGTGCCCCAGTTTGCCTAGCATCCGCTGCTGCCAGCCAATGCGCCTTTGAGTGTCGGAGGCACCGCCTAGACTGGTAGGCACCATGGATATGTTGTTTGACCCTTACGCAGACGGCCCCTTCAAAGCAGGCACCAAAGCCGCGCTCAAGGCTGCCCCGGAGCTTTCGCACTCCGGCGCAGGTGCGTCCGGCGCCCGCCTCCACGAGGGAAGCGGCGCGTCTCCGGACAATCCGCAGGGTCCGGCGTCGGGAGGATGGGGCAACCAGGGTGGCTCCGGCTTGCCCAGTGCCGACGCGTTGCTTCAGGGGCTGAATCCACAGCAGGAAGAAGCCGTTAAGCACGCAGGCAGCCCGTTGCTGATCGTGGCAGGTGCAGGCTCCGGCAAGACCCGTGTCCTGAGTAACAGGATCGCCTACCTCATCGCCACCAAGCGGGCGCACCACGGCGAAATCCTGGCCATCACCTTTACCAACAAGGCAGCAGCGGAAATGCGGGAACGCATCGAGGCCCTGGTGGGCGGCCGCGCCAAGACCATGTGGATCTCCACCTTCCACTCGTCCTGTGTCCGCATCCTGCGCCGTGAAGCCTCGAACGTCGGCCTGAACTCGAACTTCTCCATCTACGATTCCGCCGATTCGCTGCGCCTCATCACGCTCGTGGCCAAGAACCTGGACCTGGACCCCAAGAAGTTCGCGCCCAAGGCCATCCAGCACAAGATCTCGGCGCTCAAGAACGAGCTCATTGATGACGACTCCTACTCGTCCTCGGCCAATCACAACGACCCCTTCGAGCAAGCCGTGGCCGAGGTCTTCAAGGGCTACACGCAGCGGCTCCGCCAAGCCAACGCGATGGACTTCGATGACCTCATTGCCCAGACCGTCTACATGTTCCGGGCCTTCCCGGCGCTCGCCGAGTCCTACCGGCGCCGCTTCCGCCATGTGTTGGTGGACGAGTACCAGGACACCAACCACGCACAGTACGCGCTGGTCAGGGAAATCGTGGGCCTGGGAACAGACACGGACGTCCAACCCAGCGAACTGACCGTGGTGGGCGATTCCGATCAGTCCATCTACGCCTTCCGCGGCGCGGACATCCGCAACATCGTGGAGTTCGAGGCCGATTACCCCAACGCGCGCACCATCAAGCTCGAACAGAACTACCGTTCCACCCAGAACATCCTCACCGCCGCGAACTCCGTGATCTCACGCAACCCCAACCGCCAGGAAAAGCGATTGTGGACCGCCGAGGGAGATGGCGAGAAGATCGTTGGCTACGTGGGGGAGAACGAGCACGACGAAGCCCAGTTCATCGCCAAGGAAATCGACCGGCTGCAGGATGAGGAAGGCTTGCGCCCCGGCGACGTCGCCATCTTCTACCGCACCAACGCGCAGTCACGGTCCATCGAAGACGTCCTGGTACGTGTCGGCCTTCCCTACAAGGTGGTCGGCGGCACGCGCTTCTACGAACGCAAGGAAATCAAGGATGCCTTGGCGTACCTGCGCGTTCTGGTGAACCCGGACGACGACGTCAACCTTCGCCGTGTCCTGAACGAACCCAAGCGTGGAATCGGCGACCGCGCCGAGGGCGCAGTGGCTGCCCTGGCCGAGCGCGAACGGACATCCTTCATGACCGCCGCCCGCCGCGCGGACCAGGCACCCGGAATGGCAACCCGCTCCGTCAACGCCGTGCTGGGCTTTGTGAAGCTCCTGGATGACCTCGCCGAGGTAGCTGCCGGCTCCGGCGCCGCGGCCGCTCTGGAAGCAGTTTTGGAGCAGACGGGTTACCTCGCGGGCCTTCGCGCCAGCAATGACCCGCAGGACGAATCCCGGGTGGAGAACCTCGCCGAACTCGTGGCAGTGGTCCGCGAGTACGAGCGCGACAACCCGGAAGGCTCCCTGGGCGAATTCCTGGAACAGGTTTCGTTGGTGGCCGATGCCGACCAGATTCCCGACGCTCCCGGAGCGGACATCGACGCCGCCGTGGCGGAGGCCAAGCGCATGGGAGTGGTCACGCTGATGACCCTGCACACCGCCAAAGGCCTTGAGTTCCCCGTGGTGTTCCTGACCGGCATGGAGCACGGAATCTTCCCCCACCAACGCTCGGCCACGGACCCCAAGGAACTCGCAGAAGAACGGCGCCTCGCTTACGTGGGGCTCACCCGGGCACGCAAGCGCCTGTACGTCACGCGCTCGGAGGTCCGCAGCATGTGGGGACAGAGCCAGTACAACCCCGCCAGCCAGTTCCTGGAGGAGATCCCATCCGAGCTCCTGGACTGGAAGCGTGAGGGCATGAGCCGCCAGGCAGGTGGTTGGGGCAGCGCTCCCATCGGTTCCAACCGGTATGGCGGATCGTTCTGGGGTGCGGGCAGCTCCCGCGGCGTTGCCGCGAGCCCCACCGCAGGGTTCGACGCCGACGTCCCTGCCGCCGTCGCACGCAACAGGGTGCAGCCGCAAAAGGAAGTCATTTCGGTGATGGTGGGGGACAAGGTCAACCACACCAGCTTTGGCAACGGCGTAGTGCTGGGCGTCGAAGGCGCGGGGGACAAGACCGTGGCCAAGGTGAAGTTCGACATCGGCGAGAAGCGGCTCCTGTTGCGGTATGCGCCCCTGACCAAGCTCGATGCCTGAGCCCAAGCTCGATTCCCGCGGCATAATGAGTGGCATGCGACGGACTGTGTGGGGGATCCTGGCCGCCTTGATCATGGTGCTGGCCGCGGGGTGCTCCTTCGCAACCAAGGACCCGGACTATACGCCGCCGGCTCCGTTGCCGCCGCTGGAACAGCTCGAACAGGTTCCCGTCACGGAACAGAGCAGCCTCGCGGCGGGTGAGGACGTTACCGCGTTCGTCACGGCAGACCGGAATATCGTGTGTGCCATGACCTCCTCCAGGGGCGGCCACCTCAACCTGCCCTATGAGGCCAACTCCTATTCGGACGCGGCCAACAACAAGTTCGCTGTTGTTCCCGTGGTGCACTGCGAGTTGGCTGTGTACTCAAAACCGGACGTCGATGACATCACTGACGACTGCGCCGGTACCGGTCTGGGCTACCTCGGCGGCACGGTTCTCCTGTCCCCGGACAAGGCGGTGTATGGCTCGTGTCGTTCGGGCGTAACACAAATGGAGTCGGAGCTCGGGCCCAAGGGCAGCCATGCGGGACCCATCTCCAAGCTGCGCGAGCTGGCGGACGGACAAAACATCGAGCGGAACGGTTTGCGTTGCTCCGCCTACAACGGCGGCGTCGCCTGCGGAAACGTCTCCGGTGGCGTGGCCTTCTTCGTGAAGCGGCAGGGCTACCAGCTGATTTCCGACGGCGGCAAGACGGTCCGGGGGACCTTGAAAGACCCTGCCTGATCGCCTTGTCGAGGCCTTGTGGTTGCCTGCCAGCGGCCCAAAATCCGCGTCTTTGCGCGGGTTTTCTACATGGGATAGAAGTGTAAGCTTACTCACTTAACAGGTAGTGTGTAGCTGGCGGGACTCCTCAAAGGGCTAAAGTTCCGAGAGGACCTTACGCAATGTGACCGGCTCTAATCACGGTCATGTACCGCGTACTTTCCGCAGCTGGCTATCGCGGTCATCGCGGTTCCCGGCTGTACAGAAAACTACTTCGACGTAGAAGGACACTAAACCGTGGACCTGTTTGAATATCAGGCGCGCGATATGTTCGAAGCGCACGGTGTACCCGTGCTCGCCGGCATCGTGGCGCACACTCCTGAAGAAGCAAAGGCAGCTGCTGAGAAGATCGGCGGCGTAACTGTCGTAAAGGCACAGGTTAAGGTCGGTGGCCGCGGCAAGGCTGGCGGCGTCAAGGTTGCCAAGTCTGCCGAAGAGGCGCTTGAGCACTCCACCAACATCCTGGGCATGGACATCAAGGGCCACACCGTCAACAAGGTGATGATCGCCCAGGGTGCTGACATCGCCGAGGAATTCTACTTCTCGGTCCTCCTGGACCGCGCCAACCGCAACTACCTGGCCATGTGCTCGGTTGAAGGCGGCATGGAAATCGAGCAGCTGGCCGTTGAGCGTCCCGAGGCCTTGGCCAAGATCGCGATCGACCCCGCTGTGGGCATCGACCAGGCCAAGGCTGACGAGATCGTCGCAGCTGCAGGTTTCGCTGAAGAACTGCGCGGCAAGGTGGCCGACGTAATCCTGAAGCTCTGGGACGTCTTCAAGAAGGAAGACGCAACCCTGGTTGAGGTCAACCCGCTGGTCCGCACCGGCGCAGGCGACATCGTTGCCCTGGACGGCAAGGTCTCCCTGGACGAAAACGCTGACTTCCGCCACGTGCACCACGCAACGCTGGAGGACAAGGACGCTGCTGACCCGCTGGAGGCCAAGGCCAAGGCGCAGGACCTCAACTACGTCAAGCTGGACGGCGAAGTAGGCATCATCGGCAACGGCGCCGGTCTTGTGATGTCCACCCTGGACGTCGTTGCTTACGCCGGTGAAAACCACGGCAACGTCAAGCCCGCCAACTTCCTGGACATCGGTGGTGGAGCTTCCGCTGAGGTCATGGCCAACGGTCTGGACGTCATCCTGGGCGACTCCCAGGTCAAGAGCGTGTTCGTGAACGTCTTCGGTGGCATCACCGCGTGTGACGCCGTTGCCAAGGGCATCGTCGGTGCACTGGCTGAGCTTGGGTCCTCCGCGAACAAGCCGCTGGTGGTTCGTCTCGACGGCAACAACGTTGAGGAAGGCCGCCGCATCCTGACCGAGGCCAACCACCCGCTGGTTACCCTGGCCGCCACCATGGACGAGGGCGCCGACAAGGCCGCCGAGCTCGCCAACGCAGCTAAGTAAAGGGACGCGACTATGTCTATCTACCTCAACAAGGACTCCAAGGTCATCGTTCAGGGCATCACCGGCGGCGAAGGCACCAAGCACACCGCCCTGATGCTCAAGGCCGGCACCAACATTGTTGGTGGCGTCAACGCCCGCAAGGCCGGCACCACGGTCCTGCACGGCGACAAGGAAATCAACGTCTTCGGCACCGTCAAGGAAGCCATCGCTGAAACCGGTGCAGACGTCTCCATCGTCTTCGTTCCGCCGGCATTCACCAAGGACGCCGTGGTTGAAGCAATCGAAGCCGGCATCGGCCTGGTTGTCGTCATCACCGAAGGCGTGCCGGTTCAGGACTCCGCCGAATTCTGGGCACTCGCCCAGTCCAAGGTGGACGCAGAAGGCAAGCAGATCACCCGCATCATCGGGCCGAACTGCCCCGGCATCATCACCCCGGGCGAAGCCCTGGTTGGCATCACGCCGGCGAACATCACGGGCAAGGGCCCCATCGGCCTCGTCTCCAAGTCCGGTACCTTGACGTACCAGATGATGTACGAACTCCGTGACCTCGGCTTCTCCACCGCGATCGGCATCGGTGGCGACCCCGTCATCGGCACCACGCACATTGACGCCCTGGCTGCGTTCGAGGCTGACCCCGAGACCAAGGCAATCGTCATGATCGGCGAAATCGGTGGCGACGCTGAGGAGCGCGCAGCCGACTTCATCAAGGCCAACGTCACCAAGCCGGTTGTCGGCTACGTTGCCGGCTTCACCGCTCCTGAGGGCAAGACCATGGGCCACGCAGGCGCCATCGTTTCCGGCTCCGCAGGCACGGCACAGGCCAAGAAGGAAGCTCTCGAAGCTGCAGGCGTGAAGGTCGGCAAGACGCCGTCCGAGACCGCAACGCTGCTGCGCGAAGTTTTCGCAACGCTCTAGGTTTCACAAAAGAAGTACGACGGCGGCCCGGTTCCTTCCCCACGGAAGGTGCCGGGCCGCCGTCGTACTTTAAGCGTTCGTTGTGGGGCCTGCTGTGCGGGGTCCTCGCGTGTTTTGGGGCGCAGAGTGGGCCTCGCAAGGTGAGGTTCCCCGTTGTGGGGCCTGCTGTGCGGGGTCCTCGCGTGTTTTGGGGCGCAGAGTGGGCCTCGCAACGCTCGAGCAAAGTCCCGTCGGGGAGTTTCCGGCGGGACTTTGCTGTTCCATCGAGCAAATATGTTTGTTAGTATGTCAGGACAAACTACTTCAGGGGGATGACATGCCACTTGTTCGAATCGATATCAACCAAGGCCGTACGCCGGAGGAGCTGGCAACCCTGAGTCGCGCGATCCATGATGCGATCCTGGCCGAGTATGGGATTCCCGAGCGTGACTACTTCCATATCCTCACGGAGCACCCGCAGGGCCAGATTGTGGCGCAGGATGCCGGGCTCGGCTTTGAGCGCACTTCCGGCGTGGTGATGATCCAGATATTTACCCAGGGTGGCCGCAGCCAAATGGCAAAGAGCTCGCTGTTCGAAGCCATTGCGGGTGGTCTCGCCGAGCTCGGAGTCGCCGGGGAGGATGTCTTTGTGGGGTACGTCGAGAACTCGCCCGGCGACTGGTCCTTCGGCTTCGGGCGCAGCCAGTACGTCACTGGAGAATTGGCCGTTCCGCGCAAATAATCCGAGCCTGTGTCATGTTGTAAATATGTCAGTACAAACCTTTGACAGGACATGAAATCTGGTGCAAAGTAGTCATGTGGCCCCGCTCACTGAGGGGTGGCAAGGCATTGGGGCCCAGCGCTCAAAGGTTCAGAGTTCACAACAGAAAGGTCAACGATTACCGTGACCCACGAACTGCTCACGATTGGGCGCATCAGCGTTGATATCTACCCGAATGACATCGGAGTGGACCTGGAGGACGTGACATCCTTCGGCAAGTACCTCGGAGGCTCGCCCTCCAACGTGGCCGTCGCCGCAGCACGCCACGGCCGCCGCGCCGGTGTCATCACCCGCACCGGGGACGACGCTTTCGGCAACTACCTCCACCGCGAACTGCACAAGTTCAATGTTGACGATTCGTTCGTCGCTCCGGTCAAGGAATACCCCACGGCTGTGACCTTCTGCGCGATCAAGCCGGCTACGGACGAGTTTCCGCTCTACTTCTACGGCCGATTCCCCACGGCTCCGGACCTGCAGATCAAAGCAGCTGAACTGGACCTGGACGCCATCAGGAACGCCGGAATCTTCTGGTCCACCGTTACGGGCCTTTGCCAGGAGCCGAGCCGCAGTGCGCACCTGGCTGCGCATGAAGCCCGCCCGCGGACCGGCCTCAAGGAAGGCCAGTTCACCATCCTGGACCTGGACTACCGTCCCATGTTCTGGGCCTCCGAAGCCGAAGCCCGCGCAGAGGTAGCCAAAATCCTCCCGCACGTCACTGTCGCGATCGGCAACGACAAGGAATGCGCTGTTGCCGTAGGCGAGGGAACGCCCGACGAGCAGGCGGATCGCCTGCTGGCCGCCGGCGTCGAAATCGCCGTCGTGAAGCTCGGACCGGAAGGCGTCATGGCCAAGACCCGCACGGAGCGCGTTGTCTCCGCTCCGGTCCCGGTGGAAACCGTCAACGGCCTGGGTGCCGGCGACTCTTTCGGCGGCGCCTTCTGCCACGGACTGCTGTCCGGGTGGCCGCTGTCCGAAGTCTTGGATTACGCCAACGCCTCCGGCGCGATCGTCGCCTCACGCCTTTCCTGCGCGGACGCGATGCCGACGCCGGACGAGGTCACCTCGCTGCTCGCCGAACGCGGCCGGCCCATTCCCGGTGCTTCCACACTCGCTACGTCCGCCGTTTCAGAAGGAGCAGTGCGTTGAGCCTCAACGATGACCCACGCCGTTACGAGCACTTGAGCCGCATCCGGCTTGAGGACCCCGAGGCTGTGGCCCGCGCGGCCGCTACTCGCCGCCGTCACCCTCGCTTGAAGCACGGTACGCAGAACTTCATTGTTGCCGCAGACCACCCGGCACGCGGCGCCCTGTCCGTCGGTTCGGAGCCAATGGCCATGGCGGATCGCCGTGACCTCCTGGACCGCTTGCAGATTGCCTTGGCCAATCCGGCCGTTGACGGCATCCTGGCATCGCCGGACATCATGGACGACCTCCTGCTCCTCGGCGCGCTGGAAGGCAAGCTGGTGTTCGGTTCCATGAACCGTGGCGGTCTGGCCGGGCTGGTCAACGAGCTCGACGACCGCTTCACCGGGCACACGGCGTCTGCCCTGCAGGAGCTCGGAGCCGACGGCGGAAAAATGCTGACCCGCATTTGCCTCGGTGACCCGGACACGGTGGGCACACTCGAGGCCACGGCAAAGGCCATCGATTCACTGGCTGAGCGGAAGCTCATTGCCATGGTGGAGCCCTTCTTGTCGGTTCGCGATTCCCACGGCAAGGTCCGAAACGACCTCCGCCCGGACGCAGTGATCAAGTCCGTCGCCATCGCCGAGGGCCTGGGTTCCACCAGTGCCTACACCTGGATGAAACTTCCCGTGGTGGATGAGATGGAAAGGGTCATGGCGTCCACCACATTGCCCACGGTACTTTTGGGCGGCGATCCAACTGGTACCCAGGACGAGGTTTTCGCCAGCTGGCAAGCCGCCCTTGCGTTGCCTGGCGTCCGCGGCCTGACCGTCGGCCGAACGCTGCTTTATCCGCACGACGGCGATGTCGCAGGTGCCGTCGCGATGGCCGCCTCGCTGCTGACCAACAGCGAGCCCGCCGCGGCAGCTGCCGACGAGCGCACGTTGTCAGACCGCATCCCCGTGAAAGTATCGGAGTAAAGAAACCATGGGAACAGCAACCCGTCGGATGACCGTGGCGCAGGCCGTGGTCGAGTTCCTCTCAAAGCAGTACACCGTGGATTCCATCAATGGCGTGGAGTACCGTGAGCGATTGATTCCTGGCACTTTCGGCATCTTCGGTCACGGCAATGTGGCCGGTGTAGGGCAGGCATTGAAGCAGTACCAGGCCGCGGACCCCACCATCATGCCGTATTACCAGGGCCGCAATGAGCAGGCGCAAGTGCACCAGGCTGTTGGCTATGCCCGGCACACGCGCCGGCGCCAGACCTTCGCCATCAGCACCTCCATTGGCCCGGGTTCTTCCAACCTGCTGACCGGTGCGGCGTTGGCCACCACCAACCGCCTGCCCGTGCTGCTGCTGCCCAGCGACACGTTCGCCACCCGCGCGGCCGACCCCGTGCTCCAGCAGTTGGAGCTCCCGTACGCGTACGACATCACGGTCAACGATGCCTTCCGTCCGTTGTCCAGGTTCTTCGACAGGGTCTCCCGTCCGGAACAGCTGTTCTCCGCGTTCCACCACGGACTGCGCGTCCTGACGGACCCGGCCGAGACCGGAGCGGTCACCATTTCACTGCCGCAGGATGTCCAGGCCGAGGCCTTTGATGTCCCGGAAGAGTTCCTGGCTGAGCGTGAATGGCGGATCCGCCGCCCCGAGGCCGAGGACGACGACATCCGCCGCGCCGTGGAAGCCATCCGCGCCGCCAAGCGCCCGCTGATCATCGCCGGCGGCGGCGTCCTCTACGCCTACGCCAACGACGAACTTGTTAAGTTCGCTGAGCTGACCGGCATTCCTGTGGGCAACACCCAGGCAGGCGTCGGCGTCCTGCCGTGGGACCACAAGTTCTCCCTCGGTGCCATAGGTTCAACCGGCACGACGGCGGCCAACGCCATTGCGGCCGAAGCGGACCTCATCATCGGCATCGGCACCCGCTACGAGGACTTCACCACCGCGTCCCGCACCGCGTTCCAGAACCCTGAGGTGAAGTTCGTGAACATCAACGTCGCCCCGATTGACGCCTACAAGCACGGCACCGCGCTGCCGATCGTCGCTGACGCCCGCAAGGCACTGGTGAAGTTGAACCAGGCCCTGGGCGGTTACCGCGTGGGTGCCGACCTCGAACAGAAGGTAGCGGCAGAGAAGAAGCGCTGGAACGCGATCGTGGACGAGGCTTTCGAGACCCGTTACACGCCGCTGCCGGCCCAAAACGAGATCATTGGTGCCACCAACAAGGCCATGGATGACCAGGACGTCGTCATCTGCGCAGCCGGTTCCCTGCCCGGTGACCTGCACAAGATGTGGCGCGTCCGGGACCCGTTCGGCTACCACGTGGAATACGCGTACTCCTGCATGGGCTACGAAATCCCCGGCGGCCTGGGCGTCAAGCGCGCAGCGCTGGCCGAAGCCGCCAAAGCGGGAGCGGGCGCCGTAGTTAGAGATGTGGTGGTCATGGTGGGGGACGGCTCCTACCTGATGATGCACACCGAACTGGTCACCGCCGTCGCCGAACGCATCAAGCTGATCGTGGTCCTCATCCAGAACCACGGTTACGCCTCCATCGGTTCCCTGTCCGAATCCCTCGGTTCCCAGCGCTTCGGCACGCAGTACCGGGTCCTGGATAAGGAACAGCACAGCTTCGACGCCGGTGAGAACCTTCCCATCGACCTCGCCACCAACGCAGAATCCCTTGGCGCGAAGGTCATCCGGATTGAACCGGGAGAAAACGTCATCGAAGCCCTCGGCGCTGCCATCAAGGAAGCCAAAGCAGCTCCGGAAACCGGGCCGATCGTGATCCACATCGAGTCCGATCCTCTGCTGGATGCCCCGAGCTCCGAGTCCTGGTGGGACGTTCCCGTCTCGCAGGTCTCTGACTTGGAATCCACGCAGCAGGCCTACAAGACGTACACCGACCACAAGAACCGCCAGCGCAAGCTGCTCGGCTGAAATCCCAAAGACTACAAGGAAGTCCGCACATGTCGACGACGACCACTTTGACCACCATTCATCACTTCATCAACGGCGCTGAGACCACCGGCGAAGGCGACCGGACCCAGCCCGTGTACAACCCGGCGACCGGCCAGGTTTCGGCGGAGCTGCGGCTGGCCAACGAAGCCGATTTGAACACCACCGTTGCTGCGGCGAAGAAGGCCGCGGAGTCCTGGGGCGATATTTCGCTGGCCAAGCGCACCGGGGTGTTGTTCAAGTTCCGTGAGCTCGTCGCCGCGCACGTGGACGAACTCGCCGAGCTGATCACCGCCGAGCACGGGAAGGTCCTTTCCGATGCGAAGGGCGAGATCGGCCGCGGACTGGAGGTCATCGAGTTCGCCTGTGGCATCCCGCAGCTGCTCAAGGGCGACTACTCGGACCAGGTCTCCACCGGCATCGATGTTTTCTCCTTCCGTGAACCCCTGGGCGTGGTTGCCGGTATCACCCCGTTCAACTTCCCGGTCATGGTCCCGCTGTGGATGGCGCCGATGGCGATAGCTACCGGTAACGCGTTCATCCTCAAGCCTTCCGAGCGTGACCCGTCCGCGCCGATGCTGCTCGCGAAGCTCTGGAAGCAGGCCGGCCTGCCCGATGGTGTGTTCCAGGTCCTGCATGGCGGCAAGGAAACCGTGGACGGGCTGCTGACCCACCCGGACGTGGATGGCATCTCCTTTGTCGGTTCCACCCCGATCGCCCAGTACGTCCACGAGACCGCCACCCGGCACGGCAAAAGGGTCCAGGCCCTGGGCGGGGCGAAGAACCACGCGATCGTGATGCCCGACGCGGACCTGGACAACGCCGCGGACCACCTCGCCGCTGCCGCGTTCGGCTCCGCCGGTGAGCGCTGCATGGCCATCTCGGTCGCCGTCGCCGTGGGGGACGCGGCGGACCTGATCGTCAAAAAAGTTCAAGAGCGGGCGCTGGCTGTGAAGGTCAAGAACGGCACCGAACCCGACGCCGAGATGGGCCCGGTGATCACCCCGGCCTCCAAGGAACGCATCCTTCGGATCGTCACCGAAGCCGAAACCGCCGGCGCGGCCATGGTCGTGGACGGCCGCGATCTCGTGGTCCCCGGCCACGAAGACGGCTTCTGGGTGGGCCCCACCGTGATCGATCACGTGAGCACCGAAATGACCGCGTACAGCGAGGAAATCTTCGGGCCCGTCCTGGTGGTGGTCCGCGTGGCCGACCTGGAGGAGGGCATCGCCCTGATCAACTCCAACCCGTACGGCAACGGCACTGCGATCTTCACCTCCTCCGGGGCGAATGCCCGCAAGTTCCAGCGCTCGGTGACCGTGGGCATGGTGGGCATCAACGTGCCCTTGCCCGTCCCGGTGGCCTACCACTCCTTCGGCGGCTGGAAGAACTCCCTCTTCGGCGACAAGCACATCTACGGCCCCGAAGGCGTCTCCTTCTACACCCGCGGCAAGGTCATCACCTCCCGCTGGCCCGAACCCACCCACGCCTCCGGCGCCTCCTACAACTTCCCCTCCAACTAACCGCCCATCCCCACCGCCGCAAAGAAAGACAACGCTGTCATGACTGATGTCGAGAACAAGCTGATTATCGGCACCGCCCCCGACTCCTGGGGTGTGTGGTTTGCCGATGACCCCCAGCAGACTCCGTGGGAACGATTCCTGGATGAAGTTGCAGAGTCCGGCTACAAGTGGATCGAACTGGGACCGTACGGCTACCTGCCGAACGATCCCACCCGGTTGGCCGAGGAGCTCAAGCAGCGCGACTTGAAGGTTACCGCCGGAACGGTCTTCACGGCCTTCCACCGGGGCGCGAAGCAGTACGACGAAGCCTGGGAGCCCGCCCGCAAGGTTGCCGAACTGACGGCAGCCATGGGCGGCGAGCACATTGTGGTCATCCCGGCTATGTGGCGTGACGACGTCACCGGCGAAGCCGTGGAGAACGGCGAACTCACGGACGAGCAGTGGGCTGACCTCTTCGCAGGCCACAACCGGATGGGCAAGGTCCTGCTGGAGGACTTCGGTTTGCACCAGCAGTTCCACTCGCACGCTGACTCGCACGTTGGCGCGCAGCAGGACATCGAAACCCTCCTGGCCGCAACGGATCCGCAGTACCTGAACCTTTGCTTGGACACGGGCCACGCTGAATACTGCGGTGCCTCCAGCCTGGAGCTCATCAAGAACTACCCGAACCGCATCGGTTACCTGCACCTCAAGCAGATCAACCCTGAGATCCTGGCCGAGGTCAACGAGAAGAACATGACCTGGGCAGCAGCAAACCTGGCCGGTGTCATGACAGAACCGCCCAACGGCCTCCCAGACCTGCGCGCGGTCATCGAAGCCGTGGAAGCGCTTAACCGGCCGATCTTCGGCATCGTGGAACAGGACATGTACCCGGTAGCGTTCGATGTGCCGATGCCTATCGCCAAGCGAACCCGCAACTACCTGCTTTCCTGCGGATCCCGTACCCGCATTGAGTAGCGCAGTCCAGTAACGCCTGCCAGTAGCACCAAACCGAACCTCACGAAGGACAGAAAAAGTGACTAAGACCCTCCGCGTTGCCGTCATCGGCGCAGGCCGCATGGGTGCGGACCACATCAAGAGGCTCAGCACGCGCATCCATGGCGCTGAAGTAGCCGCCGTCGTCGACGTTGACCTCGCTCGTGCCCAGGCCGCCGTCGAAGGCATCGACGGCGCCGTGGCGCTGGCCAGTGCCGATGAGGCGCTCAACAACGGTGACGTGAACGCCGTGCTGATCGCCACCCCGGGCTTCCTCCACGAGGAAATCCTGTACAAGGCGCTGGAGAAGGACTTCCCGATCCTGTGCGAGAAGCCCCTGACTCCGGACGCAGAGAGCGCGTGGAAGATTGTCCAGGCGGAGACCGCACTGGGCCACAAGCGCATCCAGGTTGGCTTCATGCGGCGTTTCGACGCCGAGTATGCGGCGTTGGGTTCGATCATCCGCAACAGCGAATTGGGGGAGCTGTTGATGTTGCACCACCAGCACCGCAACCCGACCACGCCCGAGGGTTTTACCAACGAGATGCTGATCAACGACTCCGTGGTCCACGAGTTCGACGCGATCCGCTTCTTCACGGGTGAGGAAATCACATCAGTGCAGGTCCGCTTGGGCAAGGCCACGCGCAATGCTCCGAACGGCCAGCACGATCCCCAGCATGTGCTGCTCGAAACCGAATCCGGTGTGTTGGCCGACGTCGAAATCTACGTCAACGCCAAGTTCGGCTACCAGGTGGCCACGCAGGCGTCCTTCGAGGACGGCATCGTGAGCATCGGCGGCGACGGCGGCCCGTACGTCCAGTCGGCCGGCAAGTGGGGCGGCAATGTCACCCCCGGCTTCGAGGACCGTTTCGGTGCAGCGTACGACGTCGAGGTGCAGGGTTGGGTGGATGCCGCCCTTCGCGGCGAAATCGGCGGTCCCACCGCCTGGGACGGTTACGCCACCGCAGCCTGCTGCGAGGCTGGCGTCGAGGCCCAGAAGTCCGGCGAAAAGGTCAAGGTCCAGCTGAACACCAAGCCGGATCTCTACAAGTAGGGGACTGACCATGAAGATCGCACTTGATCCCACACCCTTCCACCACAGCCACAGCCTGCTGGAATTCCCGCGAGTGGCGGCGGACCTCGGCTACAAGTACCTGCAGATGACCCCGCACGCGGACCTCATCCCGTTCTTCAACCACCCCAAGGCCGACGACGAACTGGTCGGGAAGTTGAAGGCAGCCTGTAAGGACGCCGGCGTCGAAATTGCCTCCGTCCTGCCGGTACTGCGCTGGTCCGGTCCCGACGAGGACGCCCGCGAAGCCGCTGTCCGCTACTGGAAGCGCGCTATCCAGATCGCCGTGGACCTGGGCGTACAGACCATGAACACGGAGTTCAACGGCCGGCCTGAGAAGGCCGAGGAATCCGAGCGCGCGTTCTACCGCTCCATGGAAGAGCTGCTGCCGATCATCGAACGCGAAGGCATGGACGTGCTCATTGATCCGCACCCGGATGACTTCGTGGAAGACGGCTTGGCCGCCCTTCGCGTCATCCGCGGCATCAATTCACCGAACATCGGCATGGTCTATGTCGCCTCGCACACGTTCCATATGGGGAACAAGCCGCTGGAAATCATGCGGGCAGCGGGGGACAAGCTCCGCCTGGTGCACGTCTCCGACACCATGAACCACCATGCCTCCCACGGGCTGCGGTACATCACCAACCCGCCGGGCAATGCCGTCCGCGTCCACCAGCACTTGAAGATCGGCGACGGCGACGTCAATTGGGACGAGTTCTTCGGCGGGCTGAAGGAGATCGGATTCCTGGACAGGGACAACACCGTCATGGTGTCGTCCGTGTTCGCCGAAGACGACAATGCGGAAGACGTGTCCCGCTACCAGCTCAAGTCCATGGTCGACTACGTCGCCCGGACCAACTGAGGGCTGGTAGCGAGCGAAGGAATCCATGACGAATTCTGCCTCAACCGAGACCCAAACAGGCCCGCTTTCCACAGTGCCCGCTTCCCCGGGCAAAGCCGGCAAGCCTGCCAACCATAAGAAGTTCCTCCGCAAGGTGGCGTTGTTTTCCACCTTCGGCGGCCTGCTGTTCGGCTATGACACCGGAGTGATCAATGGTGCCTTGCCGTTCATGCAGAAAGACCTGGGCCTCACGCCGCTGACCGAAGGCCTGGTCACCTCCACGTTGCTCTTCGGAGCGGCATTCGGCGCGATCAGTGCCGGGCGCTTGTCGGACCGCTTTGGGCGACGCAAGACGATCATGGGCCTCGCCCTGATCTTCGCTTTCGCCACCGTGGCATGTTCGTTGGCGCCGACCACGGAGCTGCTGGTCCTCGCGCGCACGGTCCTGGGTCTCGCCGTCGGCGGTGCCTCGGTGATCGTCCCCGTGTACTTGGCCGAAATGTCGCCGGCGGCGCAGCGCGGCAGGATCGTCACGCAGAACGAACTCATGATCGTGACTGGCCAGTTCCTGGCCTTCACGTTCAACGCGGTCCTGGGGAACCTGTTCCCGGAAGAGATGCACGTCTGGCGTTGGATGCTGGTCATTGCCACGCTTCCGGCCGTGATTCTGTGGTTCGGCATGCTGGTGCTGCCGGAGAGCCCGCGCTGGCTGGCATCCTCCGGACGCTTCGGCGAGGTCATGGAGGTCCTGCGTCGCACCAGGGCCGCCGGTGAGGTTTCGCAGGAGTTCGACGACGTCCGCCGCGCGGCCCGCGAGGATTACCAGTCCAAGATGGGCTCATTCAAGGACCTCAATGTGCCGTGGGTCCGCAGGATCTTCGTGGTGGGCCTGGGCCTTGCCGTGATCAACCAGATCAGCGGCGTGAACGCCATCATGTACTACGGCACATCCATCCTGTCCTCGTCCGGCTTCGGCGACCAGGGTGCCTTGTTGGCCAACGTAGTGAACGGTGTGACGTCCGTGGTGGCCGTGATCGTTGGTATGTGGATGATGACCAGGCTTCCCCGGAAAGCGATGCTTATCGGCGGCCTGTGTGGAACAGCGGTGTCCCTCACGGCGATCTCGGTGATCTCGTTCGCCGTGCCGGAGGGGATGCTCCGGGCCTACCTTGTGCTGCTGTTCATGGTGACGTTCCTGGCTTCCATGCAGTCCTGCATCGGCACTGTCACGTGGTTGACTTTGGCCGAGATCTTCCCGCTGCATGTGCGCGGCGTCGGGATGGGCATCTGTGTGTTCGTGCTCTGGATCGTCAACTTCATGGTGGGCTTCTTCTTCCCGCAGATGGTGGCCTGGATGGGAGTTTCCGCTACCTTCCTGGTGTTCGTCGCGCTGCAGGTGGTGGCCGTCGGCTGGGTGAAGCGCTCCATGCCGGAAACCAAGGGCAAGAGCCTGGAAGAGCTGGAAGCGTTCTTCAAAGCCCGCACCCGCTAGCCGGTTTTGCGCATAGTGAAGGCCCCCTGGAAAAATCCAGGGGGCCTTCACTATTGGGCTTATGCGCCGAACGGGAGCCGGGGATCGATGTCCTGGCCTTCCCACGTCTGCCGGATCCAGCCATGGTGGGGGTCGTCGCTGATGAGCCAGTCACGGACGCGGCCTGGGCCGGCCATGACGTTCAGGTAGTAGAGGTCGTAGCCGGGGGCAGCCATGGCCGGACCGTGCCAACCGTAGGGCACCAGGACGACGTCGCCCGTGCGGACCTCGGCGGAGACATCAATGGGCCGCTCGTCGGAGGCGTAGACGCGGGCGTAGCCGATGGCGTCGGAGTCTTCCGGTGCCGGGGATCCGGGCGCTACGCGGGTTTCGAAGTAGTAGATCTCCTCGAGGTTGGTCTCGCCTTCCTTCTCCTCGTCGTGCTTGTGGGGAGGGAACGAGGACCAGTTGCCGCCCGGCGTGATGACTTCGCACACGATGAAGCGGTCTGCTTCCAGGGTGGCGGGCGTGCCGAAGTTGTGCACCTGGCGTGAGCAGTTGCCTGCCCCGCGCAGCTCCACGGGGGTTTCCGCTGCTGTGACCAACCGCGTGGGGTACCCTGCCTTGGCCGGTGCGGTCGCGACCGCAACCCTGCCGCCGTCGTTCGAGCTGATGGTGACGGCTTTATCGATACCTGTGTACAGGACGTCACTGGGCCCATGGAAAACCGACTGCCGCCCCGCGAGGCTGTATTCGCCGTCGTCCACCCTTACCGTGAACGAGCCGCTCAGCGGCACAACGATGCGCTCTTCCGCAGCGGCGGGAAGTTCGACGGCGGCACCTGCGGCGAGCGTCGCGACCTTCAGGCCCGTATGGGCCCAGCCGTCAACGGCAAGCGTGGAATCGGAGGTTCCGAGCGAGACGTCCCATTTGCCGTCGGTGGCTGTTCCCAGCGGGTATACCCAGTTGGCCATCAGTGTTTGTCCTTGCGTTAGCGCTGTACGAGTGTCATTTCAAAGCTGTAGGAATCGGCTCGGTAGACGTGGTGGCCGGTTTCCACCATGCGTCCGGTGTCGTCCACCGCGGTGCGTTCCATGGTGACCAGTGCCGACCCGACCTCGGCCTCGAGGAGGGGTGCCTGGTAGTCATTGGCGATCATGGCGCCAATGCGTTGTGAAGCCAGCCGGAAGTTCACGCCCCCGCGCCGAAGGATGGCGTAGAGGCCTTGCTCGGCGAGTTGGGCCTCATCCATGCTGGTGATGTCATCGCGGACCCAGTTCTCCATGAGCGCCAAGGGCTTGCCGCCCACTTTCCGGAGCCGCGTGAAGTGGTACACCTTCGAACCGGCAGGGAGCTGGAGTGCGGTGAGTGTGGCGGCGTCGGCTTCCACATGGGAGAAGCTCAGGACGTCGGTAGTTGGTTTCTTCCCGTTGTTGCTGAGGTCGTCAAAGAGGCTGGACAGTTCAAGGGGCCTGCGGACCTGGCTGGAAACCACCTGGGTGCCCACGCCGCGCTTGCGGACCAGGAGGCCGGCACGGACAAGTTCGTCCATGGCTTTGCGCATGGTGGGACGGGACAGGTTGAGCTGTGCAGCAAGGTCTATTTCGTTGTCCAGCCGGCTGCCGGGTTCCAGGATGCCGCTATGGATGGCGGCTTCAATTCCTTGGACTACCTGATGGTAGAGCGGCACCGGCGACGAACGGTCGATGCTGAGGCTAAGTTGGTTCGCCACTGGTTTCTCCTAGACGCCTGCGGAAGGCCGGCCGGGGGAGCAGGATGCGGCTCCTCTGCCGGTTGGATGGAGTTTGTCCGCTCATGTTCTCTTGATAGGACATACTGCCTTTTTCTGATAATAGCAGCCGGGTTGCGGCCGTCAAGGAATTCACGCCGAGCCGGGTGGTGACGCTGCTGAAGCGAGAAGATTACGTAAAAACATCCTAATGTCAGGACAAACTATTGACAAAGTGTGAGGCGAGTCACCATGATCTGAGTAGTGGGATGCTTCGGCCCAGAGTTCCGGAGCATCCAAAGCTGAAATCAAAGGAGATAACGGTGGCAAAATTCTCATGGCGCACAGCGGCAGTCGTCGCAGCGGTGGTTCCCCTGGTGGCACTGAGCGCCTGTTCCAGCCAAGGTGGCAAGCCCGCCGACACGGGCGGGGGAGCTGCCGGCGGCCAAGTAGCCAGCACTGACAGGATCAAGATTGCACTGATCACGCACGCGCCTCCCGGTGACACCTTCTGGGACACCATCCGCAAGGGTGCGGAAGAAGCTGCGGCCAAGGACAACGTGGAGCTGCTCTACACCAGTGACGCCGAAGCCGGCCGTCAGGCGCAGCTGATCCAGCAGGCTGTGGACCAGAAAGTCGACGGCATCGCGGTCACGCTTGCCACCCCGGACGCATTGAAGGATTCACTCAAGAAGGCCACTGAAGCCGGTATCCCGATTGTCAGCCTGAACGCCGGCGAATCGGTATCCAAGCAGCTCGGCGCCTTCACGCACTTCGGTTCCAATGAAAAGCTCGCCGGCGAGGCTGTGGGCGAACGGTTGGCCGCGGAAAACTACAAGCACCCCGTCTGCGTCATCCAGGCACAGGGCCATGTAGGCCTTGAGGCTCGTTGCGCGGGTGTCAGAGCCAAGGTTCCCGATACGGAAATCCTCTACGTCAACGGCGCAGACATGACCTCCGTGGAATCCACGGCAACGGCCAAGCTGCAGGCCTCCAAGGACGCTGACGTCATCATCGGCCTCGGCGCCCCCATCACGTTGACGCTCATCAAATCCGTGTCCACCGCCGGCAGCTCCGCCAAGGTGGCCAGCTTCGACCTCAACAAGGAACTCGCACAGAAAATCGCCGACGGCAGCGTGCTGTTCACCGTGGACCAGCAGCCGTGGCTGCAAGGCTACGGAGCGGTCGATGCCCTGTGGCAGAACAAGCGAGGCGGATTCAAGCTCGGCGGCGGCCAGTCCGTGCTGACGGGTCCGGCCATTGTTGACAAGTCCAACGCCACCGACGTCCTGAAGTTCGCTGAGCAGGGTATCCGCTAGCACTGACTCGCCGGGCCCGTTGGAAAGCGGGCCCGGCAGCAAGGAACATCATCATGACTCTCACCCCAACTGCCACCAAGCCGGGCGTAGCCGACGAGCGCGTCGGTAAACGCAACCCGCTCCAGAAACTCCTGGGTCGTCCAGAAGTTGGCGCCCTCGTCGGCGCCGTGGTCCTCTTCATCTTCTTCGCGTCGGTCTCCCAGACCTTCATTCAGCCCAATGCCTTTGCCACCGTTCTCTACGGAAGCTCCACCATTGGCATCATGGCAGTCGGTGTTTCGCTGCTGATGATCGGCGGCGAATTCGACCTCTCCACGGGCGTTGCCGTCATCTCCTCGGCGCTCACGGCCTCGCTCTTCAGCTGGTACTTCACCACCAACGTCTGGGTAGGCGTCATCCTCGCACTGGTGGTCTCCCTCGGCATCGGCTTGATCAACGGCTGGATCCTGGTCAAGACCAAGCTGCCCAGCTTCATCGTCACCCTGGCATCGTTCCTGATGCTGACCGGCCTGAACCTCGGCCTGACGCGACTGATCGGCGGGTCGGTGTCATCGCCGTCGATCTCCAACATGGACGGGTTCGACTCCGCCCGGGCCGTCTTCGCCTCCGCGGTATCCATCGGCGGTGTTGAAGTGAAGATCACCGTGTTCATTTGGATCGCCCTGGTGGCCGTGGCTTCGTGGATCCTGCTGCGGACCCGCGTGGGCAACTGGATCTTCGCCGTGGGCGGCGACGCCAACGCTGCCCGTGCTGTGGGCGTCCCGGTGACCAAGACCAAGATCGGCCTGTTCATGGCTGTTGGGTTCTGTGGCTGGATCCTGGGAATGCACAATCTGTTCGCCTTCGATTCGGTGCAGTCCGGTGAAGGTGTGGGCAACGAGTTCCTGTACATCATCGCCGCAGTGATCGGTGGCTGTTTGCTCACCGGTGGCTATGGTTCGGCCGTCGGCGGCGCGATCGGTGCCTTCATCTTCGGCATGGCCAACAAGGGCATCGTGTACGCACAATGGAATCCAGACTGGTTCAAGTTCTTCCTGGGCTTGATGCTCCTGCTGGCCACCATCGTGAACCTGATCGTCAAGCGCCGAGCAGAGCTCAAGTAAGGGGCCGGAACAATGAATGCACAACAGATCGACCAGCAGACCTTGCTGAAAAACGAGAAGGACCCCTTGACCCACACCCCGGTGCACCTGCTCTCCCTCGAGGCAGTTGGCAAGCACTACGGCAACATCATCGCCCTGCGAGATGTGACCATGGCCGTGGACAACGGCCGCGTCACCTGTGTCCTGGGCGATAACGGTGCCGGCAAATCCACCCTGATCAAGATCATCGCCGGACTGCACCAGCACGACGAAGGCAGCTTCAAGATCATGGGCGAGGACCGGAAGCTCGGTTCACCGCGTGAAGCGCTCGACGCCGGCATTGCCGCGGTGTACCAGGACCTCGCCGTCGTTTCGCTCATGCCGATCTGGCGGAACTTCTTCCTCGGCTCCGAGCTGACCACCGGCGTGGGCCCGTTCCGGCGGATGGATGTCCAGAAGATGAAGGACATCACGCTCAAGGAACTGGCCGAGATGGGCATCGATCTGCGCGACGTGGAACAGCCCATCGGCCAGCTCTCCGGCGGTGAACGCCAATGTGTGGCGATTGCCCGGGCTGTGTACTTCGGCGCGAAGGTGCTGATCCTGGACGAGCCCACGGCCGCCCTTGGCGTGAAGCAGTCAGGCGTGGTCCTGCGGTACATCCTGCAGGCCCGTGACCGCGGGCTGGGTGTCATCTTCATTACCCACAACCCGCACCATGCCTTCCCCGTGGGGGACCGGTTCCTGCTGCTCAAACGCGGCAAGTCAATCGGCTACTACGAGAAGAAGGACATCACTCTCGAGGAGCTCACCGCCCAGATGGCCGGCGGCGCCGAACTCGCAGAGCTGGCCCACGAACTCGAGCAACTCGGCGGGCACACGGAGGCACTGCAGGAAGTCCAGGCCGAAGTAGCTGGAGTGGCCGACGCAGCACCTGAAAACGCTACGAAGCGGCACTAGGTTTCCGCATCAACGTTTTTCTCCACCGAACGACCCCGGCCGACAGCGGTCAGCCGGGGTCTTTCCGTGGTTTTCCTTGGATATTGTGAAAGAGAGTGAGACGGCATGAAAGAAGTAACCCTCGGGTTGGTGGGTGTGGGCCGGATCGGTGTGATGCATGCGAAGAACATCAGTGCGCTGAACGAGGCCTTGAATCCGGAAGGCGTACATGTCCGGCTCAAGCTCACTGATGTGGCCGAAGAACACGCCCGGTCAGTGGCCGCCAGGTTTGGAGCAGAATTCCTGCCTTCCGTGGGAGAACTGATCGCTTCGGGGATTGATGGCCTGGTCATCGCCACCGGCACTGCCACGCATCCGGACCTCATCCGCGCCGGCGTGGATGCCGGAGTTCCGGTCTTCTGCGAGAAACCCGTTGCCGTCAACGTGGCGGAGTCTTTGCCCGTCCTTGACTACATCCGGGAGAAATCAGGAACGGTGCAGATCGGCCACCAGCGCCGCTTCGACGCCGGCTACCTCGAGGCCAAACGCGCCTATGACGCCGGCGAACTCGGTTGGATCCACTCTGTTCGCGCCGTCACCTGCGACATGACGCCGCCTCCCGTCCAGTTCCTCGCGACGTCCGGCGGCCTCTTCCGTGACTGCTCCGTCCACGACTTCGACATCCTCCGCTGGCTGACGGGCAAGGAAATCGTGGAGGTCTACGCCAAGGGTTCGAACAACGGCGACCCCGCAATCGGTGAGGTGGGCGACGTCGATACCGCCTTGGCCGTAGTGACGTTCGACGACGGCACCGTAGGTACGGTCTCGGCCACCCGCTACAACGGGGCCGGGCATGATGTGCGGCTCGAGCTGCAGGGCTCTGAAGGATCGATCCTTGTGGGCTTGGACGAGCAAATGGCCTTGCGTTCGGCCGAATCCGGCGTGGCTTTCCCGTCAGGCACGGCACACAAGACCTTCGCCGAGCGCTTCGACCAGGCCTACCGTTCCGAAATGGCCGCTTTCGTTCAGGTGGTGCTGGGGGAACTGAAGAACCCCTGCACCCCCGAGGACGCCGTTGCTGCGTCCAAGGTGGCCGACGCCGCGCAGGAATCCTTGGAGACCGGCGTCCCAGTGCGCGTGGCCGCCTAGACGCTCTCTCTTTTACCGACGGGTTTTGGGGGACGCTCTCTCTTTTCCCGACGGGTTTTGGGGGACGATCTCTCCTTTCCCGTCGGGTTTTTGGGGGACGCTCTCTCTTTCCCCGACGGGTTTTGGGGGACGCCCTCTCTTTTCCCGACGGGTTTTGGGGGACGCCCTCTCAGATCACCGCTCGGCCAGGCACCTTCTCGACGGCGGCACCCACGGTGGTGCCGCCGTCGGGCACTTCCCCGTTAGGCGAGTATCGGCGCAAGCCCTTCGGCAGTACCTGTCGGGAGGTGGGAGAGGGTCGCAAGAAATATGTCGGGAGGTGGGAGAGGGTCGCAAGAAACATGTCGGGAGGTGGGAGAGGGTGCGGTCATAGCTGACGCGGGCCGAAGAGTCTGGGGGAAAACTCCGACCCGCGCCAGGTCTGTGGGGCCGGCTAGGCGATGATCTTCATGGCCTGCCAGCCGGTGCCGAGGCTTATGGGCGGCACATTGGTGAACGCTCCGCTGCCTGATCCTGGATACAGCCACAGGGTGTCTCCGATGCGACCCACGACGTCGTTGTTGCTATCGCCGTCGAGGTCCCGGGGGCCGGCTATCGTTGTTCGGTTGTCCCAGCCCGTGGAGATTTGCTTCCACTGGAGCCATCCGCGTGTTCCATTGCCGGGGTAGAGCCAGAGGGCGCCGGTGTCAGTGCGTCGCGCCAGCACGTCTGCCTTTCCATCTCCATTAAAGTCCCCCGTGCTCAGGATTGCATCCATGACATTCCAGCCAGTTCCGATGGTGGTGGGTGTTCGTTGGCCTCCTGTGCCGTTGCCTTCGTAGAGCCGCAGCTCGCCTGTGCTTCGCCGGGCGATGAGGTCCGGGATGCCGTCGCCGCTGAAGTCGCCGGGTGAGAACAGCTGGCTCATGCTGCTCCACCCGGTGCTGACCTGGGTTCTGGCGCCGAAACTGCCGGCACCGTCACCGGGATAGAACCAGAGGACGTCGCCGGCACGGGCCAGCACATCCGCTTTGCCGTCCCTGTTGAAGTCACCCGGGGTTACCGTGTCCGTCACGGTGGACCAGGCCGGGGCCGCCAGCGCTACTTGCCGCGGCAAGAGGCCGCCTGCGCCGTCACCGGGGTAGAGATACAGGTTTCCGGCAGTGTCGGAGGCCAGCACATCCGCTTTGCCGTCGCCGTTGAAGTCATGGGCCGACGGCGGTCCGGCTGCGGGGACGGTGTACGTCTGGGTGCCGACGGGCGAGGTGTTCCCGGCTGCGTCCACAGCGATGTACTTGAGGACCATCGCCGAGCTACCCATCACCAAAGGCGTCGAGTACTTGATGTTGGTGGCCGATTCCGTGGCCGTCGGGGTGCTGCCATCGGTGGTGTAGTAGATGGCCCCGGGCTCGTTCGCAGTCAGCGTGATGGTGGCACCGCTGGCCAAGGCACGGCTGGTGGGATTGGGCGTAACGACGGGAGCGGTGGTGTCCGGAGGGACGGTGTACGTCTGCGTGGCGACGACGGAAACGTTCCCGGCGGTATCCCGGGCGAAATACTTCAGGGTCATCGGGCCGGGACCGTTGAACGGAATCGCAGAGCTGTACAGGAGCCCGGCGGCCAAGGGATCGCTGCCGTCGGTGGTGTACCGGATCTCTGCGGGTTCGTTGACTGCCAGGGTGATGGTGGTGCCGGGAACGTAGGCGCCGCTCAGCGGGTTGGCCGTCACTACGGGCTTGGTCACGTCCGGACCGGTGGAGTACGTCTGGGTCACCACGGCGGACGGGTTGTTGGCGGCGTCCACGGCGAAGTACTTCAAGGTCAGCGGCCCGTCCAGTGTGAAGGGGGTGGCGTACTTGCTGCTCGCTGTGGTGGGCGTGGAACCGTTGGTGGTGTAGTAGATGGTAGCGGGTTCGTTGGCCACCAGCGTGACCTTCTGACCGATGTCATACGTGCCGCCCGGCGGTGTTGGTGTGACCTCGGGGGCGACCGTATCGGCGGTGATGTGTGCCTCGAACTCTGCGAGCCCTACGTTGGTGGTGGAGCTGCTGACGGACGTGATGTTGAAGCGCACGGAACTGACCGTCCGGGCCGGGAAGTTCACCGTCAGTCCGGAGCCGTTGTTCGGGAGCGCGGGTACGGGGACAGTGCTGCCGTCCGGGAATTGAAGATTGCCACCGGTCACTTGGTCGGTGGTGACTGGCCGGTCAAACAGCGTCACCGCGTTGATGGTGCGTGCCGGGGAGAAGGTGTACTGAATCCAGCTTCCGGCCTTGCCGCCGTTGGTGACCCACTCGCGGGCGGCGTCCATGGGAGTACCCCAGGCATAGCCGTCGCGCGCCTTCTCCGGTCCCTGGGCTGAGGCTTTCTGCGAGGACGCCGACACTGTGGTGCCCGAGGATTTCGCTGCGTTGCCGGTCCATTCAATGGCCGTGATGTATTGCCGCTTGAGCCAGTCGCTGTAGGGCGGAGCCGGGCAAGGGGAGTCGCAGAGGTACTTGTCGAAGTCGGCGAAGCGGACGAAGGTGTTCACCTTGGAAGTCAATTCCGCGCCGGTGACGTTCTGGGCGTACTCGTCAATGACATAGGCGTCGTAAGCCGAGGACGTGTGCGGGCCTGTGTAGGCCCGGGTGGCCAGCTGGCCAAATTTCGCCGCGGCCCAGTGATCGCTGTGGTCGTAAGGAGTGGTGAAATTGCCGGTCCAGTCCTGGGTGCGGAACGTTGTGGGTTGGAAGTTGACCACGAGCTTGTTCAACGCGGACTGAAGCTGGTCCTTGGTGTAGGTTGCCGATCCGTCCACCGGTCGGATGGTGGAGATCCGGCCGTCCCAGAGCTTGAGGATGCTTTGGCCGCCATACCGTGAACTGCCTTTGCCGTTGGGAAAGCCATCAGGAAGCCGCAGGTACACCACGGACACGTTGGGGGCATCCCTGAGGGTGTGGAGCGTGAGCGGGCGGCCCGGGACACCGGCATCGGAGGTGGTCCACACATTGGCAACACCGGCCATCATGGCATAGCTGGCCCTGATGCCATCCTCCAGGCTGCCCCAGTAGGACTGGCCTTCCCCGGCTTCTCCGGCTGTGAGGTAGACGGTCTGGACGCACCGCTTGGCCTGGATGTCCCGCATGAAGTCGGGGCTGATGAAGATCAGGTCGTCGTCAGTATGCGCGACGATCTGCATCGCACCGCCGGTCCCCGGGCACGGAGGTACAGCGGCCAGTGCGGGCGCTGCGGAACCGAAGACTACAGCGGTGAGGGTGACGGACAGCCCCAGCAGGAACCCGAGGACGCGCCTGGAAGCGGGAGCATGGCCTGATAACGGTGAGAGTGATGTTCGATGACTATTACGACGAAAGTATTTTGGGCGGTCCACAACCATGCTCCTCGAGCAGATGTTGGGCCCCCCAGCCGGCGAACTTTACGACGTCCCCCTGACGCCATTCGAATGAAATTATGCACTTCAACCACTGCGATGGGGCGCTGTGGTCGTCACGTTGCGAGTTACGATACTCCCTCAGCCATTTTCTGGATAGGGTTCCGGCACACTTCAACGAAGGCCCGGAAAGGCGCCAGCCGCTCGGCGTCGGGAAGCTGGGAAGCTTCCGGATGCCACTGCACTGAGGCCACCCACCGGGAGGGGTCTTCCAACGCTTCCACAGTGCCGTCGTCGGCGATGGCCGTGACCACCAGCCCCTCACCCACGGTAGCTACTGCCTGGTGGTGACCGGAGGCGATCCTGACGGTGGTCCCGCCGGGTGCGCCGTACAGTGCGGCGGTCTTGGAACCGGCAGCCAGGACCACCTCATGCCATGCCCACTCGTTTGCCGCGGGATCGTGGGGGTCCAGCCCGTTGTGGTTCACCGTGGACGGTGCCATGTCCTGGACCAGGGTCCCCCCGTAGACAACGTTCAGCAACTGATGTCCGCGGCAGACCCCCAGAAGTGGCAGCCCGGCGTCGATCGTGGCACGGGCAACGTCGACGTCGAGGCGGTCCTGATCCGGGTTGACGTCATACAACGACTCCCCGGGGTCCTGTCCGTAGAGCCGTGGCTGGATGTCACCGCCGCCAGGCAACAACACGCCGTCGAGCCTTTTCATCTCAGTTGCGAGCCGTCCGGCGCTGTCCGCCGAGACAGGAGTCAGCAATACCGGCTCCGCGCCGGCTTCCCGCAGCAACTCGACGATGAACGTCAAGAGCTCATTGGCTTCCCCGACGCGGGCATCGGGATTGTCCGAGCTGCTGAGACGGATGGGAACTCCGATGCGCGGACGGACACCTTCTGAACTTTGCATGCTTCATCATTGCACTGTGCCGAGCCCCCGCCGCCCGCGCGCACCGCCACTACGCTGAAACCATGAATCGCACCGGAGCCCTCAACCCGAGTCCGCGAACACTCGACGTCGACAGCGTGGTCAACTTCGACCGTCTAGTGACAGCCGGGGCCCGGTCCATGCACGGCTGGCATGCGCAGTCCCTCGACCTCCGTGGCCGGTCCCGCCACCTTGAAGCACTGGACGCCCGGGGTGCGGTCTTCCTCGGCTGCACGTTCGACGACGGCGTGGAAGAGAACCTGCGGAGCCGCGGAGCGCTCATCTTTCCCAAACTGCGCGGCGTTCCGTTCAACCCGTACCGCGGCAGCCTCTACAAGGCCAGCGAACTCTACGAGGACATCTCCTCCGTGGAGTACGAATCCACCCTGGACGCGCAGGTGTACCAGTGGAGCATCCTGCCTGGACAGCGAAACAGCCTCAACGCCACCTTGGCCGCTGCGCTCCATGACCACGCGATCGGCGATGCTTTGGACGAACTGCTGGACCACGGCGCGCTCGCCGGGGCCAAACTGGTGGGAGTCATGGGTGGACACGCCGCCCAGCGCGGTTCCAAGGAATTCGCCGACGCCGCGCGGCTGGGCCGCATGCTGGCCCGCGCCGGCTTCACGGTAGCAACCGGCGGTGGTCCAGGAGCCATGGAAGCGGCCACCATGGGTGCCTACCTGAGCGGACTGCCCGACGCCGAAGCAACAGCAGCGCTGGAGTCGCTCGCCGCCGTACCGGGGTTCAGGCCGTCGGTGACGGCTTGGGCACGCCAGGCAGCCGCCGTCGTCGAACGTTACCCTGACGGCACCCCGACGCTCGGGATTCCCACATGGTTCTACGGGCACGAACCACCCAACCTGTTCGCCACCCACATTGCCAAGTACTTCGCCAACGCCGTCCGGGAAGCCATCCTGCTGGAACTCTGCAATGGCGGGATCGTGTTCCTTCCCGGTGCTGCCGGGACGGTCCAGGAAATCTTCCAGGACGCCTGCGAAAACTACTATGGCGCACCCGAAACCATCACGCCCATGGTCCTGGTGGGACGCGAACACTGGGAAAGGACGTTCCCTGCCTGGCCGATGCTGCAGGGCCTCGCGGCCGGAAAGCCCATGGCGGACAGGATCTTCCTGGTGGACACGGTGGAGGACGCGCTCGCCGTCGTGGCAGGCTAGGGCGCTGTCCGCTCAGAAGTCCTTGCTGCACGGCCCGGAGCCAAGCTTGGCAAGGCCGGTGAGGTCTCCGGCGGCGTACTGGCGCACCCAGGATGCCTGGTCAAACATGAGCTGCCGGGGGTCGTTGACGTGGTCCAGGCCCACCAGGTGTCCCAGCTCGTGCATGATGACGGCCACACCGATCTCGTTGCCGTTGGAGGCGTCCATGATCCCTGCGAACTGTGGCGCGTCCAGGGACACCGTACCCGTGACGTAGGCCTTGTACCCGTTGCTCAGTCCGATGGAGGAGCTTCCGCCGAGTCCCACGGTCTGCCCGGTCAGGCGCGGAACCTGCTCGGGCGTGCTCCAAGCGATCAGGACGGGCGCCCAGCGGTCTCCATATCTGGTGGGCTGGTACCCGGACCTGTTGGGGGAAGGGATTTCGGTGCTGGGGCCGTCGTAGATGAACACGAGCCCCGTGGCTACGCTGGCTTGCCGGACGGCCTCTTCCACCAACGGCTGCCAGGATGGCGGGGCAAGAGCCGAGTTCACCACGTAATGGATGGGACGGCATGGTGAGTAAGCCAGAGGGGTTCCGTCTTCCTTGACGGCGAGGAACTTGTAGGAAGTGCTGGTCCGTTCAAGGGGCGCGGGCTTCCCCAGGGGTGCGTCCGCCTCTTCCAGTCCAGGCAGGGGATCCTGGCGCTGGCCAAACGGCACCAACCCGGGCCGCGGCGGTTGGCTTTGCGTTGAGGAACCGGACAGGAGCTGTCCCAATTCACCGCTGAAGTACGCCCCGGCGCAGACCAGTCCAAGGATTCCGAACAGGAACAGGATGGCCGCGATGCTGCTGTGTTTGATCGGTGGCCTGGGCTCCACCGAAAACGGAGACCCGAAATTCGGGGCCCTGGGATCAGGCGGAGTCGGATCAGGCGGAGGGGGATGGGGGTCTGGCCACTGGGACGACCCATAAGGTTCCATGGAACCCCCTGACGTAAAGAGGCACCAGGCGGTGGGGGTCCGCCGTCTGCCGTATGCGTCAGCATAAGTCCGAGCAACGCCGGGAGTCCATGGCGGGTTGGCACCCTGGCCAAGGTGGGGTCAGATGTCCTTGCGGCAGGGCGCTGAAGCCAGCAGGTACAGGCCGTTCAGGTCACCTGCCGCCAGTCCGTCCGGAGCGCCGATTTCCGGGTACATGAGCTGGATGGGATCGTCCACGTGGTCCAGGCCCATGACATGTCCCAACTCGTGCTGCATGACGGCCAGGACGTAGTCGGCACCGCCCTCGTCAGCCAGGAGTTCCGAGATCTGCGGAGTGTCGAGCTCAAGGCTCCCGGTGATGTAGCTCTTGGGCCCCTTGTTGAGGGAGTACATGGTGCTCCCGCCGGTCCCGATGACCTTCTCGGCAAGGGCCGGTGCGGCCTCGGGCGTGGTCCACGAGATCAGCAGCGGAGCCCAGCGCTCGCCGTACTTGGCCGGCTGGTAGGGTTCGCGTCGGTCGACGGGCAGCTCGTCCGTGGTTCCGTCGTTGATGAACTGGATGCCCGAAGCTCGCGAAACGTTTGCGATGGCGGTGGCCAGGAGGGCGTCACTGCCCTCGGGTGCGGTGGCGTTGTTCACGACGTAGTGCAGCGGCCGGCAAGGGGAGTAACCCACTGGAGTGCCGTCGTCGTTGGTGGCCAGGAACTTGTACGAATCGTTGGTGGTGGTGGGAGCCGGTGGCGAGGCCAGCGGTGCGTCCGCTTCCTCGAGCCCCGGAGGCGGTGCGTTCAAGGCTCCCGCGGGCGTTGGCCTGTGCTGCCCGCCTTGCGGTGCTCCCGGGACGTTGACGCCGGGGAACAGCGCGGTGATGCGGGGATCGCCGTGCAGGAACCCGCTGACCACAACCGCTATTGCGGCGGCGACACCGGCAAGGAGGAGGCCACGAAGCAGGCGCGCAGTGGTTCCCGAGCGTCGGTGCCTGGGCGCACGTGTTGCTTCCTGGTCCGGGTCCACGGCTCTCCATTCCTCACGCCCTGGTCACGCGGGGCGGCGCGGAGGACGAACCAAGATTACGGGCTGCTGACAGGGCCGTCCAAACTCAGACGATCACAGCCCCGAACAGGAGGCCGAGCCCGTACGTGGCGGCGGCCGCACCGAGGCCGATGGCCAGCTGCCGGAGCCCGCGGCTCAGCGGTGAGGTTCCGGACAGCAAACCCACGACGGCGCCGGTCGCCAGGAGCGCGATGCCCACCAGCACGCCGGCAACAGCCAGGGCCGCGACACCGGTCATGCCGAAGAGGAACGGAAGGATGGGCACGATGGCGCCCGAGGCGAAGAAGCAGAAGCTGGACATGGCTGCTCCCCACGCCGAGCCTACGGATTCGTGCTCGTCCGTGGGCGGCTTCTCCGGTTGGAGGGAGAGGCTGGGATCGCAGTCGCAGCTGAACAGCCCCATGCGTTCGGCGACGCGGTGCTCGGCGGCTTCGCGCGTCATGCCGCGGGCCAGGTAGACCAAGAGCAGTTCGTTGTGTTCGATGTCCAACGACGGCGCGGCCGTGAGTGTGGCCTGCGTGGGCAGCGTGGCGTTGAGCAGTTCCCGTTGTGACCGGACGGAGACGTATTCGCCGGCGCCCATGGACAATGCGCCGGCCAGGAGCCCGGCCACGCCACTCATGAGCACCACTGGACTGGGGACTCCGGTTGCGGCCATGCCCATGACCAGCGAAAGGTTGCTGACCAGGCCATCGTTGGCGCCGAAGACCGCTGCACGGAAGGTACCGGATAACCTGTTGCGACCCCGGGTAGCCAGGCCACGGACTACTTCTTCGTGGATTTGCTCGTCGGCAGCCATGGCCGGTGTGGCTGCTGGATCCGTGCCGTAAGGGGAACGGCCTTCCGCCCGTTGGGCCAGGGCCAAAACGAATACTGATCCGAAGTGGCGGGCGAAGAAGCCCAGGAGCTGGCTGCGGATGGACGCGGCCTTGGGCATTCCCGCGTGCTCTCCCAGGAGCTTGAGCCAATGTGCCTCGTGGCGTCCTTCGGCTTCGGCCAGGGCCAAAAGGATCTGGCGCTCTTCGCCGTCGCGGCGCTGGGCGAGTTCGCGGTAGACGGCGGCCTCGGCGCGCTCGTCAGCCAAATATTGGCGCCAGCGCCGGATGTCCGAAGCCGTGGGCGGCGTTGTTTCCGCAGAGGGGTCTTGAGGGGTGGGATCCGGAGCGGGGCTCGACGAATCGGGGGATTCCTGGTGCTTCTGCACTTTTTCTCCTGTGCTGGGTGGGGTAGTTGCGGCCCCATTGCAGCCCCCACTGTACCGCTAATTGGCGGGGATTTTCGGCTGGTATTCCTTAGTTGGAATGTTCGGTGCACCGTAATTTCCGGCCCTTCTTGACCCCTTGCGGGCGCGGTGCTCAGATGGAAGAACAGGGGCGGGGCCCTCTCCCCGCAACCGGTTATTGGGCCGCTCGGCCCACGAGACGGAGGTTGCAGCATGAACACCACCGAATCACACGCCAATCACCCGCTCCGGGCAACCATTGAGTCGGACCCGGCCTATGACTACAGCGAAGACCAGGAAGTGGACGAGGCCTGGGTGGAGGAAGTAGACGCCCCCGAGGACGACGAACGCGTGGTCCCGCTCGATGACACCGAAGAGTTCCGCGGGGAGGACGAGGGCAGCTAGCCCTCGGCCCCGTTGCGGAGTTGGAAGTGCCGTTCGCTTCCTGCCCTTTGGCCGGGGGCGGCGACAGTCACTGTCAGGGTTCCGGACGCTTCACACCAGCGCGTTGAACGCACGGCCCGGGCCAGCGCCCGCTCGATCATGCGCGGTTCGGGATGCTGGAACCGGGCTGACCCGCCGTGCGTGGTGATGGTCACCGTTCCAAGGACAAGGTCGACGGCGGGAATCACCGCCACCGCGTGAGTGGCAGGCGGGAGGGGGATGCTTGAGGCAGGGGTGGTATCACCTTGGTACGGCAAGGGAATGCTCCTTGGGGGAGTGCTCTTGCCCGCTCGGTTGTCTCTGGTCCGGGACGGGCCGCTTCCTCATCCGAACCACCCGTGAACATGGGGTTGGTGCGTGGCCAGTCGGAGCTTGGCGCCACATCTCTTGAAGCTGGAATCACTTTACCGCACGTGTTTCTTGTTGTGGGGCCCGCTTTGCGTGGTTTCGGGCCGTTTGAACGCGCAAAGCAGGCCCCGCAACTCGCATTTGTCGGGCACAGAACAACGGCGGCGCTGCCCCGGAAAGGGGCGGCACCGCCGTCGAACTTTGCTCAGTATCCTGTTTGCTGCCGAAGGTTCCTGTTAGTTGGCCTTGTGGCTGCTGACGGGGTGTTCCTGAATCGGGAGCTCGTCAGAGACGGCCCCTGCCACGCGCTTGTCCCACGCGGCGCGGACCGCGGGGTCGGTGGGCGGTGTGAGGAGGGAAATCACCACGTAGGCCAGGAACGAGGCTGCCAGGCCGAAGTAGATCGGTTCGTTGGCGTAGACGCCGTCTGCGCTCGGAATGATTCCGGTGGCGAACATGACCAGCAGCGCCAGGGTCAGCACGGAACCAATCGCCATGGACCACGCCGCAGCGATGCCGGTTCCGCGCTTCCACACCAGGCCACCCAGAATGGCAACCAGGAGGCCGCCTACCAGGATGTCGTAGGCGATGGTGAGGGCAACCACCACGTCCTGCGCGGCCATGGAGATCAGGACCGCGACGATGCCAAGGCCAAGTACCCAGTAACGGTTTGCCCGGACGTCGTGCTCCGGGTTTTCTGTGTCATCGGTGTTGATGGTCTTGCCGAACCAGCTGGCAACGAACGGAACAACGTCCGCACGGGCCACCGTCGCAGCGGCGATCAGGGCGCCGGAAGCGGTGGACATCATGGCTGCGACAGCAGCGGCCATGACCAGGCCGCCGATGCCGATCGGCAGGATGTGGGTTGCTACCTCGGCATACACCACGTCCTTGCCGAGGTTGGCGACGTCGATATCGGGAAGCGCCACGCGGGCAGCCAAACCGATCAGGGCGCCGGCGATGCCGTAGAGGATGCAGTAGACACCGGCGGTGGCTCCACCCCAGCGGGCAACCGTGGGGGTCTTGGCGGTGAACACGCGCTGCCAGATGTCCTGGCCGATCAGCAGGCCGAGCGTATAGACCACGAAGTACGTGATGATCGTCTGGATGCCGATGCCGTCGATCTGGAAGAAGCTGGCGTCCACGCGCTCACGGATGCCGTCGAGTCCGCCGGCGGCGTTCATGACGAACGGGAGCATCAGGAAGAAGATGCCTACGGTCTTGATGATGAACTGGACCTGGTCCGCCAGGGTGATGGACCACATGCCGCCGATGGTGGAGTACACCAGTACGATCGCACCGCCCACCGCGATGGCCAGCCAGCGTTCCCAGCCGAAAAGGACCACGAAGATGGTTGCGTACGCACCCGTGGAGGTGGCGCAGAGCATGAGGGTGTAAGCCAGCATCACGATTCCGGACGTCTGCGTGGCCTTGCTGCCGTAGCGAAGGCTCAGCATTTGGGAGACCGTGTAGATTTTCAGGCGCTGGATGGTGCCGGCGAAGAGCAGGCTCAAAAGGAGCACGCCGGAGCCGATGGCTACAACGAGCCACATGCCGGAAATGCCGAATTTGTAGCCCAGGCCGACGCCGCCGACGGTGGATGCTCCACCGAGGACAACTGCGGCCATGGTGCCGGTGTAGAGGAACGGCCCCAGGCGGCGGCCGGCCACCAGGAAGTCGCTGTTGTTCTTGGTGCGGGACTTGCCCCACCAGCCGAAAGCCAGCATGGCGAGCAGGTACACCACCACGATTGCGATGTTAATGAACGAAGAGTCCATGAGTGGCTCCTTGGAGCTGATGCACGGAGGTTGGGGTTTCCGACGATACTCCTGCGAAGCGTCGAAGTCTCTGTGCTGACGATTGGAGATTGGGGAGGTGTTGTGTGCCTCACAGACAACACTTGTTGCCTATGAGGATATGTTGTGATCGGAGTAACAGTCAAGATGCTTCGTCACGGACAGGTCTTTAGATTCCGTGATCCAGCTACTATTGCTCCAATGACAGGGCCAACTACAGGCCTGAAAGGTTCGTGAATGAAGGCTCTCCCCGTTGAACCAAGCAACGTTCCTGTTGCCATAGGTTCCAGAATCCGCGCGGCCCGCCAAGCGCAGCGTCTCACCATCGAGCAGGTGGCCGATGCCACTGGACTGACCAAGGGCTTCCTCAGCCGTGTGGAGCGCGACCTGACATCGCCGTCGGTCGCTTCGCTCGTCACACTGTGCCAGGTCCTGTCAGTCTCCGTCGGCGACCTGTTCGCTGCGCCGGAAACCCATCTGACCCGGCGCGATGATGGCCCCCGCATATCCCTGGGCGGCCAAGGCATCGTGGAACGGCTCCTGACGGCGCGGTCCGAACGCCGCCTCCAAATCCTCCAGGCCACCATTGAACCCCGTGGCCGTGGCGAAAACGAGCTCTACGCCGTGGACTGCGACGTCGATGTCCTCCATGTGGTCAAAGGCCGTATCAAGCTCATCCTGACCAATGAGCAGTACGACCTCGAAGAAGGTGACACGCTTTCCTTCCCCGGCCGCGAACCACACACGTGGATCAACCCCACGGACGAAACCGTGGAAGTGCTCTGGGTGCTGGTTCCTGCGGCAAGCCGCTAGTCCTTCCCTCCTCCGCGCGAGGTGGGGGGTTAATTGAAATTTTTTTTGTAAAAATTACAAATAAAAGCAACACCGGGGGGGGGGCGCGAAGCCCCCAGGTCCCCCGGGGGGCCGGGGGTGTGG
>NZ_JBHUCD010000020.1:86985-96979 GCF_042786555.1 Paenarthrobacter sp. NPDC056912
GGGGGGCTGTTACGCCCTCAACCGCGCTCCACCTCCCCCCCCCGGCCCTGTGTGATCTTTCTGTCTTTTTTTTTTTTAAAAAATTCCATTAACCCCCCACCTCGGGGGACGGGACGCTAGCCCACGTGGACCCAGGGGCGCCGGGTGATGTCCGGCTCAGCTTCCCGCAACACTTCGCGGGTCACGGGCGCGATCTCGCCTTCGCCGAAGAACAGGAACTTGCTGAGGTTGGAGATCGGGTTGCCCTCGGTCCAGCGGAAGTAGATGTGCGGCATGAATCCGGTGACGTCGCGGATGTGGAGGAGCACGGCGGCCAGGGTGTTCGGCACGTTGTTGCTGTGTACTTCCAGGATCTTGAACCCGTGCCGTTCCTTGCCCACCACCTGGAGTTCCTGCTCGAAGTCCGAGCTGTCGTCCACGATGATCTCTATGAAGACGGCATCGCTGTCCACCGGCAGGTGGTTGGCCAGTTGCGCGTGCTGAAGCTTCTCGCGGTAGCGGCTGGCGCTGAGGCGCTTTGGCTCATGGGCGATGATCCGGACCGGGCCGTCAGCGTTGTCCGCGGTGAATTCGAGGGCTTTCTCGTCCATCTTGATGTGGGTTGCCCGGAGCTCGAAAGCGCGCCGGATCCGGGAAACGAAGCTGACCACCATGATGCCCAGAATGAACAGCGCCGCGATCTTCAGGCCGTCCGGACGCTCGATCGAGTTGACCACGGTGGTGTAGACGAACACTACCGAGACCACCCCGAAGCCGATGAACTGGCCGCGCTGTTTCTTCCTCCGGGCGGACAGCGTCACGGCGATGGAGGCGGAGGTGATCAGGACCAGCACACCGGTGGCGTAGGCGCCGCCCTGGGCGTTGACGTCAGCTTGGAAGATGACGGTGACGGCGAAAGCGATGACCGTGAAGACCAACACCAGCGGACGCAGCGCCCGTGCCCAGGCAGGGGCCATGCCGTAGCGGGGCAGGTACCTGGGGACGAGGTTGAGCAAACCGGCCATGGCTGAGGCGCCGGCGAACCAGAGGATGGCGATGGTGCTGACGTCGTACACCGTGCCGAAGCCGTCGCCCAGGAATTTGTGGGCGAGATAGGCGAGTGCGCGGCCCTCCGCTTTGCCGCCGGATTCGAATTCCGCGGCAGGGATCAGCATGACGGTGGTGAAGCTGGACGTAATGAGGAAGGAGCTCATGATGATGGCGGCGGTGGTCAGGAGCTTGTGGGCGCCCTTGATCCTGCCTGCTGGATTGGCTTCGGTGTCCGACGGGCGGCCCTTGATCTGGGGCATCACGGCAACGCCGGTTTCGAATCCTGAGAGGCCAAGGGCCAGGCGCGGGAACACCAGCAGTGCCAGGGCGATCATCATGATCGGGTCACCGTGGGAGGTGGTGAGGGCGGTCCACCAGTCCGTGATGACCCGGGACTCGGTAAAGAGGTGGCTGATGGCAACGGCAATGACCACAAGGTTCATGGCAAGGAAGACGCCCACCAGGACGACAGCTACGTTGATGGCTTCCTTGAACCCGCGGAGGAACACGATGCCCAGGCCTGCGATCAGCGCCAGCGTGATCACCACTTGCTGGCCTTCCAGGAAGTGCGGCGCGAACGGATTTTCGATGAGGTGGGCCGTGGCGTCGGCCGCGGACAGCGTAATGGTGATCATGAAGTCTGTTGCAGCGAAGCCGAGGAGCGCCAGGACGAAGATCTTGCCGCCCCAGCGTGGGAGCAGGCGTTCAAGCATGGCGATGGACCCTTCGCCGCGGGGGCTTTCTTTGGCCACGCGGCGGTAGACGGGCAGCGCGCCGGCGAGGGTTGCGAACACCAAAAGCAAAGTTGCCAGGGGGGACAGCAGGCCCGCGGCCAGTGCGGCGATGGCGGGCTGATAGCCGAGGGTGGAGAAGTAGTCCAGGCCGGTCAGGCACATGACCTTCCACCAGGCCTGCGGTTTGTGTGCGTCGGACGGGCGGCCGTGCGGGCCCTGCCGTTTGCCTGAGGTCTCCGGCATTCCCTCCAAGAGCCACGCTTTGAGGTGGAAGGCGTTCTTTCGCCGGTCGGCCGGGTCGGCCGGTGGCCTCGTCAGGGTGGTCACGGTGTCCTTTCGCGCAGCACGGTGCTGCTCCCGCAAGGAGCGTATGGCCGCGTTCGACGCCGGGACCCCGGTTTTTATGGAATCTTTACGCCCGCTGTGACCGGGATCTCATGCGCTGGGCACCTAAATGTGATTTGTAAACAAGTGATGCATATTAGGCAACTTTGAGTGTATGATGGGTGTCACAGTCACAGATTCGATCTCCACCTATCCACTAAGGAGTGGCGTATTTTGGAAGAGCTTCGTATTGAGGCCAACGGGAACCTTGGTCCCATTGATTCGTCCCGCATCCCGCGTTACGCCGGTGCCGCCACCTATGCCCGCCTGCCCCGCCTGGACCAGGTGTCCAAGGCCGACGTCACGGTGGTCGGCGTCCCCTTCGATTCCGGTGTTTCCTACCGTCCGGGCGCCCGTTTCGGCGCCAACCATGTGCGTGAGGCCAGCCGTCTGCTGCGCCCGTACAACCCGGCCTGGGATGTCAGCCCGTTCGAAAACATCCAGGTTGCCGACGCCGGCGACATGGCCGTGAACCCGTTCAACATCAACGAGGCCATCGAGACCATCCAGCAGAACGCCCTGGACCTCACGGCCAACGGCAGCAAGCTGGTCACCCTCGGCGGAGACCACACCATCGCCCTCCCGCTCTTGAGGGCAGCGGCCGAGCGTGCAGGCGAGCCCATCGCCATGCTCCACTTCGACGCACACCTGGACACCTGGGACACCTACTTCGGCGCTGAGTACACCCACGGCACCCCGTTCCGACGTGCTGTGGAAGAGGGCATCCTGGACACCGAAGCCATCAGCCACGTAGGTACCCGCGGTCCGCTGTACGGCAAGAAGGACCTCGACGACGACCACCGCTTCGGCTTCGGCATCGTCACCTCCGCTGATGTCTACTACCAGGGTGTACTGGAGACGGTGGCGAAAATTCGCGACCGCATCGGCAACCGCCCGCTGTACATCTCGGTTGACATCGACGTCCTGGATCCGGCGCACGCTCCCGGCACCGGCACCCCGGAAGCCGGCGGCATCACCAGCCGCGAACTCCTCGAGATCATCCGCGGCTTCCGCGGCATGAACCTCGTGGGCGCGGACATCGTAGAAGTTGCCCCGGCCTATGATCACGCCGAAATCACCGGCGTCGCAGGCAGCCACGTGGCCTACGAGCTCGTAACCCTCATGGCGGACAACGCTGTGGAAGGTGACCGTCTCGGCGCCCCGAACGGCTACGCGCAGCAGGCACTCGGCGCCCGCATCGCAGAACTCGCAAAAGCAACTGGAGAACAGCGATGATCGACTTCGATCCCGGCACAGCAGCTCCCACCAAGGGAACCAACCAGCGCAACGGCGGGGACCTCGTCGTCGAGACCCTCGAAGCACTTGGTGCGAAAACCGTCTTCGGTATCCCCGGCCAGCATGCGCTCGGTCTTTTCGACGCCATGGGCCGCGGCAACCTGCACTTCGTTTCCTCCCGGGTGGAGAACAACTCCGCCTTCGCAGCCGACGGTTACTCCCGCGCGACCGGCGAGGTTGGCGTGCTGTTCCTATCCACCGGCCCGGGCGCGCTGACGTCCCTGGCCGGTTTGCAGGAGGCCTATGCCACCGGTGTTCCAATGGTGGTTGTCGCCAGCCAGATCCCGCTCGATGGCCTGGGTGCACGCCGCAAGGGCATGTTGCACCAGCTCGATGACCAGAAGGCCTCGGCCGCGAACGTCACCAAGAGCCAGCGCCTGATCCAGCATGCTTCGGGCATCCCGTCGGCCATCCAGGACGCCTGGACCGAGGCGATTTCCTCGCCGCAGGGCCCGGTCTGGATCGAAATCCCGCAGAACGTCCTGCTGGATCCCATCATGGTTCCCCCGGTGGAGGACGCGCTCGCCGAGGCGTTCGACAACCCGCCGCGCGTCGAGCTGGTCCGCGAGGCCGTGAAGTGGCTTTCGACGGCGGAACGTCCGGCGATCATCGCGGGCGGCGGTACGCGCCGTGGCCGGGCTGAGAAGTCGCTGCTCTCGATCGCCGAGCAGCTGCGCGCACCGGTCATCTGCACTCCAGGTGGCAACGGTGCGTTCCCGTGGACCCACGAGTTGTCCCTGCAGTCCTGGATCGAGGACCGGTACATGACCGACGTGCTCGAAGACGCCGATGTCCTGATCGTCATTGGCTCTTCCTTGGGTGAAGTGACGTCCAACTACTTCACGTTCGAACCACGGGGCCGGATCATCCAGATCGACGCCGAACCCCGCGTCCTCGAATCCAACAGGCCGGGCCTTGGCATCCGTGCCGACGCCGGCCAGGCCCTCGCGGCCTTGGACGAGGCCCTTGCAGCAGCCGGTGCGGCGGACACCGTGACACGGTCTTGGCACGGAACCTCGCCGGAGGACCTGGTCAAGGACTCCCTTGCGAAGGTCACGGCACGCCTGGAATCACAGGACCTGGCCAAGGAACTGAAGTTCATGCACGACATCCGCGAGGCTGTCCCGGCTGACATGCAGACGTTCTGGGACATGACCATCTCCGCTTACTGGGGTTGGAGCTGCTGGGATGCCCGGCAGGGCCAGTTCCACTCCGCCCAGGGTGCAGGCGGCCTCGGTTACGGTTTCCCTGCAGCAATCGGCGGCGCCGTGGGCCTGGAAACCACCGGCAAGCCCAGCCGGGTGCTTGCTGTCTCCGGTGACGGTTCGTCCATGTACTCCATTTCCGAGCTCGCCACCGCCAAGCAGCACAACGTCCCGGTCACCTGGCTGATCGTGGACGACGGCGGCTACGGCATCCTGCGCGAATACATGGTGGGTGCTTTCGGCCAGGCCACGGCCACCGAGCTCGCCCGCCCGGACTTCGTCAAGCTGGCCGAGTCCTTCGGTGTCCCGGCCCGCCGGGTCGCCCCGGAGGAAGTGGGGGACGCGCTCAAGGCCTCCTTCGAAGCGGACGGACCCAACGTCGTCGTGGTTGAAACACTCCTGAAGATGTTCGGCCCCACGCACTTGGACAACTAAGCAACAAAACAGTCAGCCCCCGCACGGACAACCGTGCGGGGGCTGACTGTTTCTGCAGGGAACTCAGTCGAGCTCGCGTTCAATGCCCTCCGGAGTCGCCCGCACGGCCACAGCCGAGGCCAGCAAGGTCGCAATCCAGAAGACCGCAATGAGCCACAGCCCGCCACCGGCAGCAAGGCTCAGCCCTGCCACGATCATTGGCGTGAAGCCTGCGCCGATCATGGAGGCGCCTTGGTAGGCGAGCGAGGCGCCCGTGTAACGGTTACGCGTGGGGAAGTGTTCGGCCACATAGGCGGCAATGGGTCCGTGCAGGAAGCCCTGAACCAGGCCGTTGCCCAGGATGATTGCCAGTGCGAAGCCCCGCAGCTCGCCGTTGCTCATGAGCACCAGGATCGGATAGGCCAGCACGGCCCCGAGCAGTGAGGCACCGATGAAGTCGTAGTACTCAATGGTGCTGCCAATAAGGCTGGAGGCAAGGATGCGTCGCATGTCCTTGGAGTTCATGGACGTTTCCGTCGGGGTGGCAGCTCCTGTGTCCGGTGCTGCGGGTGCTGTGCTCATGTGCTTCCTCAGGTTCAGTCTGGGGCCGCATCAGCGCTGACGGGCGAACGGAATGACGTCGACGTCATTGGGGACGGTGCCAGGGCCAGGCGGATCCTCCGGGAAGCCGCTGAGCTTCAAGGGGCCCTGCTTGGTTCCCACGAACAAATGCGGGGCCGCGTATCCATCGGCTGCATGATCGCCATCTCGCCCCGGCTCATTCCAAGCCTGATCCGGTACTTCGCGGAGCTTTGGCCGGAGGTAGAGCTTGATTTCATCGAAGGCACGGCCGAAGAACTTCAGCGCGCAGTGGGGGAGGGGGAGCTGGACGTCGCCTTCATCTACTCACTCCAGGCGGTCCCCGGCGTGGACGTCATCAAGGTAGTGGAGTCTCGGCCGCAGTTCATGGTCTCTGCCGGTCATCCCCTGGCCGGGAGGTCGTCGTTGACTTTTGCTGAGCTCGCCGGCGAGGACCTCGTCCTGTTCAATGTGCCGCCGAGCGCCGAGCGCGTCACGGCCATCTTCCATGCGGCGGGCATTGAGCCCAAGGTTCGCTGGAAGAGCGTAGTGGCCCAGACGATCCGCGGGATTGTGGCGAGCGGACGGGCCATCTCCGTTACCCATGTTTGGCCCGGGGCAGCGTCCGTCTATGCCGATGCGAAGGTGGCGCTGGTGCCGATCGCGGACGAACTTCCGGAAAACTGGCTCATTGCCGCCGTTCCGCCGGGCGTGAAGCGTTCGCGGCGAGTGGACGAAGTCATCGCCGCAGCGAAGCAACTGGCCCTCTAGCCTCTCGCTTCTTTAGTTTCCCAAAGCAATCAATCTGAGTTATAGTTGCTTTAGGCAAACAAAAAAGGGGTGCTTTCCATGTCTGTCGGTTCGGCCACAGCAACCGATCTTGTGCATCAAATATTCGACCTCCAGCGGACTCTGCGCTGTGTGGTGACCGCCCACCTGGCCCGCGTTCCCGACGTCGGAATGGCCCTCCAAGGTGTCATGCGCTTTATCGGCGAGGGAGACGCGCGCGCCACGCAGTTGGCTGCCCGCCTCGGCGTTAGCGCACCGGTCCTGAGCCGGCACATCGCGGAGTTGGAGGAGCTTGGGTTCGTGGTCAGGCGACCGGATCCCGCGGACGGCCGGGCCCAGATCCTGGCTTTGACGGAGGCAGGTGCTGCGAAGCTCCGGGACGTCGAGGAACAGCGCAGCGTCAGGCTGCGGGACTACCTGGGGGACTGGAGCGAGGACGACGCCCTCGAGGCATCCCAGGTTTTGCAGAAACTCACCGAGTCACTCAAGGACTCAATCCGGGCAACGGCGGCCGGCTCCATCACAACAAACCACACAGCTTAGGAGCCCACGCATGGCTACACCAGCAGTACAACAACCGAAGGCGGTGGACGCCTCAGTTAACAAGGCCGCCGCGCCCATGACCCACCGGCAGATCATGGAAGCCCTCACCGGCCTCCTCGCGGCCTTCTTCACCGCGATCCTCAGCAGCACCATCGTCGCGAATGCCCTGCCCACCATCATGTCCGAACTCAAGGGCACGCAAACCGACTTCGCCTGGGTCATCACCGCAGCGTTGTTGGCGAACGCCGCCACCACGCCCATCTGGGGCAAGCTCGCGGACCTCTTCGACAAGAAGCTCCTCGTCCAGCTGAGCATCATCATCTTCGTGGCCGGCTCCGTCATGGCCGGCCTGTCCGAAACGATCCCGCTGCTGCTGACCGCACGCGTCATCCAGGGTGTCGCCATGGGTGGCCTCACCGCCTTGGCCCAGGCCATCATCGGCTCCATGATCCCGCCTAGGGATCGTGGCAAGTACTCCGGCTACATGGGTGCTGTCATGGCAGTCGGCACGGCCGGCGGTCCGCTGCTCGGCGGCTTCATCGTTGACAGCCCGCTCGGCTGGCGCTGGACGTTCTTTGTCTGCGTGCCCCTCGCCGTCGTCGCGCTCATCTTGCTCCAGGTGACCCTGAAGATCCAGCACATCAAGCGCCCTGCCAAGATCGACTGGCTGGGTTCCATCCTGCTGACCTCGGGCGTAAGCCTGCTCCTGATCTGGGTTTCCTTCGCCGGCAACCCCGACTACTACGACTGGTTCTCCTGGCAGTCCGCCCTCATGGTGGGTGGCGGCGTCGCGCTGCTGGCCCTGCTGGTCTTCGTGGAAACCAAAGTTGCCCAGCCGATCATCCCGCTCAAGATCATCTCCGAACGCACCACGGCCCTGGCCATCGTCGCCTCGATCGCAGTGGGCATCGCCATGTTCGGCTCCTCCACCTTCCTGGGCCAGTACTTCCAGGTTGCCCGTGGCGCCACGCCTACCGAGGCCGGCCTGCTGACCCTGCCGATGATCGCGGGCAACCTGATCGGTTCCGTGGCTTCGGGCATCCTGATCAGCCGCTTCGGTAAGTGGAAGCGGTTCTTGGTGGCAGGCAGTGTCCTCCTCATTGGCGGACTCGCGTTCGCCGGAACCATGGACCACACCACAGAACTGTGGATCGTGGCGATCTACACCGGCGTGTTCGGCCTCGGCCTTGGCATGCTGATGCAGAACCTGGTGCTCGCTGTGCAGAACACAGTCCAGGCCAAGGACATCGGCACGGCCAGTGCTTCGGTGGCGTTCTTCCGCTCGGTGGGCGGCGCGATCGGCGTCTCCGTCCTCGGTGCCATCATGTCCACCCACGTGAAGGACCTCGCCGTCGAAGGCATGGCTGCGGCCGGTATCCCGGTTCAGGGCGGCGCGTCGGGAGCCAGCATGGACCTCGCCGACATGCCAGCACCCATTCGAGACATCATGCGTGCTGCCTACGGCGACGCGACGGCCCAGATCTTCCTGATTTCAGCCATCATCAGCGTGGTAGCCCTTCTTGCCGTGATGTTGATCAAGGAGCGGCCGCTGCGCCGCACCGTTGATGCCGCTCCGGAGAAGGAACTGCTGGCCACTGCCTCGGGAGAGGCCGCGATGCCACTGGACACTGCGTCCTTGGACGCGGTGAAAACGGGCGACGACGGCAGCGGCCTGGGTGCCGGGCGCCAGCTCCCGGGAGCGGATCGTCAGGCTCCGAAGGATGACTCAGGGTCCGACCTTGATCTTGAGTTCGCCCGGATCCTTACCCAGGAACGGCCCCACGCCGCCGGGGACGTGAAGGAAGTCCAGGAACAGTTGTCCCGCACCCAGTACGTCCTTGCCGAACAGCAGTTGCAGCTCAGCCGGGCCAACGTGGAACTGCAGGCCCGGTTGCGGGAGCAGCAGTCCTTGGCGGAGCAGCAGGCCAGGACAGCCGAGGAGCTCGCTGCGATCCGGAAGGAACTCAAGCGCGAACGCAGGCAGCAGGAACGCATGGCGTTGATGCTCCTGCAAGGCGCTGAAGCCCGTTCGGACCACGGCAAGCACGCAGGCTAGGACGGTCAAGCAGGGCGCCGGCGGGACTCCCGGCCGGCGCTTTGTTGTGGGCATGGATGACAGTTGCCTGAACTTCCGGGCGGGCCTCCATGCACCAGCAGGTGCAGCCGCGACACGGGAAATACTCCGCTGGGATGATCTTTTCCGTAGGTTGTTTCGCTGGGGCAACGGATTTCGTAGAGTGGGGAGGCTAATACTGTCAGCCCTTGCTGCAAGACTTCTCTTAACTCATTCACGCACTCTTTCTAAGGACCTGTGGGCATGCTTGTCACCCTTATACGGCGCTATTCCAAGCCGTATTTGCCGCAGATAGTGGCCGTCCTCATCTTTCAGTTGGCGTCTACCATTGCCACGCTCTACCTTCCCAGCCTCAATGCCCAGATCATTGACGAGGGCGTTTCTCGTGGCGACACCGATTTCATTTGGCGTACCGGTGCGCTCATGCTCGCGGTTGCTCTCGGCCAAGTGATCACTGCCATCGCAGCGGTGTACTTCGGCGCGCGCGTTGCCATGGCTATTGGCCGGGACCTGCGCCGCAGCGTCTACCGCCAGGTCAGCAGTTTCTCCGCGCAGGACGTGAATCGTTTTGGCGCTCCCACCCTGATCACCCGGGGCACCAACGATGTCCAGCAGGTACAGATGTTGGTGCTCATGGGCTTGAACTTCATGGTCTCCACACCCATCATGTGCGTTGGCGGCATCATCATGGCCCTGCGTGAGGACCTGAGCCTGTCGTGGTTGGTCTGGGTTTCCGTGCCCGTCCTCGTGGCAGTCGTGGGCTATCTGGTGGTCCGCTTGATGCCGCTGTTCCGTTCCATGCAGACCAAGATCGACGCCATCAACGGCGTGCTCCGCGAGCAGATCATCGGCATCCGCGTGGTCCGGGCGTTCGTGCGTGAACCTTACGAAGCCAAGCGCTTCGGTGATGCCAACCAGGACCTGACGGCAGTTTCCGTGAAAATCGG
>NZ_JBHUCD010000021.1:0-88576 GCF_042786555.1 Paenarthrobacter sp. NPDC056912
GGCGGCCTGCGGGTCGCCTCGGGTTCCATGAGCCTCGGTGACGCCACGGCGTTCATCCAGTACTCCCGCGAATTTACCCAGCCGCTGGGCCAGATCGCCGGCATGGCGAACATGCTGCAGTCCGGTGTCGCCTCAGCCGAGCGCGTCTTCGAATTCCTTGACGCCGAGGAAGAGGTCGCAGAGACCGGAACGCGCCACCTGCCTGCCAAGACCGATGGCCACGTCGAGTTCGAGCACGTCTCGTTCAGCTACGTGGAGGACAAGCCGCTCATTGAGGACCTGTCCTTCAGCGCGGAACCGGGTCACACCGTGGCCATCGTCGGCCCCACAGGTGCCGGCAAGACCACCTTGGTGAACCTCGTCATGCGTTTCTACGAGCTCAACTCGGGCCGGATCACCTTGGATGGCGTGGACATCAAGGACCTCAGCCGTTCCGAGCTGCGTTCCAAGGTGGGCATGGTGCTCCAGGATGCCTGGCTCTTCGGCGGGACCATCTACGACAACATCAAGTACGGCAACCTGGACGCCACCGAAGAGCAGATCATGGAGGCGGCCAAGGCCACCTACGTGGACCGCTTCGTGCGTGCCCTGCCGGAGGGCTACCAGACCATCATCGACGAAGAAGGCAACAACGTCAGCGCCGGTGAGAAGCAACTCATCACCATTGCCCGCGCCTTCGTGTCCGATCCGTCCCTGCTGATCCTGGACGAGGCCACCAGCTCCGTGGACACCCGCACGGAACTGCTGTTGCAGAAAGCCATGGCCGCGCTCCGCACGGACCGGACCAGCTTTGTGATCGCCCACCGCCTGTCCACCATCCGCGACGCCGACACCATCCTGGTCATGGAGAACGGCAAGATCGTGGAGCAAGGCAACCACACCGAGCTACTCACCCTCCAAAGCGCCTACTACCGGCTATACATGTCCCAGTTCGCCGGTGAGGAAGAAACCGCAGTGGACGACTCGACGGCGGTGCACAGCTGAGCACGGTTCCGCTGAGTACTGAGTCGGCAGACCCGGCATCCACGGCAGCACAACGTCAAGACGGTCTTGTGCCTCCAGCCCGTATGCTCGACGTCTTCGACCACGCTTCCTAGACTTGTCCTTTCCGTGGCCGAAACAGTTCCTTCGCGCTGAAATGCTACTGCGCCTTTGCCCGCACTTGCTCGGCCAGCCATCCGCTCAGTTCCATAACCCCCGCCTTTGTGAAGTGAACACCATCCAGGTACATCGGCTGGTTTCCGTCCACTGTTCTCTGGCGACAACGGCCGTCCGGACAGAATTGTCCGTTCAGGTCTAAAAGTCGAAAGTGCGGCTTTGCCCTAACAACTTCGGCGATGAACTCATTGTGGCAACGTGCCTGCGCTGCAGTGTTGACCGGTGTATCTACTCGGGAGTTTGTCCAATAGACCGTGGCCGTGGGCGCGAAGGTGGTCAGGATGTTCCCTGCCTCAGCTAGGGCCTCACGATATCGGGATCCACTGTTCGGTGCGCAAAGATCCGTCCACTCGCCGTTACTTCGGTACTCAGTTCCGTCCCACGCGAGGTCGATCAAAATGACATTCGGGTTCGCCGCCTGAATTGATTCTGCCCATCTCTGCTGCCACGGAAGGCAGCCGTTGGGGACGGCCATCTCACCCATGAGGTCAGTTCGCGTGAGCTCCGGGGAAGCGATGCCACAACCGCCAAGGCTGCCATCTGTGACCTCAGCTCCCGGTACTTTATTCATGGCAAGTGCGAAATCGCGGCCCAGCGAATCACCCAAGGTCAACACTCGGGTTCGCGCTTCCGTTGCCGGGATGTTCGTGGGCCACGATGCCGCAACAACAGTGCCTAACCCCATTGCGACCCCTATGAATATCAAGAAGAGAGAGACACGAACGCTTCGGAAGGGGCTGTCCTTCCTTCTGTTGCCGCCACCGAAACGTGTGCGTAAGGAAGCTCGCCACGGCTTTCTGCGCAGAGGTTCCCCGACCGCATGGTGCAGTACCAGACCCAGGATCAAAGAAATGCCGCCACCGACGGCCAGGACCTGCCCGTCGGAAATTGTTGGCTGAAGCTGTATCACCAACCAGTAGATTGGCATGTGGACAAGGAACAGGGCGTAGGAAGCCTTCCCCAATGAGGTGAGAACCGGGAATGAGAACAGTTCTGTCAGGAATGACGGTCTTGTCAGGGTTAGAATGAATCCTGTTCCCATAATTGCGGCCGCTATGAAACCGCCCGAGTACAACCACTCGGACTGATAATCAGTTGCACCGACGCTCATGCCCACGAGGATGCCAAGAAATAACGCCCCAAGTCCCGTATTAAGGCAATATGCGCTCCAATTTGAGCGTCTTTCTTGAGAATCCTTTACATGGAGAAGTACAGCAGCCAGGGTTCCGCAGATGAGTGCCGTGGCATGCGTATCAGTTCCGAGGTAAACCCGATCAACATTGTCCCCATCAAATGCAATGAGTGACCAGACGGCCGACACCAGTCCCATTGAGGCGGAGGCAAGCAGGACTCCTATGAGAACGGCACTAGGTTGTTTCCCTGCTCGTGAGAGAACGAACAATATTACCACCAACAGTGGTGGCCAGATAAGATAAAATTGCTCAGTTACGGCCAAGGACCACAAATGTGACAGTGGCCCCGGGCCGTTGAACGAATCCCAATATGCTTCTTTTCGCACGATCTGTTCCCAGTTCGTAACAAGGAGTAGAGTTGCTGTTGATTGCTCTAGAAAGCGGCGAGCGTCACTGGCGAGGCCAAATAGTTGGACCATAATTCCGGCTGCACAGAGCGTAATTAGCAAAAGTGGGGCCAAACGCTTTATGCGCTTGCGATAGAATGCTCTAAACGAAATGCGCCCGTGTCGCCTGAACTCCGCCAGAAGATTATGTGTAATCAAGAAACCCGAAATTGCCATAAAGAGATCTACGCCGAAGATTCCGTTTGAGTATATATTGCTGTGGTAAATGAGGATACTCAGCACAGCCACCGCCCGCAGCCCGTCGATAGCGGGGAAAAATGCTGTGGGCGGAGGCTTCTCCTCAGCCGGGGCGCCGGCAATCAGAGTTTCCTGAACGCCGGATGCCCACGCGCGATCATGAGTCAGCGGGGCCTCTCCTCTACTACGTATGGTCACTTTCCACTCCTGCTTCGTTGGCGACAAGTCAGGCCGGGAATGAACCAACTGCTCCGAGGGCTACTAGCTCGTTTCCCGCTGTTTATGACGACTAGTCCCCCGGCGGTTTGTTCCAGAGATTCGCGGGCTACAACGAACGGATGCAACGGCTGTTCGATTTCCCAATAAGGTCATGCCGGGGAACAGAACCGGCAGTGGTGCCAAGCCAAAACGGCTGCCAATGCGATTGATGACAAAGCCCGCGGCACGCTTACGGTCGGCCCCGGACACGTCAGAACCGCGCAGAACATCGCCCGCTCAGGTGCGCCTCGACCAGATCAGTCACGATGTGAACCCCCTGGCATGCACATCCAAGGCTCAAGTGGCGTCACAATCCCGGATGATATCGCTACTCACAAGCGAACCTCTCAGAAGAGTGGTCTATCACTGGCGTAGGCGTGGAATGCGTAGACGCTTCAAGACGGAGAACCCAAATGAAGTAACCACTACGGGGAAATGTCCGCACCCAAACACCATCTCATCGTTCGCCGCGCCGATTCTCACCTGCAGCGTTGCAATCCGAGGATCAGATCAGCCCCATCCACCAGGGAACATCGTCCCGACCTGTGACGCCTCAGGTGCGGGTGCTGTCTAGTGAGCCACACACGCCAGAGGCTACGGTCGGTGATCTCCTCATATCACCCACGAGACCTCCACTCATTTATCCATCATCGAGGTTCAAGAAATGACCATGTTCTGGTCCGTTATCAACGCCTTGGCAACGTTTGTCATGGCCCTCTCCGCTGCCTACTTCTTCCTAAACGTCGGGATGGGCATTGGACAGCTTCGCCGCGACAAAACGACGCTGGGACACCAAAGTCACTTTGTCTATGGAAAACCCTTTCAGGTCTCTCCGGACATCGAAATGCCCACAGACTACGTCACTTATTTTCTAGTTGCCTGTTTGAACGAGGAAGCGGTCATCTCATCGACGGTGGCGGGGTTGCTTCACCCCGACGGACAAGCACGCATCGTCGTAATTGACGATGCGAGCGATGACGACACCGGGGCTTTGGCAACTGAAGCCGGCCAGGGCCAGGTGATTCTCGTTCGGCGAGAGCTGCCAAATGCCAGGAAAGGCAAAGGCGCGGCCCTCAACGCCGGATTCACCCGCATTCGTGCAGATGTTGCCGAACGTGGACTCGATCCCGAGAAAGTTATTGTTTGCGTCATGGACGCTGACGGGCAACTTTCAGAAGGTGCAATGGCCCACGTACTTCCGGTCTTCGAAGATCCAAAGGTCGGCGGGATCCAACTAGCTGTTCGTATTCGAAACAGGTCTACGAACTTTCTGCTTCGCTTCCAGGACTATCAATTCTGGTCTCAGTCTGCTTTAACGCAGTTCGGCCGCATGCGAACCAACAGCGTCAGTCTGGGCGGCAATGGCCAGTTCGCACGTTTGTCTGCTCTCTTGGCTGTCGATGACGCCCCTTGGTCCACATCTTTGACCGAAGACCTGGACTTGACCGTCAGTATGGCCACACGAGGCTGGCAGACGAGTTCCACAACTCGAGCAGCTGTCGATCAGCAGGGCGTGGAAACGTTCCAGGCTCTGCTGAAGCAACGCACCAGGTGGTATCAGGGGCACATGCTGACTGCCAGGAGGCTCCCCGAAATACTTCGCTCCGCCAAGATGGGACATGGTGCCGCCCTTGAAATGGCACTCTACGTCCTAGTCCCGTGGATATTTGATCTGCCTTGGTCCATCCTGTACCACCTGGTCTTGATTGAAGTAGCTCTAATGCTTGGAACCCTCAACATCACAGAATGGGGCGCCGTGTCGCTCATTCTCTACGTATTCACGTGGTATCTGCTTGGCTTCTGGCCCGCACTCCTTACGGCGTTCATAGCTCATCGTCGGGACCACACACTTGGGATTGGCGGTGCGCTCAAGATGGGCCACGCGTTCGTTGTCACCAATTATCTGTCCTATGCGTGCGTCTGGCGAGCACTCATTCGAATTCTCCGCGGTCAGCATGGCTGGACAAAGACAGCCCGTACCGCCGAACCCCGGCTAGACAGGATTGGCAATTTCACTGACGCTGCCGACGTTCAAAAGCAAGGACAGTGATGAACTTAAAAACAAAGGCAGATGTCGTGACCTCAAAGTCCTGTCCGGTACCCATCATCCGATGGAGTGTAGCTCTCCTGCTAGTGGGTGCTCTGGTATGCATCTTTTCCGATGAGGCAGCATTTCGTACGACCGAGGCACACGTACTCGCAACATGGCTGAATCCGCTGATTAGTGGTGGTGTCACCCATGCAACAACTTACTTCCTCGTCTATTTACCAGGCTCCGAACTGATCGCGTTCAACATCACCATGGAGTGCACGGCCTTGTTGCTGCTTGCACCCCTCGCAATAGTCAGCGCACTAATGCTGATGTTCACGAGAATTGGCTTAGTAAGAGTGCTCGCGGCTCTGGCAATTTCTGGGAGTTTGACCTTTCTCATAAATCAACTCCGCCTGGCTCTCATTGCGTGGACTACGCAAACCTGGGGTATGGACTTCGGTTATGAAATCGGACATCGGTTTATCGGATCGGTAATCGCACTCTTTAGTTTTGCTCTGGGATTTCTTGTCCTCCTTTGGATGGTTTTTCGTCCCGAACGATCCAAAGGAGTTATCTCACGCGAAAGCCGTACGGAAACTTCGGGGGAAACCTCTTGAATAGCTCCAGCGAAATCGCAAGACAGATTCCATCCCAACGCTCAAGGAACATTAATGATCAACTCTGATGTTGCAGTCGTCATGGGCACTCGGCCCGAAATGATCAAGCTCGTGCACGTAGTCAGACAGCTCGGGGACCGTGTCCGATTGATCCACACTGGACAACACTTCGACGACGAACTATCTGGCCAGATCCAGAGCAGCCTGGGCCTGCCCCATCCTGACGTTGTCCTGAAGGACGTCGGAGGTCAATCTCGTTCCAGGCAAATTGCCACGTGCATGCAGGCCATCTCCGAAGAATTTGACAGGCAGAAACCTGCAGTTGCAATCGTTCAAGGCGATACGAATACAGTGTCAGCCGCCGCCCAGGCCGCCAATTACGCAGGGGTGCCTCTCATACATGTTGAGGCTGGGCTTCGATCCTTTGACAGAGCCATGCCGGAGGAAATTAACAGGCTCGTCGCTGGAGCATTGGCCGATGTGCATTGCGCAGCCACTGAAGCCAACCGATGGAACCTCGCATCTTCAGGCACTGATTCTGACACTATCGCCCTCACAGGGAACACAATCGTGGAAGCCACGCATGCGTCATTGGCCTTCGCTGACAGCCAAGGCCCCCATAGCACCCTCGATAAATGGGGCAACACTGATTTCGCCTTGGCCACGATCCACCGGCCAGAGAACACCGACAGCGCTCAAGCCCTTGAACGCTTTCTGGCAGGATTGGCCGGCATCAATCTTCCAGTGCTTGTAGCGGCACATCCCCGCACGCGCGCGGCCATCGAAAGATGGGGACTAAATCGCTATTACGGCCCCCTGACATTCATTGACTCCGTCCCACATCATGACTTCCTGCGCTTAGCCCGGGCGGCCAATTTACTCGTTTCGGACTCGGGTGGGCTCCAGGAAGAATGCACCGTACTCAAGAAACCTCTTGTGGTCGTCAGACGCAGTACCGAAAGACCAGAATCAATTGCGGCAGGTTTCGCCCAGTTAGTAACCCCAGAACAGAGCATCAGTCGGGTAGCCAATCAAGTCCTCGACAGCAACCAAGAGCATGCTCTTGCCGCTATTTCTTCACCCTATGGAGACGGGCTGGCAAGCCTTCGCATCGCAAACCTTGCATCGTTGATCGCCGACGGATCCGTGCCAAGCGAAGCCATAGCCAAAACCGCTCAAACCTATCCCTTGCTGCTCAACCGATAAACCTGCCATAAAGGCAATCGCTTGAGCGTGAAGCAGAGATTATTCCAGTGCGACAAACAAACTCGCTACATATGAACGACCAAGAAAGATGAAACAACCATGTCAACACATCTCTCCCCCGAACAGTGGCCCGGGCACACCGAATCAGTCACGATGACCTCGCCAAAGTCCGTCCCCGACGTGACAAAAGACAAGTCAAAGTCGGGAAGGTCGACTCCTAAGCCCCTGCCCACAGTTCTTCGGGCCATCCCGCTCCTTGCCGAGGTACTCATCGTCGCAGTAGGTTCTCTCGTGCTGTGGTGGGGTGCAGACGGAAACGGCGTGATCAACGCCAACCAAACGAGCATCACAGTCTTCATCGCGTCACTGACTGCGCTCATGACCGGCCGCGGCTTCATTTTAGTTATGCTCGACGCCCCAATGGCCACCCCAAAGTCCAGTCCGTTCCGCACGCAATGGCTCACCACAGTCAGGAATGTTGCCCTGGTGGTGGTAGCACTGTATTCAAAGTACCTCGGTGACTACATGGGCCAGTGGATCATCACATTTGCTGCGATCGCCTTGGCAGCCACCAGCGCCACGGGACTGATACTGGCCATTATTCGACGCGAACCATCCACGCTTCTCACTCATCGATGCCTCGATGCCTGCGCAGGATTCCTGGCATTGGTTTTTACCTACGACATACATCATTGGGACGCCACCTTTATCTCCGCGCTGACTAGCCTCGTGCTGGTTCCCGCCTTCTTCGCTTGGGCCATAACGAAGACTGTCAGCACCGATTGAAAGAACTATTGACGCACCCCTGGTCACCGTCTGAGGCAGCAAATGCTCGACTTTGGGGGGCCTCCCTCAAGCATAGAGAACATCACGACAGCAACCGGAAAGTCCCGGCAAGAACCGCGGCTTAGCGTTCCCTGCCAGATCCATCCGGCATCCAGGGCGGATGATGACTCATACCCCAGGACACTAAGTGATGAACGGCCACCGAACAGATGGAACTCAAGTTAGATAGCCAAGACCTGGGACACTCTTGAGTCCTGCTCAACCGCAAATAATGCTGCGGTGTTCGCAATACATGATCCAATACGAATTCCTTGGCTTGTCATCATGATTTAGTACATGAGGACTATTGACTTCTGCAAGGGACGGATGCCACTCGAAGTTGCATTGGTGGTCCGGCCTCCATTCTTCCAGCGTCTCAAATACCAAGTAACCAAAAGGAGTCATTCCCATGACCACTAAGATTCGCAAGGCAATCGTTGGTGCCGGCGCCAGCGCCCTGATAGCCGGTGCACTGCTCGCCGGTACAGCCACGGGGGCCTTCGCTGCCACCGTCGCGCCGACCGTCCTCCCGGCAAAAACCATCGCCAAAGGCGCTACAGGAAATGTTGGCGCGTTTGTCGGAAACCAAATCGGCACTGCCCAGACTGGTACGGTAACCCTCAACCTGACAGCGCCAGCCAATTCAATCTTCAAAACCCCTGAGGTTTGGGGCGAGGACGTAAACCAGGGCGTCCCCACAGGGGCGACTTCAAAGAGATTCACAGGCGCAGGTGAAGGGTGCACTATCAGCAACGCCGGAAAGAACATGACCTGCACCGGCGCAATCACGATACCCGCCGCTGGCAACGGCAAACAAAGCGGTGTGAACTTTCTCGCAGACGTGACTGTCCAGTCCAGCGCGGCCGATAACACCCTTTACACGGACGGTGACTTCAACATGACCAACGCCGGGAGCACCATCTCCGGCGGACGAACCAACCTCCAATACCGGACACCGGTAGTGGCCAATGCCCCGATGGTTGACCCGGTGATCGGTGGCGGAGCGGCGGCCGCCGGACTCCTGGCACTTGGTGGAATTTACTTGACGCGTAACCGCAAGAACGCGGCAACTGCCTAGGAACATCCACACGGACAAATCGGCGATCCGAAACGACTTCTTAGGACGATTTCTGGTTTCTCATTCCAGTTCTCGGTTGATATGTAGCTATTGGTCATGAATCTAGTTTGGCCGGCCCGGGGAACAACTCCCCGGGCCGGCCTTTACGTTCTGCAGGTCCATGTGACGTCGGCGTTGAGTCTCCTTACGTGGCTGTGCCGCGTATTGCCGAAGCCCGGCACGTGTCACCCCGTCTCCAAGAGGGCGACGACTGCCTTCCGGTCTGTGGTGATCCACGGCGCTGAAGTCCCACCCATGAGGTCGTCAGCGATGACTCGGTATCTAACGTCTGAATCATCTGTGTTCTGATCAATAGCGGACTTGATCAGGATGCGCCTGTTCACTCGCCACAATTTTGCGATGTCATCGAGCAATGCCATGCCCTCATCACCGGCGATCTTCATCCGCACGGATCAAGCCCCCACAGGAAATCTGTCAATCGCACCTTAAAGACTCCTGCCAGGCAAAGCACCGCCCAAGGGATAGTTTTCCCGAAGATTCCACTGTCGTCGTCATTATCGTCTGACCTCTTGCTATTGAAAGACAGGTCACTCACATGTGAGCAACCATTCACCGGAGATAGATGATCTCGATTTGCAGAGAAGGAACTTATGAAGACACGCATGAAATGGGTAGCAGAACCTCCAACGACCCTTGCCCTAGTTGCTGGTGACTCCCGACACCGCCAACGCCGCTACCACGGTCTCGGGGGCTGATATGGCTGCATATGGTTCCACGGGGCTACCGGGAGGCGGCGGGCTCTTGGGAGTGGCTGGTGGGGGCGTCACAGGCGCCGGAACCCTGGCCTACACCGGATTTGAGTCTTTCTCCGTTGCTCTGCTCGCCGCTGTCTTGATCCTGGGAGGAGCGTTGCTGTTCAGAATCACATCTACGCGCTCCAAAGAGGCAGCACTACCGCCAGCAAGCATTTAGTCCATTCTCGAAAACGTATTTGGGTGGCTTCCGGGACGAAATCCCGGAAGCCACCGAATCCTCTCTAGCGATGTCGGTTTCTGTGCTTCCTCCTCGAACAAACGATCGCAGAGTGGTGGTTCTTTGTTCATCCAATGACCCTGGACCTCGTTCGACAGCTCTGGTCCATGCGTCGCCATCTGGAAGTAATGCTCAAACACCCCTCGAACATAGGGGAATGAATCGCAATTCAGCCACTTGTTGCACTCATCGATTGTCTGGGGTGCCGGGCGTACGCATCGCCGGCAAGTCAATTCAAGTGAGGAACACCAGGCACATGACATCCACCATTGGTACACAGCATCTGCAGGATTGGACCTAACGATGCGGAAATCTATCCGAACACGTGCACACGCATCTTCCGCCCCTGCTGTAAGGCATATGAGAATCACTCCCATCGTCTCTCACAGCCTTGAATCCCCACCAGATGAAACCAGCCGACAAATTTCGTGGGCAAGCGGGCCATCGAAAAACTGTGAGCAGGTAACTGCCGAGGTTGAATGGTTGATTCAGGAACTGGAGCGGGCACTGGCCAATTCTGAAGCGATACGCCACCCCCTTTCCATGCAACGTGCATGAGGCCAGCAACTTGATTTGTCCCTATTGCCAGTGTTCTGAGTGGGAATGCGATGGCGCACATGAAGCTGACTCCGTCACGGAAAAGCGGACGCTTTTCCGCGTCTGGTGGAAACCACCGAGGCTTGGGCAGCGCAGCTGATTCCACTGCTCAAGGGACCGGCAAAATCCATATTGGACCATTCCGGGCCACGGCTGTGTCCTGCTTGCTGATTGAAGCCCTGCTTGATTGCTAGAATATTTGCGTCGAACGAACTCAGGGATTGAACAATATCCTGATTGATCCGGAGTTTTTCAGCACCGTACTTTCTGTCGACCTGAATGGCAGGAAATCCATTCCCGCGGGTCTGACCAAGGGACGAGGGCATCTTCCACTCAGTACTATCACCGGGCTTCCATTCCCCGTCCAGGCCGGAGGGAGCCAGACATGAGCGCCACCGCTGAGAACACCAGGTCATCCGCAAACAGCGTCGGCCCCGGACTGGCGTCGATCTTAGCTGGCGCTCCGGGGACATCTGGGTCGCTGGATTGATCGCCAAGAAGACGGCCGGGATGCTCCGGTAACTATAAGGCCCCCGGGAAGTTCGTAGGTATGACACCGCTCGAAACGATCGAGCCCAGCACGCGCAGCCCCTGATTTACCAAGCCAGCGCCATTTTCCCAGGATTCGACCCGCAGACCTGCCTGTGGAAGTTGACAGCGCTTCTTTCGCGTAGCTCGGATGGGACCACATGGCTCCCGCCAACAAGATCAAGCCCGGCCAGTACAAGCCGTTGGGTCGAAGCTCTCCTGCAGGACCGCATCCATGTTGATCTCAATGCAGAGCCGGGGTCTGCTCGCTTTGAATATAGAGCCGCAGCCGTGCTCCTGTCTTTGTTGACTCGAGATCTTGCAAAGGAGATAAGCATCCCATAAGTTTGTAAAACGATTAACCAAGGCCGACGGCGGCAGCACTTTCCAGGTCGAAAGGCAACACGCAGTGGAATCGTAAGGGTTCCGTGAGACACACTCACTGTCCCATTAGCGCTTCAGCAGAGAGGCGACGATGATAGCTGCCCGAACAACACGATGTGCACAGCCTGAAATACTCACTCGCACTCCCCCTCGGCCGCCCCAAGAACTGGCGATCCTGGATGACGGAGAGCTTCTCATTGTGCTCCGGCAAGGACGCCTCGATGCCTACGCAGTCCTATTCGCACGCCACTCGCCCGCAGCCATACGCAGAGCCCGGCGTCATACCCGCGACCACCAACTAGTCCAAGACGCCGTTCAAGGGGCCTTCGCCAACATTCTGGCTGCCGTCCAATCAGGTCATGGGCCCGTCGGAACCTTCACCGGTTACCTCCATGCCAGTGTCACCCGACACATTCAACGCGAAACCATGCGAAGGAGGAGGGAAATCCTCGTCCCTTACGATGAAGAGCACCTTGCCCTGCACCCCAAGACGTTCCCCGAAGTTGCCTTCAACGCCTACTTGGTGGACGATGCCCTGCAGCAGGCATTCCAGTCCTTACCTAAGCGCTGGCAACTAATCCTTTGGCACATTGACGTCACCGGCATGCCTCCCCGGGAAATCGCACCGGTCTACGGAATCACCCCTAACGCCTTGGTGGCACTCCACCGGCGCGCTAAGACAGGACTGCGTCGGGCGCTCTCCAAGCCGGACCTAGTCCAGTTTCCAGCTCAGCGAACTCTCCCGCCTGCTGGAGCGACGCTTCTAGGAGCGACGACTCACAAATTCAGCAGCGGCAAGAAAGCAATCATGACGAAAGCTGATTCCGAGCGATAGTTTCGATCAGGCAAAGGATAAAGACTCCAACACAGATTATCTGCCACCTCGGCGGGCACTCAGAATCTGCTCTTACGCTCCCGAAGACCACCGGCGGCAGCCGCCCCGAAGGGGCCTTTAGGCCCCGCGAAGCCTGGCCGTGTCCAAGGTACCCCGCCACTGGAATCGATTTGATGACGGAAGTTTGGCGGGGTGTCGGGAGAGTGTGCGGCTGTCCGCTCGGGGGAATGGACAGCCGCACCGTCCGTTGGACTCAGACAACAGACAAACGCACCATGACTGTCGCAGGTACGCTTCCGGTTCGCGTCGAGCAAAGAACGTTATCCAGCTACCTGGCCAGGCACACATCGCCAGATGCCAGGTCCTTTGGATATTCCTTGCCAAGCGAACCCGTGACAAATGAGTTCGTTGCTCCCAACGAGACCCAACACCGCTGACAGACCAGTCCGCCCCGGCTGGTCCCTCGCGGGCTGTCCAGAATCATTAGCGTATCTTCGACCGATCGTGACGCCTTCTGCGACGAATCCCTGCCTAACCACCAGAGTTGGCCTTGCCGGCAAGTGCTGGGAATGGCTGCCGACTTACACAAGCAAACAGCTTTCGTGTGCGTCGGAATGACTGTACTCACACGGTTGAAAGCACTCACGCTTCTAGGAGATGAGTTCACGGAAGCAGAGTCCGTCTCTGCGATCCGAGTTCCTGGTGGACTCGGGCTGGATGGAAATGGCGTCCGTTACGTCACTGGTCGCTGCGAGATGGTCCCACGGCCAGCATTTTTCTCCGCCGCTGTCCTGCCCAAGGTTATTTGAGCCAGAGCCTATTGTCGCTGTGGACGATATGGTGGCGTCGCCTGCCAGCAACCATACGTCTAAACGGGCACATCTGCCCATTTTGCAAGTTTCAATGTCTGTTTTCTATCCCACTCGAGGAGGACTGGCTAGTTATTAGCGGGATCCATCGGAATTGCGACTCCGCGCAGGCCAAATATTTCGCTCGTGGCTAACGCCGTCCCAATTGTCTTCGTCGACGAGACGAATGGTTGTGCAACGAGGATGCGGGTCTTTTCATCGTTTCCTTGGAAGTGACATGGTTGGGGTTGGCGTTTAACAGTTACGCCCGCGTCGCATTCGTCCCATAGGGGGACACCGGCGGCGGTAGTTGCTTGCACCCCCAGGGCGCTGATCAACTCCCCTCCATACCAAAGATCCCTTTCAGTCACACGGTAAGTGAAGGTAATGGAAGCGACTTCGCCCGCTGGCAAACTGCCCAACCGCATGCCAGGCACATCAGGTTCAGTGGCGTAGGTGAGGTTTTCCAATCCGGCGTTGGTGAATGAACGGCGAATGATGGCGATGTCGTGAAGTGGCTCGTCCGTGTCATTCATGACCCAGGCAGCGAATGTAATCATTTCGCCGGGAAACGCCTGAAGTTTGTCGGCGCTGTAGATTAGGGTAATGCCCGTTGTAGGTGGCCTGCCGCGCCCATCCAAGAAGGGGGTTCCGTCCATGACGATAGCTCGAGAAAGGCGCAGCAGGCCTTTGGACCACTTCCTCGCCACAATGGGCGAAATTCCCAACTTCAGGGCCAAGGCCATCGGGTCGAGTCCATCTTCCATAGCTTCAATGAACTGATCTGGCATGGCTGTGGGACTCTCGTCAGTCACGGGCTAAGTCTCCTTGCTGTGCGACCAGTACCGTGAGTCCTGCACACATAGCCGCATCTTCTTTGGGTTGACGGTCACCTTGGCGCCTATTGTCTCCCATTGCGCTTATCGTGCTGGCGCATGGCAGAGGGTCGTAGTCGCTCTGCGCGAACCTTCGGGTCCGCGTCGAGTCCGTCTGGATGTCGGTTGGGTGGCCCTCACAGAGAGTCAGGACCAGCGCCATGATGCTTTTGGCTCGAGCCGTGGCTAGTTCCGGCACGGCAGTCTCCTTGTTCGTTGGTGAAGGATTGGCTTAACTACCTTCGTAGGTTCGAGTAGCCGCCAACTCGTTCAAAATGACGAAAGAAAACTGTCGGTTTGTCTGTTCCACTAGTCGCATTCCCGCAATGACATGACGGGATCGGGTCCGCACGTCGGGCGTGCCGCGTTCGTCGGTATGAATCCGCATTAACTATTGGGCAGTCGCGGCAGATGTGCATGGACTGGGCCAACTCTGCTGTTTGGGTGCCATTTGTGGTGCCGAGATGACGACGGTAAGTGGTGTGGAGGTTTGGCAAGAGGGCCTTGTCAGGGTCAAAGTCAACCTCATCGTGGTGGCGCGGCCGGCGACGGAACGACAGCCAGCGCTGCCGTCAGAGTCCACTGTGCAAGCCCACTCCTCTGGATTCGCCGGAGCTGCTGCGAGTATTGCAGATCCGGAGCCAGGAGAGATTTTTACGACAACGCTTTCGGGTAATTCCGCTAGAGGGACCGGTGTTTCAATTGTTGCTACGGCCTCTAGGCCGTTGTGGTTGAGCATCCTAAACTGCGCTTTCGAGTCTGGAGGATGGTCCGGGGCTGAAGGTGTTGGATTGGGCTGCACGGAGGGTGGATTTGGCGCCAAACCTGTAGCAGCATCAGTCGTGGGAGCTACGAACGCTACTGCTGCCAGGGTGGCAGCAGATACGACCATGACCGTCGCAAAAGAGGTCAACAGGATATCCCGCAGTTTTCCCTGCCCCGCCGGCGGTTCTGTGACAACCGTTGCTGCTGGGTCAGGGAACACTTCCGCCAGGGAAAGCAGGGCCAGCGCGGGAAGTATGGCGCCACGTAGTCGGCCGACATCCTTAATCTGCATCAGAACCGTGCCGCATTCTTCGCAACTCTGAAGATGGTCTTCCAACTGGGTCTTCCGGCTTTTTCTAAGGGTGCCAAGGATGTAGGCAGGAATATCCTTAGACATATCCTTGCACTCGCCAGAGTCCTTATGTGCCAGATGTTGTTGAAGGTACCCGAGTCTCAGACCGGCTTTGGCCCTGCGGTGCAGAGCGACGGTGGCGTTGGGTGACAGCCCCAGCATGGGGCCTGCGTCCCGAGGGGGTATCTCTTCAATCTCGACGTACCAGAGAACTTCGCGCCACCTTGCTGGCAGTTGCTTGAAGGCCTCCCGAGCGGCGTTGTTGTTGAAGTTCTGAACGACGCTGCTTGTGTCCGGCATGACGCCATCAAGAATCTCAGTGTCGTTAACAGGTGCTTCGCGGGCGCTGCGGCCACTATAACGGTAGACAGCGCGAGTGACGCTTGAGAAAAGGTACGGGCTAAAGACTCCCACAGGTCCCGCGCCCCGTCGGATGGCAGCCAGCACGGCGGTGAATGACTCGTTGACTGCGTCCTCTGCCAGATGTCGGTCCGGGGTCTTCCGCCGGGCAACTCTAAGGGCGGCGTCGTTGTGACGTAAGTAGAGGACTCCATAGGCATCGTCGCTGCCCGCTCGGACGGCCTCAAGAAGTTCGCCGTCCGATAACTGACTTATGTCGTCTACACGCGTTGGTTTCACTCGCTCGCCTGTGATCCGGCTCGGCGACTAAGGCGGGCACGCGATAGGTTTCCAAGCAGTCCCGCGAGGAGGGCGGCAAATCCGCTGACGAGCATGGTCGGATTTGGTTTCCACACACCGTTCGCGGGTGTTGATGGACTAACAGATTCGCCGATTGCGGCCTCCTCAACATTCGGGGCACGATTAACGGATGAGATGAGGCGAATCTCGGAGAGACAAGCCGTATCAGGAGATCCGTTGTGACAATTGGTTCCCCCGGCAATCGAAATTCGCAGATTCTTCGGTCCCACGTTAGGTGAATTAACCGCCGCGGAAAATGTGAACTTTCGTTGCTCATCCTTGGCCAATTCTGCGGACAAAATAAGTCTGGGAGCTTCATAATCAATGCCCTCAGAGGCGATACCATCATAGCTTGCCCCAGCCAGGGCATCCGTCAAGTCAATTGTCGCCAAAGGGGAATCTGATACAGGAAGTGAAGCGCCGCTATTAGTGATAGTGGCTGTATAAGTCACAGTATCTCCAGGTAAGACCGTTGATTTATCGGCGGTTATTTTCGCAGCCCAGGAATGCACCGGATTGGTCGTGCAGGTCGACTGATCACCGTTGCATGCATCGGCGGGAGACGCCGAAGAGTCTTCACCACTGGGCATGAGCACGCTGTCGATCAGCTGATCACCGCGTTGGCCATCTGCCTTGACGGTTGCTGCATATCTGATGTCCACAGTTTCCCCGGGGTTCAGGAATCCTTGGATTCTGTACGTTCCGTCCAACCTGGCCGTCACGGTCCATGCCGGTTTGGAAGCAAAGGGAAACGTCGAGAGCGTGGCATCGTCCAGCAGACCGCTGAGATTCTCCGTGCGGTCAATCCAAGCCCTGCCGGTCCCAGTGTTGCTAAAGGTCAGGATGTAGTTCAGATTTTGGTTGACCTCAACTTTGGTTCCCGATGCAGGGTCCACGGATTTAGATGCGTGCGTTACGGGAAAAATATCCGGTTCGTGTTCTGGCCTGCCTTCGTCCTCGTGGGACAGACACACTGCTTCGTCGGTCTCCCCTGCGAAGGTCACCGAATATGTGATGACGACGGCTTCTCCAGCGGCCAGTTCACCCTCCCATTGGAGCAGACTCTCAGCGGATACAGTCGGGGAAGCGCCGCTGGAGGCGGTCGCATCGCCGTTATATCGGGCATACTTTGGAACGTCCTTTAGATCCTGCGTGACGACCGCCGGATGGTCCGGGGTGTAGTCCTCTGTACCCGTATTGGAAGCCGAAAGTGTGTAGTGAACGATTTGGCAATTGCCCATCTTGGCGGAGGCCTTTGACGTCGTAGATACTGTCAGGGTCGGTTTGCCCTGGACGTGAAGCAGGGCGCAAGAGTCAGGCAAATCAAGGCCAATCGGCGTGCCGTAGTTCGACCCGCAACTGGCATAGGTCCCCGGTTGCGGGTCGCCGCCACTTACCCCTGATGTTGAAACGGTGACTGTAGCGGTACACGATTCCTGTCCCTGCCCTAAGTCTCCCGATATAGTAAACGACCCTCGATTGGTCTCGGCGTATGCCGCGCCATTTGGACAGGTGGTTGTGATCTTGTCATTTTCAGTCACGCTGAGCCCTTTAGGAAGCACGCTTGTAAAGGTCCACCCTTCCTTTGCGGCAAGATCTGTGGTGTTTCGAATGACAATTTGCAGTTCCGCTGTTTCGCCCACTTTGACATATGACTTGGAGAATTTCTGCTCTAAGAAAGGTGTAACATCACGGACCAGGACGTTGTCGATGCCATGGTCGTTGCCTGCTGCCACGGGAGTGTGATTGCGGATGGTGACGCCGACACTGTTGCCAGATACCAGCGAGGCCGCCGACGGTCCCATCGTTCCCACCGCACCCGTGTCGCCACCAAACACCCACCCTGAAGTTCCCTCGGGTAGGGGGGAAGACAAAATTTGCTTCTCCGGGTCCGTGCACACTGAATAGGGTGTTTCGGTGACCGGGATCTCTTTGCCGGCGGCGTCAACGAAGAAAAACGCCAATACGGCTCCGCCCGCGCCGCAGGAGACATCGGCGACATCCGCCGAAAATGTCAGAAAACGGTTTGGCTTGCGAAGCGCAAGATTCTCTGTGGTCTGAAATTCGACGAGATCTAGTGGCGCGTCCGTGAACTTTGTGACGTTCCCGAGGGCGTGATTGGCTTGTGATGCCGTTAGAGGGTTCTGCCCGGTTGTTGATCGCATGCTCGTCGGCGTGTCACCCGTATTTAGGTCGTGCAGATGCTTCTGGCCCAGGATGTCGGCGAGGCGTTGCAGATTCTGACGGGAACCTGCGCCACCTTCATCGTCTGCAGGACATGAACCGGTCGCTCCGGAGTTGTAGCTCAGAACTAGGCCGTTGCAAAGACTCTCATCCAGCCAATATGAGTCCGCCGTGTAGGCGGCCCTTCCATCTGAAATGTATTTGGACAGGGAGGATGCATTCGAGTCAGTAGACTCAAAATCTTCAAACAAAACCTCAGCAGGTTCCTTCGCACCCTTGTTCGAGGCTGACCCGTCGGTAACAGGCACAGCTATTGACATAGGCAGCTCTAATCCTGCAGCCGGAACGACATTCACCCCAAAAGCCACAATTGTCGCTGCAACGGCGGCTCTGATGCCCATGCGAGTGTGTAGCGCACTGAGTTTCATTTATTGCCTACGAGGGTGACCAGTTTGTAGCGTGTTCGAACTTCGACCGCTCCCACGGCGAGCATTCCAAATGCTCGGCCGGCGAGAGCGGCACCACAAAGTGCTTGAGGGCACGCGGGCCGGTTCCTGCTAACCTGCAAGTTCCACCGAGACTTCACAATGCCACCCTTTCCATTTCCTGCTCGCGAAGTGTCGCGGTCCATGCCGTGTGCTCTCGCCTTCCGGTTCTGCGATAACGCAAGTCTTGATTGGAGCCGTGCGGTGCAACCAAAAACGATGACAACACACGGCTCATGTGCTCGATGGGGTCACCGAGGGAGTGCTCGCCGGTAGCCAGTACGTCCCTCCACGTTCTAGAGCTCGTGTCTAGTAGCCCGGAACTTCGAAAAAGTGACGTCCAGTCTCGAAATCGTCATTCTCGATCGGGCAACCAGCAGTAGTAGGTTCCCTAAACGTGCTTCGTGGTGATCGATCTCCTCAACCAAGCCCAGAATCAAACGCTGGCGGTCTTGGTGAACCGTTGCCGTGTTGGCCGTGAACCCATGCTCACATCTGCGCGGCTGGAGCTCTCTTGGCAGCATGGCGCCACCAAGTAGGTCCCCCTGGATTTTTGTGAGGGTTCGGTACCGCGGCCATCAGAAATCCGTGTCTGGGCTCCCAGCTTTCCGCATCGATGATCCCGCTGCGTATCGGGTCGGCTGGGTGGCACATCAGCTTTCCACACGCCGACCGGCACCACATTCCCTGCCCAGTCCCCCGGCTCCAATTGTTCTGCTCCCTCGAGAGAACAACATTCGTCGCGAGTAAAGTGAACTGACCAGACGCGTGGCCGGCATCTGCGGGACAGCACTCACCTGCAAGATCAGCTCCGACAATGACCATTCCGCCGGTTTGCCGGCCAACGGCTTTTCCGATCCTCGTCGCAGGCCACGACGGACGCTGTCGCGACCCCTGGAGGGCTGTACGCGGAAGCATCCATTCGATACACCTCGGCAGCAGCACTACCCTCACGATCACCAACGGCGCGTTGGACGTGAGCATCGTGCATTCCGCTGCCGATTGGAGGGTGGGCCCAGCGGCCAGACCGGCATCAAGGCCGCAGTGGTGATACTCCTGACCATTGGCGACAGCGGCCGTCACCTCGGCAAGTCACCTTTGAGGCGAAACCTTCTCGAAGCAATTCCCGTAGGGGCCACTTGACGACAAAGCATGGGACCTCGAAATTCAGGTGCTGAGGTCGGCCCTTAAACTCGCCGTGCCCCGATGCTTGTTTTCTCAAACAACGCCATAACTCGGTCCCAAGCGCGCGTCGCTCGTCCGCGTCATAGTTCCCTGCTGCCGCGCTCTTTACTGATAGTTGGGGGTCATCCCCGCCTGGCGCGCAAATAGTGGAGCCACGGGCCCAGCGCCCGGGTAGGCTCCCTCCAAATGCCCGCGGAACTGACCACGATGACCAATTCGGAGAAGAGCTGATGGAAACTCCAAGGGCAGTCGCGCACAGGGACGACATACTGCGTCGGCATTTCACGGAATGGTGCGCAAAGTTTAGGATCTTTCCTGAAGGTACCGGGTTCATGTCCGCGTCAGGCCGAGCCGTATACCCCGCATACGTAGTAACCGAATCGGACGGAACCACCTGGCTGTCTGCCTTGGACACATTTGAAGAATCTGGCATACGAGGCCACGTTGAAAACAACCAAACGTTCCGAGATATGCTCCTCCAAGTCGCGGCTTCGCCCGATGGACACCCCGACGGGCTAGCCCTGCGAATCAACGATAAGCCATATCAGGTTATCTTCCAGAACACGGAAGAAACCGGCGGCAAGAACATCACTAACGTTGCGTTTATCACCAAACGCGACGAAGCCACCAACGGTCAGTGAGAATAGCAATCTGTTTTGGACTCATCTTGTGGTGAAATCGCAGGGCGGATTCTCGCGATCGTCTAATCAGTACGCGCCTGGCGATAAGCGTCTTTGAGGATCTTGCAAAACGTGAGTCCGGAGCGGCCGCAACTTCTCTCAGCCGTTCGGGCTCTTGACGGACCAAGTCAGTGCCCCACGGGAAATACTTCCTCGGCCAATGGAGTGGTCCACATAGGCCCCGTGTAAAGGATCTAGACCCAGTTCAGGTGGCGCTTCCAACGGAAGGGTCTTGGCCTAAATGGAACTGATCTTCACGTTGGTCGGCAAGTGTCGATTCAGCGGTTGGCGTGCGCTTCCTTCACCGAGGACATCATCAGCGTGACGGGCGGGCCGCTCGAACCAACTCCAGAGTCCACCCATATCTCCGTCGTAATCCAGTCTGATTGCGCTACTACTTCATGACTGGCCGGGTTCGGTATGGGGATATTCCCAACGCCGGCTCGTCACCCACCTGTTGTGTGGGTTGATCAGAAAGCGCTGGGGCCCGTCCTGTTTGGCCATCAGGCCAGGGCAAGAGCGGGCCCCCGCACCCACTGGCCATCGGGCGCTATCGATCGAGGCACCAGACGCCCCCGACGCCTCACCGGCTCGGCACTGTTTGGCTCTTCCAACTCTGGACAGGACGGTAAGACGATGCAGGAACCCAGGTGGAGGCCAATGCGGGATATTGGTGTTACGGCCATGAAAGAAACGGGCAAGTCCAGGAGGGCGGGCATGGTCGCGCGTGATCTCGCGACTGTCCTCCGGGAAGTCGGTCGACAATCCCTGTGGCCAGGCGGCCAGGCAAAGGTGATGGAGTCACTGGGGGCCGAAGTCGAGACATTGATGCAGGAGCTCCAAAGAGCCCTCGAACATCCCAATGCCGATTTCTGAGAAGATATGCAATCGGAGCAAATATCCATCGGTTCACCCAGCCTCCGCCGCTTCTCCACCTGGCAAACCCGCCCCTCGCACAACACGGCAGAAATGTAAACCAGAAACTGGTCACGGGATGAGCCCAACCGCCATCTCGCCATGACCACGTCGCCCCCGTTGAGCATCTTCGGTCGTCTAACTGAGGTTGACGATGCCACCCCAAATGACGTACTGCCCTCAAGTTTGCGGTGAGAAGACTGTTGTTAGTGGCGTCAGTTCCACCTTTCAGGCAGGATGCGCGGCGGGCTTCCGGTAGTGCGCTTCATGATCGAGCCAGGAATGGCTGGTGCGAACACCGATCCATTCAACCGTTCGCTAGCTCGGCTGGAAGCAGCAAGCCTGCCCCGGCGCGGGCTCACTCATGGAATTCAGTCCATCGGGGCCAGTGTTCGTCTGGGGTTTCTCTGTGAATTTCGCGTCATTCTGACGGGGTTGATGGGCTATTAACATCCGGCCGGCTTGCCAGGTTCTTGCGGCCGCCCTACACCCTACTGAATAGACGGACTCATGAATACTGTTCTGACAACAACCAATATTTCAAAATCATTCAACACCGGCCCCGGGGCGGCCCCGGTCGATGTCTTGCGGGGCATTTCCGTGGACATAGAGCTCGGCGAAATGGTGACCATCGTTGGGCCGAGTGGGTCGGGTAAATCGACTCTCCTGCAGTGTATGTCGGGGCTGGACGAGCCGACCTCGGGGGACGTGTTTATTGCCGGCACCGACATCGGTGCACTGAACGGTGATCAGATGGCTGCGTTCCGGCGGGATAACCTCGCGTTTGTTTTCCAGGCCTATAACCTGATCCCGGCGTTAACAGCCTTCGACAATGTCGCGCTGGCGATGCGCATGTCACACGGAACGATCGACCGGAATGCTGTTACTTCTGCGCTGGAGTCCGTGGGCCTCGGACAGGTGGCTGACCGCAGGCCCGGCCAGCTTTCCGGTGGCCAGCAGCAACGAGTTGCCATCGCCCGGGCGTTGGTCACGTCCCCGCACCTGTTGTTCGCGGACGAGCCGACCGGTGCGCTAGACACGGAAGCCGGCAGCCGGGTGTTGAGGCTGCTGCGTGACTATGCGTCCAACGGGAAGAGCGTGGTCATGGTGACGCACGATCTCGAAGCGGCCGCGCTCGGGGACCGGGTGCTGGTCCTGCGCGATGGAACCATCCACGGGGAACTCCATGCCCCATCGGTGGGGCAGATCCTTGATGCCGTCGAACACGCCCGGAGGTCCTCATGATCATCAAACTTGTCACCGTCGAACTGTTCAGCTCCTGGCGGCTCTGGGTGTGCGCTTTCATTGTGGCGCTCTTCGCGGCCCTGATCGCCTGTGTATGCGCGGGCGACTTCTCGACGGCCCGGTTCATGCCGGCGGAGCAGGGCCCGGCAGGGCTGATCAATCACGCCCTCATCTATGGAGGCTTCAACGCGCCGGTGGTCATCGGAGCTCTCAGCGTGCTGCTGACGTACGTCGTGGACCTTCGCCGTGGCCGCTACGCGCTGTGGCAACTGGCTGGAGTCGGTCCCCGCACCATCCGCCAGGTTGTTCTTCTCCAAGCCGCCTTTCTCGGGCTTGCCGCGTTCGCCGTCGCAATCCTTCTGGCCGTACCGACCCTGAATCTGTTCCTCAACACGCTTTCTGCCCCGATGCGCACTGGCAGCAACCCGGTGCGGGAGGTGCGTTTGGAACCTTTGGAGATGTCGGTCGCGTTTGTCGTGTTCATGGCCGTGGTCGTCCTGAGCGCGCTCGGTGCTGCCGGGAAAGCCAGCCGCACTCCGATCCTCGCAGCGATCCGCACCCCGGAAGTCGCCAACGCGCCCCTGTCCAAAGCCCGCCTCATCACTTCGGCAGTCTTCGCCGTGCTTGCCATCGGGGCACTCGTGATCGGTCAGCTCGATCGTAACTTCATCGTTTTCGGAGTGTTGCTGGCTCTGTTCGCCTTCCTCCCTGCCGCCCCGTGGATAGCTGAGAGGGTCACGAGTTTCTGGGTCGGCCTGATCCCCAGACCCACGACAAGCTGGTTCATTGCTAGGGAAACGGCAAAATACAACGTGACACGCAGCCACGCCGGCATCACTTTCATGGTTATCGCCTCCGGCCTCGGCATTGTGACCGGGTACATCGGCCTGTGGGATGACCCGGACTTTTACGCCCTCGCCCTTGCCCTTTTCGGGGCACCCATCGGCCTGGTGCTGTTCGCCGGCGCCGCGACCATCATCATGACCGCCGGACACCGACGGCTGGACACCACGCTCTTGATCGTCTCCGGAGGCACCAACCTCACCGCCCTCAAAGCCGCGGCCTTCGAAGCCCTCATCTTCACCATCACCACCGGGATCATCGCCCTGGTCATAGCTCTACCAGGCTTTCTATGGCCGATGGGATCCCCCCTGGCCGTGCTTCTACCAATCCCGTTCGTTCTCGCCCTCGGATTCATCACCATGCTCATAACCACCACCGCCCCCGTCATCCAAACACGCCGCAACACACCCGCCATAGAAATGCGACGCGCCACCATGTAACCCCCACTACGCACGCCAAACAGCACCGTTTGGAAACGAACGACAAGACCACGGCACGTTCAGTCCCCCTCGTGCGCCGCTGATGCCTTGGTCCAACCAGCGTCACAACACCGGACTGCTCGGACGCAACAGTAGTAGGAGCCTGCTATGCCCCGGCTCCTACTACTGTCTCCAATATCTAGATGACTTTCCAGATGACGCAGACGACGCCAATTCCTAAACGCGACAAAAAGCGCTCACCATACTCACCGCCGAAGAAATGAACCAGATCCGCGCCGCCAGCGGGAGGGGTTTCACCGTTTGTGGGATGTCCAGTGCCGACGACAGAGCTTATGGACGGGTACCGCCACAACGGTGCTCTGAAGGCCGGGGCCGATGATGCCTGACTCTCGGCGCTCCGTGTTGGAGAAGGGTTTGACACATGTTTCCCGACGTACCTGGTTTTCCAGGACGAAGGGTGCGTGTATCCACCGCGCACCCCGGCACGACATTGAATGCCATGCTCGTGAGCCCCGATGGGACCGTCATGGCTCAGGAATGTGCACCATCAGGAGTGGGCGCTGCCCATTAGGGTGGATAGTTCTCGTGTTGGCGGGATTTAGAGGGGTCTGCGAAGCCCACCCGGCCTGGGGTTCGCTGGCTCTTGGAGGACTTCCCTTAGCCCTTTGGTGGCACGGCGGTGGAGCGTCTTGACTCCGGCGGGGCTCAGGCCCAAAAGTCTGGCTACTTCCGGCACGGACACTTTGTTCAAGTCCATTTGCCAGAGCACTTGCCTCCAGAGATCAGGCAGGGATTGAAACGCCTCGCGCAGCGACTCATCGTTCAGGCGTGCGCCCAGGACATTCCCGCCCGAATCATCGTGAACAAGCTCAACACCGGCACTCTCAGGAGCCGGTGCATCTTGCTGGAGGACAGGGTCCGTGCAGTCGAGGACCGTGCCAGCGCCGGGCCCGTCCAGGCCATGCCGTGCAAACGGAGACGGCGGCCCGTACTTCGCCGCGGCGGGTCGGGGGTCAGGGGCGATATCCATGGGCGCCAATCTGCTGAGAAGCAACAAAAAAAGGGGGGTGCATACATGGTCCATTAGAGGATTCGATTATTCATATGATTCAAGATCCGGGCTTGGCCGCCCACTCTCGCCGCTGGGCGGACGGAGCTGTTCAGCGTGCCTAAGAAAGGTGTGCCGCCAAGCCCTGCCCCAAAAGATCAGGGCGGCGCTCCCCGCCGCCAAGTCCGTGCCGCCCCTCTCAGCGCTGAGGCAATAGCGCAATGTGGTTCAGATCACTTCAGTTAACCGTTTAACAAACCATAACTGACCATTGTCATTTTTTGCAAGATCTTGTTCGAAAATGTCGCATAAATCAGCTTTCATTGTCGGCAGACTCTGGGGGCGGTTAGTGGGGAGTAGGCCGCCGTGCGCATGCAGCCGAAGAGCCTGTTGTCTTCGCCGGCCGACGCCCACGAAAAGGTCGCATTCGGCCTTGCGGGCAATTTCAGGCTGAGCTCACAAAATCCAGGCCCCTTGGCCGAGAGGCTCCTTAGCGTACTCCGACGTCCGAACTTTCACGTCACCCCGCACATAGTCTCTGCGAGGTCATACGGTGCTGCACACTCATTTGAGTAAGCTGCTGTCCCGTCTGGGGCATCCGCAACTCCGGACGCACCGCGAACTCTTTCACGGCATCAATCCGAGTCATTCGGATCCCCCGGATCCATGGGCCGAGTCACCATTCAGCCCAGCACCGGCTACTTCCCTCGACAGCAACTCGGCGAACAGGGTTGGCACAACAAGATAACGCACCGTGGTTGGCTCGTTTGCGCATGGCTGAGCACCCGACTAATTCCACACCAATGGAAGAAAAAATGGAGTTAACGGACCCTTACCAGACCACGATGGTGGCCGTTCTGTTAGTGCACGGACTCGGCGTTGTCTTTATCTCGGATGTCTTCGCGCTACTGTTGTTCTCACTCTTCGTGGTCATCATGGCGGTGCACGCCGTCCGAAGCCCGTAGTCACCGCTCCCCCCAATCCGTTATGAGGGAAGAAAATAGCCCTTTGGCCAGCACCATGCCGTTGCTCTGGGCATGAGTCGCGTCATTTGCGCCGGGCTTCTGTCTATCCTCTATGACCCCGGGCATTAGGCCAGGGCAACGAAAGGCAGACGAGATGACGTGGCACAGCGAACCCACCGGCCAAGAACTCGAAGCAGCTCGCGCGGCCGTGTTCCTGGCAGAAACGAAGCGTGCCATGCGCGGTAGCCATTCACCGGACGTGATTCTCCAACTTCAAGTCGAATCCACTGGCCACAACCAGCGCGGATACCGCGTCCACGCCACTATCGATGACCTCCCGATCACCCCACCAGAAGGGCACTATCTCCATCCGATCACCGGTACACCGCACGCGACGGCAAGAATGCTCATCATGTACGCCCGCAACCGGTTAGGCAACACGCAGCCAGGAAGCGTCCCAGCGAATTAGATCTGCGCGACCGTAAGAGCACTGTGAATATGATCGCACCGTCCAAACAGAGCGCTGCAGTCCCGGCCTGGACATCCTGCCCAATCGAGCGCGGCCCGCGGCACCTTTGGTCGAACCATCGGGGGGGTGTGTTGGTCGTTTGTTCGTAGGCGGACGGCGGCAACCAACACGAAAAGAGCCGGCATCAGTCAGCAGCACGACGCCGCTTCCCTATTGGTCCAGCAACAGGCGGGCCACTAACGGTTCAAGGGTTCTCCCACGTTTCGTGCATTCGGAGGGACTGAAATGCAAACCACGCCCAGTCCGCACAACGGTCGAGGCTTCAGCATGGTCGAATGCATTCTGCGTTTGCGTCCTTTTCGGGCGGAAGCGGGCTATTCCCTTGTGTAAGCCGACAGGAGCCCGACATGAGGGGTAGAAGAAACGTGACATGGCATAACGAACCCAGCGGTGACGAGGTCGTAGCGGCCCGCGCCGCCGTGTTCCTGGCAGAAGGTAGGCGGGCCCTGCTTAGTGAGTATCTCCACGAGATGATGGTGTTGCGACTTCCTGTGGAATCCACGGACCTGAATCAACGGGCTTGTCGCCTGCACGCCAGCGTCGGGCATGTACTCCTCACTCCTTTTGAGGGTCATGCCGTTCATCCCATTACCGGTACGCCCCATGCCACGGCAAGGGATGAATGCGATGTACGCCAGAAACGCGGCGAAGACACCCCGGTTGACGACTAAAAGCCCGCGTGAATGCCACGAACGGGAACCATCCCTTGCTCGTGCGCAACTTACAAAGCCGTGCATCTCCATCACTCGAAGTCCCGGCCGGGATGGAACAGCACCACATGTCCTAGACCTTGCCAAAGCCACGAAGACCACCGAATGGAAAGCCAGTTGGAATTGTTGGACCCGTACCAAGCCATGATGGCCGCCGTCCTGATGGTGCACTGTCTGGGCGTCTTGCTTGTCGCGGTGGTCATCTGCGCACTGATGATCTCGCTCTTTGTGGTCACTATGACCGTGCACGCCGTCCGTTGCTGCTGGGCGCCGACCTGGAAATCCGGTCGGGGCGGCTCAATCGGCCGACATCAGAGGGGACGCGAGACAGCACCGATCCGCGCCTGTCGCCAGGGCCACTCCTTTGCCTTGCCGTTCACTGATCAGCACCGATTCAAACTCCGGAAACGTCCCTATTAACTCGCAACGTTCCTAGTAGAAGGGAGCATCACATTGGCGGCTTGCGAATCCTCGACCGTGAAGATCTTGTCCATCCCATGCCTTCGATGCGCTGTCCGCCCCTAGCCACGGGTCCCGTACGCCGCAGATAAGGGACTGCCAGAACCCGACATCGGAAACGCCCCCGACACCTAATGACCACTTCAGTTCTGACCCGGCAGGGTGGGTCCACAAGCTTCAACAGCAATCGGGACTGTGGTCAGTCACAAAGGGTCGCCTGCGCGCATCTCCAAGCCCCCAGTGCAAGATAGCCGCCAAATTATCGGCTTGGTGTCGACCACTGGGGGCGCCCTCCTCGCGAAACGCGATCGTCCTGATCGATGTTGACGTAGGTTAGCTATGGGGATTCAACTTCGCATGGCTGCTTCTGTAGCGTTGGCGACCAAAAGGACGGATGAGCATGTCTCGGCAAGCGCGGTTGGCTCAACTTGTAGAGTTCGTCGTCGACAGGGGCTCTATCCATGTTAGTGAGGCTGTCGAGAGGCTAGGAATCTCGGCTGCAACGGCTCGACGTGATCTTGACTCACTTGCCGAACAGCAGCTTGTCATTCGTACGCGCGGGGGTGCCCGGTCGAACAGAAGTACCGGGGAGGTTCCGCTTCGGCAGCGGGGCGCTATGCAATGGCGGGAGAAGAAGTTGATTGCCTCCGTCGCTGTTGAGCTCGTACAGCCGGGCAACGTCGTGGGTTTTAACGGTGGTACGACGACGACCGCAGCGGCTCATGAGCTTGGCATCCGAGTTTCTGCGGAGCCCGAGTTCGATGCCGGGCTGATCACTGTTGTCACCAATGCGGTGAACATCGCCAACGATCTAACGTACCGCCCACAGTTCCGCGTTGTGGTTACTGGTGGTGTGGCGCGGCCACGGTCTTTTGAGCTGGTCGGCCCGCTTGCAGCGTTGATCCTTCCGTCAATTCAGATCGATGTGCTGTTCCTCGGCGTCGACGCCATTGATCTAACGACAGGTGCGATCTGCGCGGACGACGAGGACGAGGCCGCTGTTAACTCGGCCCTCATGAAGACTTCCAGCCGGACGGTCATCTTGGCCGACTCCAGCAAGCTCGGTCGTTCCGCTTTCGGTCGAATCGGCACGCTCGATGAACGCACGACCGTCATCACTGATGGTTCCGCGGATCCTGCCCAGATTGCGCTTTTACGTGCACTTGGCACCGAAGTGCTGCTCGCCCAAGACTGACCTCCGCTCGCCACAGACCTGCTCATGAGGCCTGCCGGAGGTCTCGTACCATGGGGGACTTCGTGGCGCCCTCTTTGGTGTCGCCCAACAGGATCTGGTTGATGGCTCTGACCCTGCAGGAAGACGAGCGCCGTCGCGACTGGCGCATCCATACACACCAACAACTCCTGCCTCCACCGAGTCTCGAAGTAAAAAAAGTGATTGAAAGTGATTGAAATTAACTTCAACGAAGCACTTGCGATAAGGATGAGCCCAAAATATAGTGATCCACATCATTCATTGGCTGTTCCGGGGGGCGGATGCGGCAGCTACAAACTAGGAGAAAAATGGCCCTCAGGAAGAGTTTCATGGTGGCGGCAGTGCCGCTAGCAATCGCCGCGCTTGCCGGCATCGCGCCCCCAACGGGAGCGGCGGTTCCGCAGGCGGTCCCTGCAGGCACGACGTTCACCGTCTCCGTTGGCGCAACCGCGAGCGGCCCGACGGCGACTGACACGCCCGCCTTTCCGTTTATCGACAAGAACGGTAGCTACTATCACCAGCAGTCTGCTGCCCTGTATGGAGCCAGCGAAAAACGCCAGTGGGATTTCTACACTGGAACGACAATGGACGACGCCACCAAGTCCAGCACCGTTAGTGGTTACGTAAACCCCGCAAACAGTCAGGACAGGAACAACGACACAACGTGGCGCTGCAACAACAGCCCCACCGGTCTCACTTCGACCAACGATCCGTCCGGGACTTACTCGCAGAAGAACTTCTGCGATCTGGCCGGCGTCTGGGTCGACCCCGATACCGGGGACTGGTATGGCCTGGTACATAACGAGTTCACCGGCAGCCCCTTCGGCGAGGGATCGCACTATGACGCCATCGACCGCGCAGTCTCCAAAGACCAGGGCAAAACGTGGTCAATCGCTGACCACATCATTACCTCACCATTCAGCACCACAAGGAACGACACCTCCGCGTTCCCGAACCAGACCTACTACTACGGAGACGGCGACCAGCGCCTGCTCGTTGACCACGCGTCGGGATACTTCTACGTGTACTACGGTTCTCGGGTCATCAACAAGACGGGAGGCTGGCAGTCGTTCCAGAGTCACGTGGCGCGCGCCCCGATCTCCGCGAAGATGTCCCCGAACTCCTGGCAGAAATGGTACAACGGCACTTGGACCGAACCCGGCGTGGGCGGCAAAGAAAGCAGCATGCTCCCGGTAACCGGTGCCGGGCAGACCGGCTACGCAACGGCCGCGACCGAGTACAACCCGGCAAACACGGGGACCGCGCAGCAGCAGATCGCGGCAGGACAGCTTCAGCCGACGTCCCCCCTGTTCGTCATGGACGTCGCCTACAACGCCTACCTCGGCCTGTACATCGGACAGCCCCAGGCCGTGGACCAGAGCGGGAACGCTCCCCAGCAGTTCTATGCCACCGACGATCTCACGAAGCAACAATGGACGCTTATTGGTGACACTGGCGCTTATCACACAAAGTCGTGGTACCGGTGGTTCCTCGACTCGGCGAACAAGACCAGCAACCAGATCATCGGCAAGGACTTCCGCAGTTACTGCTACTTCTGCGACTTGGATGCACAACCAGCCCGGGGAAGTGAATACGTGCCGGTGACCATTACGTCCTCAGCCGCTCCTGCGGCTCCTGTTGATGTGACGAAGCTGTACTCAATCTCCAACGGTGGTGGCCGTCTGCTCGCCCAGGCAAGCAGTGGATCGGCGACAACGTCACTCGCGGCCGGGACCTCTGGAAATACGAGTTGGCAGTTTGATAAGGTCGGCGACGGGTCGTACACCATCACAAACACGGCAACTTCGGGGCGCCTCGGTGTTCCAACGTCCTCGCCCACGAACCGGGCATGGGGGACCCAGCCCACAGTGACAGCGGCAGCTACAGGCTCTGCCGCAGTGGGACAACAGTGGTGGGTCATTAAAGAAACCTCGGCGGCCAACAATGCCCCGACCGGCACCGTGAAGCTCGTCAACCGTTACAGCGGCCTCGTGCTCAACCTCTCCTCGACGTCCACCAGGCTCGCCGAAACTACAGCCCTGCGCGTCTGGAACGACACCTCGGGCAACAGCGTCGGCGGCGGCCGCACAGCCGGCGAACAGACCCTTTCGCTCGCCGTCGTAGGTGCCGCGTCCAGCACCGACCTCACGGGAAACCGCACCCTGAAAATTGGTGCAAACAGCCTTGACGTGCCCAACCACAGCACAGTGAACGGCACACAGCTCGCAACCTGGACCACCAACAATGGAAACAACCAGCTGTTCAGCTTCACCCGTCAGTCAAACGGCACGTACGAGATCAAAGGCGTCGAATCCGGATTGTGCCTAGACGTTGATGGCGGCTCGTCCGCTGCCGGCGCAAAGATCATCCAATGGACGTGCACAGGAGGTCTGAACCAACGGTGGACGCTGACCAAGGTATCGGGAGGGGCTTACACCGTTAGCTCGGCACAGTCCGGTCTTCTCCTCACCGCAGCATCATCAACCGCAGGCGCCTTGGTAAGCCAGCAATCGTCGGCCAGCTCTCCACTGCAGCAGTGGGTCATCGGATAACACCCAACACCTGGGTTGGGGCCTACAAGGCCCCAACCCAGAGGGCCTGAACGAAACTTCACGCTACCGTTTTCGATGGAGCCCATTAGCTTTCAACGGGCTTAGGTCACTGCGTTCAGCGCCCAGGCTTCACCCCCGCCCAAGTAGATATCTGCGGTGGGAAAATCGCAAAAGCATGGACTCGAAACTGATTCGGTAGCAGCTCGCGGGAGATGACATCATCAACCATTGGCCGCAAGTACTGATCAAACAAAGACGGGCAGCCCGACCCGTTGTCCAAGCTGGCCCGTGTGCACACGATGTCGGGTGCGCACGGGCCATTTGGTTGTCTGCGACCTTTAGCTCAATTAGGTCGGAAATAGCTGTCGCCCTCGATGGGTGACCCGTGCACAACAGGTGTTCCAGGTGGCCGGAAAGCAGACTGTCGATTGCCGGGACAACCACGTCCTGGCGGGCGCATTCGACGATCTTGATGGCCTCAGAGCAGTAGTAGTCATTCCCTGGCGGGATGTCCGGGGATGATTTGGGTGCATGGAAGGAGAGCGTGGATGGAAAGCGCAAAATAGGACTGGTTCAGCACTCACAGTTTCACAGTGGACGCCACGGTCTCGGGCCTGCTCCTGCTGTTTTGCGGCGTTTTTCTAGTGGCTCCCCCGTCGTGCTTGGGACGGGGCTGCTGGGCGGCATCATGCTTGCCATCCGGCTGCCCGTTACCGCCGCTGAAGCGGGCATCTTGGGTCTGAGCCGAGGTGCACTGGCACGGTGTTGATCTGGATGTTGGTGCTGGCGAGTTGGACGATTGGCGACCCTACAAGGGTGCGACGCCTGCAGGGTCAGGCTCTCGAAGACCGGACGCGGCGCCTTGGGATTGAGCAGGGGCAGCGTCAGCTTGCGGCCACTGATGAACGCGCCCAAAATCGCGGGGGGAAATGCGCGACGTCGTGGCGCGCTCATTGTCACAGGCGGACGGTGCCAGGTATGCCGCTGCCGTGAAACCAGAATTCGCCACCGAGGCGCTGGCAACCATTGCCAGCACGGGCCGGGAATCACTCGGGGACATGCGACGACTGCTCGGGGTGCTGAGTGCAGACCAAGCGGCGGTCACACACGGCACCAAGCGCTAACACCCTATAGAGTTCCTCCGGCGGCCGCGCACGCAATGGACGGCACCCACAGCCTGCGGCGGGTTCGCTCCGGGTGAACGCGTTCAGCCGTCATCACCGGGACCGGAATGCCTATTCAGTCTTGACAGCCCGCATGGGAATCCCTGGGGGGGCTCCGCGCGGGTGGAGGGGCAGTCTCGTTGTCAATGCTGCCCCGGTCACCATCAGGGGCCGGCTGGATGGCCGGCTCCTCGGAAATGCGCCTCTCCCGTGGTCTCCTACGCGAGGGCGCACTGGTCCGCTGAATTGAGCTCCAGCGGACAGTGCGGCCGCCCAAATCCAGGTCTGGGCGGCTGCACTCCGGCTGTCCCTTCTCGCTCAGAGAGCCACCGGTAAACTACACCTGGCGCAGCACCACCAGACCCGGCAAATTCCGGCCCCGACGCATCAGATCAGGGTAACGACAACCGCCCGACCGGCACCGCAGTCAAACGGACCACGCAGTGTCACACGCCACCCCCTCAAGCCACCCGCGGCCGCACCCCATAGGCGAACAGATACCGCGCGAGAGGGTTGTGCCCACTTGAGGCAGGTGGAGCCCTCCGCACAGCTAAAAGCTGTCCCCATTGGTGCGCGAGCCGGCCCTTCTGGTGTGGCCCTAAAGTGATCCCGCACCACTAAGGGTCGCTGCAGAAGGGAAAATCCACGCCCTGCGGCCGGCATTCCGGGAACTCTGGATCCCGGCGCCGTTCGTGTATGAGGCACTGAGACACGTCATCGCGTCCTGGGCCCATCCAAGCGTCATGTCAGTAGCCAAGGAGGGGTCGGCCGGGTTTTGGGTGAGGCGGCGTTGGAATCTGGTGCGGTATCCATGGTTCCCCATACCTGACGTTCCGAAACGATCGTGATCCGCTCCGATTTCGCTATTCGACGCCTCACGAGGGAGTCATCACCGTGGTGGATAGTGCGGATGGAACACTCAACTCCCCCGGCGAGTTGTAGACCCGGTCCGTTCAGTGGTGTGCTGTTCGAGGGCTTTACGGAGTCCGGCCTTGGCACGGCGGTGCAGGGCGATGACGGCGTTGGGGCTGAGACCGAAGAGGGGAGCTGCTTCCTTAGCCGGCATGCCGCTGATATCCATGTGCCAAAGGACTTGTTGCCAGCGTTCGGGCAGGGACCCGAACGCCCCAAGCAATGAGGGCGCCAAGGACGTATCTTCGGTGAAGTCTTCCTCGGTGGCGGCTGTGTCAGTGAACTCCGGGAGTAGGGTTTCACGGCTTTGGTGCCGGCTTTGCCGTTGGATCTGACGGGTGACACTGACAAAGAGATATGCGGTGAACGTTCCTACAGGGCCTCCGCCTGCTTTGATGGCGGCAAGGATCGTGGTGAAGGCTTCATGAACAGCGTCCTGGGCAAGCTGATGGTCGCGGGTCCGTCGGCGGGCGACCCGGTGGGCGGCCGGGGCATGCCTTGTGAAGAGTAAGCCGTATGCCTCGGTATGGCCATCACGGGCCATCTCGAGCAGCTCCCCATCACTGAGATCCACCAAAGATCCACACGGCAATAGCCCCGAAGGACCACCAACCCCCGTACTCGGCGCTGAACGTGGGTGAGGGCGTGCTAAGACAGCACCCATCAAAAACCTCTCTACTGAAGCGACAAAGAGTATTCTGTTTGTTCGAATGAGCATGATCGGCTCCATTGCCGGGCCAAGCTGCTCAAAAGCCGAAGGATCGCTTGAGCCGCTCCGGCGCGTCTGCCACCGCGACAATACGAGAAGCACAACCATCTGTTCGCAGCCAGAATCAAAGGACCCTTGCTATGACCTTGTTGTCCTTCAGTGTTGAACCGACGACGACAAACCCTACGGACCACCTTTAGGTTGAGCTACCCTAAAAGCGATGTCCCTGGCCATAAAGCGAAGGCCTCTTTGATTGGAGGGGAATGCGCAACAGCAGGAGTTTCTTCCGTCCCGCTGGAAGGGTCGTCCTGGACACTTACGACCCAGACGAAGCCCGTGAGCTGATCAGCGCCACCTACTGCCCGCATACTCTCTCGGTCAAACGCGGCAGCATCCCGTTCCATGCCAGACAGGACGAAGCGAGTCTTGGAGCGATCTCCGTGCACCAACTCGGCTATGGCGCAACAACGGAGGTTGTTCCCGAAGCACTGGAGTCGTGGATACTCGTGAGCGCCCCGATATCGGGACGGATGAACGTGACCTCCGGAGACGACGCACGCTTACTCGGCCCGGGCGAATCGGTAGCCCTGGACGCTTTCCGCAAGTTTCGGTTAACGTTCGATGATGACTGCCTGGCTCGGATATTCCGGTTTGAGCGTACGTTCGTGGAACAAACGCTTGGGGATATCCACGGCGTCGACGGCCCTCTCCGGGCGCGATTTGGGTTGACGGGACCAACGAGCCCCCGCAGTGCTGGAACCTGGCAAGCCATCGCTAACCTACTGATCTGGGAGTCGTCAGCGGACGGCGGGCAAAACGCTCATCCACTACTACAGCACCAAATGGCCAGAACAGCAGTAATCGCCCTTTCGGAAACTCATCCATCCATGAACACCTCAGAATTACGAACGGCCTCTGTCCCGTCACCCCGTACCGTGAAACGCGTCATGGACATCGTTGAAGCCAATCCCGAGCACCCCTTCACCGTTACCGAACTCGCTGCCGCCGCAGGCGTCGGCGTCCGCGCCCTGCAGGAAGCGTTCCGCCGATACCGCGGGACGACTCCTATGAGATTCGTCCGGGACGTCCGCCTCCGCAAAGCACATGAAGAGCTGGCCAGCGGTACCCCGGCGACGGTCGCCGAGGTCGCCTACCGGTGGGGCTTCGGGAATCTGGGGCGCTTCGCGAATTCATACAGGGAAAAGTACGGCCGACCGCCGTCCCTGACACTACGCCGGTAATCACACGTGAGCCCCGATTCCTCAGACCCCGGGTGCGGCCACCAAGACGCGGAGTTGGATGGCCGCACTGCCCGGACCTCTCGGAGCGGACACGCCCCCGCGTCGGTGATGTACAGGGGTGCCCCTTGACGGCTTGGGAGAGGCTCCAGAGCGCACCAGGTGCCGCGGCCCATCGTTCACGTGCTGCCAGCAGTGTTGACCCGGCTGGGGCACTGATCGGTGCCACGGGGGTGTAGTGGCCTACCTTTGTAGGGGACGGATGACCATTTCTTGTTGGTGCATGGTTCCAGGCCGACGTGGACCACGGCCGCGCAGATCCCCAGCGACAGGACAGCGAGCTCCAACGGTCCCAGGGCCGGTGGCTCGTCTGTCCCGGTGTCCGTGTCCGGCTGCCGCTGCTGTGAGGGTGAGCGCGGCTCCATGCAGCGGCATTCCCACTCGAGGAACGTGCAGTCCGGGCAACAGTGACGGCGATCATCCATGCTTGCCCACGAGGCTCAGATGGGGGCAGCAACCTTCTTTCGCCGAACCCTGTCGCCGCGATAGCCGGCGCCAGCCGCATATGCGCAGATAGCGGCGACTGAAAGCGCCGCAAGAACGGCGAGTCCCTCCACGACATCCGCCCGACCTGATCAGCCCCACCTGCAAACGCAAAGGTCACAACCCCAGCCTGGCCATCATCTGCCGCGCGCCCATCCAGCACGAGAAACGCCAGGCCCACCCGAAGGCTCCGGGACACGGAAGACGTCAACCTCAGCAATACCAGGTTCTTCCAGTCGAACAGGAAGCCATCAACAGCCGATCGACGATATCGGCGTGCCATTGGACCGCACGTAGTAGCTACTCGGGAGTGGCCCTCGGAGAATGATCAAATTGAAGGCTTCTCGAAGGTCCTACGGAAATCAGACAGCCGTCAACGCTGCTACCTTGACGGTTCATCCGGGCATAGTGACAGGTTTGCTTGAGCCAAAAAGGTGCCGGAAAATCAACCATCATGAAATGATCCTCGTGCTGGTCATCCCGACGTCCAGGAAACCGTCCGTGAACGCGCCCTCTACGTCCACACCGCTGGCGGAAAGTTGGTGCGCTGCTCGAGCTGGGTGGGTTCATACGGCACGGTCTCGAAGAAACGATATCCGTGCTACCTGTATGGCCCCAAAGACTAGGGGTGCCCGGGTGGTCGTTGCTCGGCGATCCACGGGTGCTGATCCTCTATGAACCTGTCAATGGACTTGATCTGGACGGTATGAACTGGATCGTTCCCTCTTGCGCCAACTGGCCGGCGCGGGCCGCGCAATCTGAGATCGTAGCCAAGTCGTCAGTGTCGCTATGGTTGCCCCGGCCGCGAGTGGGTTGCCCGCGGCTGTGGAGTCGCAGGCAACGGAACGGCCAGCACCTATTCTGTCAGCCGGTCATGGACCTGCGACCAATCCACGGGCTGTTAGTGGTGCTTCCGGCGTGATCTGGTGCGACCGCCATGAGCCAATGCGAGGCCCACGACCAGCAGGAAGCCTGCCATCACCAGGGCTCCGGATTCGCCAGCCCCCGTGACAGCCAAACGGTCAGCCGTCGCTGATGGCTCAGGCGTAGCAGTGGCCGAGGGGTCAGCCGTCGCCGAGGGCTCAGACGTAGCAGTGGCCGAGGGGTCAGCCGTCGCTGATGGCTCAGACGTAGCAGTGGCCGAGGGGTCAGCCGTCGCCGAGGGCTCAGACGTAGCAGTGGCCGAGGGGTCAGCCGTCGCTGATGGCTCAGGGGCTGCGGTCGGATTGATACGGAAGAGCATGGTTCCGGTGGCTGTTTTCCCGGTGGAGTCTTGGACGACGTATTGGGCCCAGTCGAGGGTTTGGGGGCTGGTGACCTTGGGTGGGGTGTAGGTGACGGTATCGCCGGCGCGGGTCAGTGTTCCGCCCAGAGCACTGGTGGTGGTCACGGATTGAAGGCTAAGAGCATCTGCGTTAGCGTCGTGGTCGTTCGCGACGGGATTGAACGGGTAGGGCACGGTAGCGGTCAGGTCATCGACCATATCCAGGGCCGCGTACGGTGGCAGAGCCGGGTTGAACCTGCCAATGTTGGTGAATTTGCCCAGATTCTTGTCGCGGTAGCGCATGATCGCGCTCAGTTCGGTGCCATCGAAGCGATCGTAACTGTTGCCGGAGACGATTGTTGCACCTTCAGGGCCGTTCGTGTGGTTATCTCGGACACTCCAGGTGTGGGCGAACTCGTGACGCTGGACCACGTAGCTGGATCCTGGACTGTCTGAAACTGTATATCCCCAGTCCATGGACCCCGCAGTGCCCACATAGCCCAGGCCACCCTCGCCGCTGCCGTGGAGCAACGCAACATCATCGACGTCGGCGTCCCGGTGTCCAGCGGACCATGCCGTTCTGACAGCAACCAGCCGCTGGCCTGTGTCCTTGCCGACGTACGGATCTTGGGTCGGGGAAGCCCGGATAATGACCCTGCCAAGCGACGGGCGCAGCAAAGCATTGCTTTCATAAACATCCAACAGTGACACTGCGGCCAGATCTATGTAGTCCAAGGCTTTCTCCACAGACCCGTTCACCGGGGCAGAGGTGAACCAGTCATTATCGACGTCATAGCCCAGGGTCCAGCCGTAACTCGTGGTACCCACCTGGTCCGGTGCCGTAGAGACGTTCCGTGTTGCGTCCTCCGAGGAAGGCCATCTAAACGTGGGTTGCTCCAGCCCGCGCGTTCTCGTGACCGTATCGTCGCGCACAAACCAAGTACCACCCCGGTCAAAAACGACTGTGCCCTGGAAAATCCCCTCGGAATCAATGATCCCGGAAGCCCTCGCCCCGGAATCCTCATCAACACTGCCAAGGTAGGCGCGCTCCGCGGGTGCCGTGTACGGGGCCAGGGAACCATCTTCTTGCTGAACAAGGACCTCGAACTTACTCGCATGCACCGGCACCGGTGAAAGCCGAAGCGTCAGATTCTTCCCCTCATAACTGACTGTTCTGCTCAGCAGCGCCGGATCCTCCGCAATGGCCTCGGGAGCAGAAACTACGCCAGCAGAAACCAAACCAACAAGTGCCGCGCAGACCGCAACCGCGCCAATGGGACGACTTGCAAAACCAAAACCACGAGTGAAGCGAGGCATACAGACTTCCTTTGTTCAGATCGGACCACATACATCTTGAAGACCGTGGCTCCCTTCCAAGAGGCCAAGCCTGCTGTGGAGGCTCAGCGCCCATCGTCGTGTCGCTCTAAAGTGGATGCGGCCCTGCAGGAGCACTTTCGGGACAGTAACCACCAGGAAGTAGACAACACGCCGGGCAACGTGACGGTAGTTGTGCAGCCAACTAATGGACTACCTCGGATGTCAGGCCTTCAAACGGTCGTGAAACTTGACCACCATGACTCCATAGAATGCCCAGGAAACACCCGCACCTGGCCTAAACTGAGTCGGCGCAGGTATTATCCGTGCGCGCTTGGCTATTCCGTGCCTTGCGAGACACTGCGGCCCCTGGACCCCGACGCAACCGTACGGACGAAGCTCCTCAAAACTCACGTAATAAACACTCCGGATTGAGGACGAAATTCTGGCGACGAAGAGTGACGACGGTGGGCCGGCCGTTCCTGTTGATCTCGCCTCCGGGACGCTATGGGCAGCGCGCTGCCGGGACTTCGCACTTCGGGCTGCCGAGGGTTTCTGGGGGCGTTTGTCCTAGGCGGTCCGGCGGCCGGGTTCCGGCCCGTCGGCGAAGGTGGCGCAGACGACGCTTGCTTACTCTGCTCGGCGACCACCTCTCCACTCACCACGTCGCCCTGCCTTGCGGCGCCGCCGCGAGCAGAGTCTGCTCCGTACGATGCCGAAGCGTTTACACCTGAGGTGAGTATCGGCGTCGTACTCGTAAGGCTGCGCGGCAGGGCCACTGAAGGTGGCAATACGCGCGTGGGGATGTCTCTGCGCCTAGAGGGAATAGGTCGAGCTAGGGACGACCTGCCCAACATTGATGCAATCGTCATGCGCCTACCAAGTTGTCGGCTGAACCTGGAGGCAACACTGCTGCTGCGAGCAAGAACGTGCCCGCTGCCAGCCGCTAGGGCTGCCGCCGCGAGTTCGCCGCCCGCAAAGCTCACCAACCTCAGCGCCATAAACGATGCACCGCAGGCCAGAACCATGCCGACAGTGCCGGCCGCCAAACCTGCAAAGGACGTCGAATCCGCGAACAGCTTGATCGCCGCTGCAAGAATTGTCGCCGCCAACGGTTTCGCCAGCAAGAGCGCGACGACGACTTCGCACCACCGCCCGGCCCAGGCCTTTGACTTCTCCCAAGGCATCATCATGAGGGCGACCGGTGCGACAGCCGCCAGGACGGCGAGGGCGAATGTCCTGAAGATCATCGAGCACATGAGGATGAACGCCAGAATCCACACGACGATGACCGCCATGACCGTCACTATCGCGCCGCCGACAGCTCCGCCTTGGTTGCCAGGCGCCAGGGAGATGACGTTCCATTCGCGTTCGGAGCCTTCGGGAGCTCGTTCGAAGCCGAAGAGCCGCATGAACACGACGTACGGATCCGTCCCGATGGATTCGAGCAGGGCCGCCGCCGCCCCGTCGCTGACCCTCGTGAGCTGCCGAACCAAGTAGACGGCCGCTGCCACCAGCGGCACTGCCGCCGCTCCCCCGACAAGTGCCCTCAGCAGCCGGCGTGGTTGCTGGCTGATCAGTCCGGAAAAGAGTTGAAGGATCATCACAACCACCAGCGGAGTCATCATGACAATGACCCACCAGTTGGTTAGGACGCGGATAGCCGCCCATTGTGATTCATCGACTTCGGAAACGCTGAAGGCCCCAGTGATGAACCCCCACATCCACGAGGCAATGTTCTGAAGGACGTTAGCGAAGATTGAAGTGATGGAACCTTGGACGCCGTCGTTGGCTTGGGAAACCAGTCCGCAGCCCGGCGGCCACCAACCGTTGAGGTCACACTCGATAGGCATGATCGCGAGCGGCTAGAAGCCCAACGGAAATGCCGTCTGCGACCAGAGGATGTAGCCGTTGATCCCGCCTAGGATTGCCGCGACAGGGCCGGTCCACAGTAGGACCACTCCGCCGCCAGATGCAAGGCGCGACGATTGGCTAAGCTTGCCCGCTAACAGCATCGCGGCTCCGATAATTGCCACAATCGCAATGACGATGAAGGCGCCGACAAGGATGCCGCCACCGATCTGCTTGAGTGACTCAAGAAAGGGAAAGTTCGCGTTTGGTGTTATCCCAGGATCCACCGCTGCCAGTACCATCTGGTGCTCCATCCAGTCGTCTTCCTATGGAATGAGCTGATTGGGCTCACGACTTCATGGGGCTGGTGGCGCGGACCGACATGATTTTGTGGCCCGGCCCACGTCCAACCGCGCGATAAGTCAGTCCGCAGTTTTGACAGCAGTCAGGGGCAGGAAGTCACCAGAATAGAGACCACCGTGCTTCGTCTCTCCCTAACGGCCCGCACCGTCTCGTTGGATGGGGGAACAGTCACCCCCACCTATGGGAGAGGGCAGCTCAATGCCTTGTACACCGAAGTTGACTCTGGTTATCGGGCCGCCTCGAGACTTTCGGGCGCTCCCTGCTCTCTTGTCGGTATCGGCCGAAGACGAAGAACGAACGGAATCGCTTCGACGAAACGGACTGCGGACCTGTATTTTTCTGCTACTTCTTGCGCCGTCATCGAGGCAGTCTGGGTAGCCAGATCTAGATGTATGAGCACATTCCTGGCCTGCCCGAGCGCCAGGAAGTCCCGTGCCGCATCGTTCAGCCAGTCATGTTGAACTATCTGGGTCGCGAAATGCGCCTTACATTGTGGGCCAAACAGTCCCACGAATGCATTCACATTTGCGGCATCCCAGTTGAACAGCGAGTGGTACTGGCGATTCAGAGCCTTCTTCTTCACGAAAGCCGCCACTGGTTCGAGCTCCGAGATTTCCGAATAAAAGGTCTCTATGTGGTCCGTCACATCACGTTCGAAGCGACTAGCGACCGACAGAATGAGGACTTTCGGCAAGTCTGAATGGTAGACGTTCAGCAGCGAGTATTCATTGGCTTCACCAAGCAGATCACCAATTTCGATACGCTCCTCAAAGTAGCTTTCCAGGCTCATGAGATGTTACTTCTCACCGCGAAGGTAGGCACGCGCGACTGCAACGCGCTGCAAAATATTCTTTGTATCCGTCGTATGAGTTTCAGTGGCATCGACGAATTGCGGATCAACTTTGAGCCTCGCAAGTACGTCATCACGCAGGGTGGGCTGCTCCCCTTTCTTGCATTCTTGGGCGTATGCCGCGAAGATCGCTTCGAAAATGGGGACGCTGAACCGCTCTGAAATCAGGAACGCGGCGCGGTCCACGTGCCGAGTATCTTCGAGGAATCGCTCAAGTGCCATCCGGCGTGGCCGAATCTGTTCTTGCTTGAACAAGCGAGTGCGATCCGCATACCGATCGAGGAATCGCACCATGGAAGGTCGATACTCGTCCGATTCGTCCGCCATAGCGAATGCCCGCAGCAGCACTTCGATGTCGCGAAGTCGAGGATCTGGAGTAGCGACACCAAACAGCTGACGCCAGACGGGATCCATATTGAACTCGACAATCTGTTCCATGAAGGCTGAATCAGCCAAACTCATGCGAATCTCTTGAGCAGTTAGGTTTACGCCCGTCGTGTTGAGTCTGTTGAAAATTTCGTAGACGGCACCGCGGCCCTCAGGGTTGACTTGCTTGATCACGATATTTCGGAGAGTACGCATGCCGAGTTGAATTTGCCGCTCTTCTAACGTGTCGTATTTGAGCCCGTGCAACGTATTACTCGGGCCGTTCTGGGGCGACGGCAGATGCAACCTGAAAGACTCAAACAGCCCGTCATCTGAGAGGATGTGAGGCGGAATACCCCCTTGCTGCCCCCAGAATTCGCGAAGCCTTGGCTTTGCGGTCTTACGGGGAAAGCGCCCCACCAAGAAAAAGTAAATGGACATCAAGCGCTGTTGTCCATCGATAATCTGGAATGAGTTCCGCGCTTCCTCGTACAAGAAGACCTGCGGAACGGGGAGGCCGAGGATCAGAGACTCAATGAGTTTCGAAGCACGTGCCCGATCCCAAACGAAATTGCGCTGATACCTAGGGACCTTCACCGCGCCGGTATCGAGAAAGTTCTTGATGGTTAGAACGTTGAAGTCGTTTGGCGTGGAAACCAAGTCGTACTCTCCGACCACGGCCGCACCAGTACTCTCCTCAACGGGGTCGAAGAGTAGGCCTTCGACGTCTACCTCCTCGGTTACATCCTCGGTCGAGTCGATCAATTGCTCGTTCACTGGCGGGCGCCTATCAGTAGATTATGGGTTCCATGTGATGCTACAGGTTTCGCTTACTTTGTCCCGATCGATCCATGTATTCGACACCGCCGATCGACGAAGGCGCCATGGATGCCGAGGCAGAACCGTACCTTGTTCGAAATGGCCTTCGTCAAGGGCAAAGACCTCGCCCCCACCGAGCATTCGGCGCTGCCTCTTCTCCAGGACCTGCGGATCGAAGGTCGAGCCGATGTCCCTCGGTGCGTCGATGGACGCTATCACCTGCCCGAACCACTCGCGCGCCGAGTCGATGCCTTCCAGGACGAACGAGTTTCCCCCGACCTCCGTCTCCCCGCGAGCATCGCGGTACGCGGGATCCCAGCCGTCCATCGCGCGCAGGGGCAACGGCCGCCACTCCTGTGCACAGCGGAAGTCCAACGTAGGCACGCAAAACTCCCGTACGGAAGCCAGATCGGGGCCGGCGTCCCACAGCAGCTGCAGATCCACCAGATCGTGGGCCCGGGCATAGTCGAGGTCCGTCACGGCGCGGATCTTCTGCGCGATCTGGTACTCCAAGTCGATCAACTCCACCGGTTTCAGTTGCCCAAGGCCGAAGTGGATGCTCAGCTCGATGAGCTGGCCATCGACGACGCGGCGCATGTGGGTATGCGGCCCGATCTCGGAGTCGGACACCTCCACATCCAGCCCGGCCCATTCGCTTCCGAGGAAGGACAGCGTGACCCTGTAGGGGTGTGCATCACGTACTGAGGCCGAGCGAGCCCAGGGTCGTGCAGCGGCTGCGCTTCAGGGACGCAGTAACGCTACGCGGTCTGGTGCATCCGGATTCTTGCGCAGCGAGCCCTTGAACGCGGGCACGGCGCCCCAGCCCTGTGCCAGTCGAGCGCGGAACGCTTCCTCGAAGGCCTCGCCGCGCTGCCACGTGGAGACCTCCAGATCAGCCGTGGCCAGTGTGCCGCACTCCCCCATGCGAAGCTTGACGCCCATGCCGCCCTTGATGGCGACGGCGTCGGGCAGCATCTGGGATACAATCAGCGTGCGCAGCATCCGGCGCACGCGTGCGCTCGATACCCCGAGGTCGCGGGACGCCTCCTCCGGCCGGGCGTTCAGCTGCACGGTGTTCAGCGGTGGTGCCGCGGCGCTCATGCGACGTGCTGCTTCTCGTTCAGTTCAGCGACGCCGCGGTCGTCGATCAGCTCGCGCCGGCGCGCCTGGTCGACCAGCGCCTCCCAGCGCTCCGGAGGCATTCTGTCGTGCACGTCCTCCAGGGCGCGCCGGACTGTGGTTGCCGGGATGCCCTTGTACTGCGTCAGGTCCTGGTCAGGGACGTCCGTGCGGGTCTCGAGCTCGACCCACTCGGGAAGAGCCCTCCGCACCCGGCGGCGGGTCGCGACCCGAATGCGGCGGGGGGCCTCTGAATGTTCGGCTTCGCTCCCGACGGCAGAATGTTGGGCACCACTGATTGCTCGCCGTCTTCCGAATCGGCGCCCCTATGCACTCCACCTCTAGTGCTGAATGACAACACCACGATCCCCCAAAGTCTCGTCCACCTATGTCCCTAAAAGGTCGAAATAGGCGCTACCCGGATTCCAGTCGATTGGATGAAGCAAAGTGCCGGCAGACGGATTGAGCGCGCTGTACATCATCCCCTGCCCAGCGAAAATTTCCCACGTGCCCCCAGTTGTAGGGACCCTGAGGGTTTTGAACGACAAGGTCGCCGACTTGAGGACTCTCAGTCATTAGCCCGACACGCCACTGCTCCACTCGCGGGAGCTCGATTCCCACCTGCCGATAGATCCACTGCACGAATCCCGAGCAGTCCCAGGCCTTGAAAGCCGTCCCACCCCAGACGTAGGCACCACCCACACCCATCTGTGTGAAACGCAGAATGTCCTGCCTGATTTGAGATAAGCCTCCTGGAGAGACCGGACCTGGCCGGCCACTCACCCCCGCGCTGCACGTCGGGACCGTGGTGACACCCTGAAGCAGGTCAACGATAGCTGTCGCCTGTGGTTCCCATCGAGCATAGAGCTCTGGAAACGCTGACACTTGGACTGCTTGGGCAGCTTGCCCTCTGCTCATGGCCGACCAGCCTGGCACATCCAGCAAACCTCGAGGACTACCCTTGTTCGGTCCAGACGGCCCTCCATAGAATGCTCGTGCGTTGTAAGAAAGATCCATCAGCTCTGCAACGGTTCCCCATCCAGCCGCTGGCCGCTGCTGTGCCGAACCTACTGAGTCATGGTCACTTCCAACCCCGTCATGAGGAAACTGAAATGACGCAGGGACATTCACGTTGGCGAGCATCCGGAGGGTCGACTCCTGGAGAGACATCATTATGGCGATCACCATCGCCTCCCGCTGAACACCAAGTTGCTTCCCGACGGAAACGTACCCCCGTGCCACAGCAATCTGCCCTGCCGAGAGTCCAACGGCTTGACCATCCGGCCGCGTTCCACTGTTCTCGAGGACGCTTTGTGCGACAGCGCCGCTAGACACACACCCGACAGGTGATTCCGGCTTCTCCCCCACCAAGGCTAGAGCGACGGCACTGACGACAACACCCAGGGAAAGCACGATGACGAGAACGACGGCGGTTGCACCCCGTGCGAGCGTTCGACGCCTGACTACGTCCATCGCCAAAGCCGGATGCGGCATCAGTAGACGATCCGGCCAGGCGAGGCATAGAGGCCGACCAATTGGCATCGACCAGGCGGGGCGGTCGCTGCCGGCGGGCAATTAGCCATGACACTGACCGGCGCCGTGTATGAATTTCTGCTACTAATTGTCTGGTCAACGACCCTGAGTCGAACCGTGCAGACATGAAGCCCCACCCACGGAGCCGGCCGTTCGCGAACTTTTACGAGCTCGTCGTCACATGCCATGGATTCGAACGTCGCTGCCCTGTAGGCACGTTGGCCCGCAAGCGAAGCGAAGGACCCCGCGTTAATGCCCGTTGCCTCAAACTCCTGGACCAGGACGGCCAACGGATTTGATCCGTCAGGGAGGACGAACCACCAACCCCGAATTCGCGCATACACATCCGAATAGGACGAACTTCGGGTGTCCCAGCTATACATAGCCACGGCAGCCGCGGAAGCAAGCGCCCGATAATCGGCAGTGACAGGCGGAACCGACGTAGGGACCTTCGAGAGTGGAGCTGACTTCGTTGGTTTCGCTGGAGTAGTCGGGGAAATGCTCGGCAGATCCCGCGGCGTCGAAGACTCTGCCGATGCGACAGCCGTCCCTTTCGTAGACGGGGACTCCCGCGGCGCGACCGCGACGAGATTGATGGCACCTAAGATGGCCGCCAATGCCAGGACAAACACCCACCGCCGAGTTGTTCGCCCGCGCCAAAGGGATTTCACCATGTTTGCCTCCTAAGCCGGTCCATGGCTCAGCTCGCCAATGAGCAACATGACTCAAACAGCCGAAGTCATGGAACTGCGAATGACTCTCCATGCCGTTTGATACAGGCGACGGGCCGTGCCAATTTGGACTGCCACATATCGCTCAGTGACTTTGAACTCCTCGGCAACCGCGGCGATGGCAACCTGCCGTTCGACGCCGTGGTGTTCGGGCACAACGATTGCTTCGGCCACTCCCTGCAGGAGCAGACTCGGCAGACAACCAACAGCCTGCCGGCATAGTCCGGGCATGCCATGCACAGTTTCAGGATCTACATCCAACGCTTGGCTGACTGTCTTTGCAGTCTGCCGAACCGCAGTGACTGCATTCCAGCGGCGACGGTCTTGCGGCGACGGAGGGGCGTGTCGTCGCGGCTCGCTAAGGCTGCTCACCGCGAGGCGCCATACCGGAGCTGACACGGCGGCCCGAGTCAGCCCAAGAACTATATGGGCCCATTCTTGATCGATGATCTCATCGGCATCGCGGTAATCACGTGACACGACCAGAGCCGTTAGGTGCCGAACAAGCTCCGGATTCTCACCGTTTCCCGAATCCAAAAGCAGCGGCAGCGTCTTGCGCCCGAGTTCCCTGCGGACGTGCGCTGCGCAGACATTCCCGGTGACGCCTTGCACCCACGCCCCAAATGGAACTCCAGGGATCTGTCGGTGTTTCCGCGTACTACCCCGTCCCAGACAGCCATCCTGATGTCTTGCATGACATCGTCCACATCGCACGAGCGGCCGATCCTGGCCAAGTGCGAGATGACGTAGCGGCGCACGCCTTCGACCGCTCCCATCATTTGGTCGACGGAAACTCGCAGGGTCGGTGCAACCGGACCCAGCAGCGTAATGTCCACCGGGGATGCGTTTGAGTTCTCTATTTCAGCGTTGCCCGCCAGGTGTTCTAGGCTCATGGCTCTCACCGCTTTGACTAACGGATTCGAATATCTCCAGCGTCACCAGTTGTGGCGACACAACGTGGCAGAAACGATCCTGACCACAACACAAGCTTCTAAAAACTATTGTCGACGATAATTAAAGTATCGTCAAGGTCCCAGTTCTTACTTTTTGCATGTTGTTCAGCAAGAATGGAGCCATGCCGCGGATCACGCAGCCTCACGACGACGCCTGGTCGCCTGACGTTGAAGACGCCGTGGCGACGTTCGGGAATCGCTCACGGAATGAGATTCTGAGGTTCCTGACGGCAAGTGGTCCTGCGTCCAGGGGGGACATCGTCGCAGCGGTCAGCGCCGGCGAGCCCAGCGTAGCCAAACACCTCATAGCCCTTGAACAGGTCGGCGCCATTGAGGTCGATGTGGAGGCTGGGCGGCGTCACGGCCGGTCTCCTCGCTACTCAGCGAATCCTGCCCGCATCAAGGAGTTGCTGGACGCCCATCTCCGGTATGTATTGGAGGAGTAGCCGCGGCACGCTCCCCGTTCGGGTGTAGGTCGATGTCTTTGTTCAGATACTCGGAGATTGCGCGAAGCGTTTCCGGCGAGACGTCCCCGAGGGTCCTAGCAGCGAATGACTTCACCCGGGCTGCCCTCAGAGACTTCACAAACTCCAACTGCGAGTCGATCCGTTCAGGAAGGTCGCCTTCGACGCCGTTCAGCAAATAGGACGGATCGACGTCGAACATCTCGCAGATAGCGGCGAGCAGCTGCGGATCACTGACCAGTCGCCCTGTTCCATCCTTCATGTAGAACCACCTGGCCCTGGAAATCTTGACGCCTCGACTTCGGAGTCCGACCTCAATCTCCCTGAAAGTGACGGGCGAACCTCTCTCGGCTACAACGACGTCGAGCAGCAGGTTTAGTCGGCGGGCGAGGGTCGCCTGAGGTGACAACTCGCCGTTCCGGCTAGCGTCTTTTGCCGGCATGCTCCACCTTTCGACCGCCTCGTTCGATGAGAAATACTGCTGCGTTGCCCTCAGTATTCCGCGAGCGCCGAGGCTAGACAATCAGCTGGACATTGAATCTTTTCCGCGATCTACATGAGGCGTATCCTGTTGCTGTAGACCCGTCTACAGCAAGCATCCCCCCAGACCTGAGCCGTGGTTTGAATGTCGACATCCATCTTGATGAACCGAACACGGAGCCAGATTCTTCGCTTCCTCATCAGGAGTGGGCCATCGACGACCGGAGTCTTGGCGTCAGGGATTCAGGCTTCTCGAGCAACGATTCGGCGTCATCTCCTCATCCTTGAATCGGCTGGTTACATTCAGGCTTTGGCCGACGAGCGTTACTCCGCTCACGCCTCACTCGTCGAGTGTCAGCTCATTGACCTAGCGGCCCAGTACTCAGTGCAAATGCCTCCTACGACGGTGCCGCCGCTTGCTCAGGACTAGCGCCGGCCAACTGGAGACCATGGAACCACTCCTCGACCGATCGCTCCCACTTTTCTGGGTCGACATTCCACTCCAGAGAGTGGCCCTCAGATTCAAACTCCACCAATCTGACTAGGTCCGGCCTTAGGCTGGCAGCTTTCTTGGATGCTTCGAAGGGCGTTGTGTCGTCCTTCTCTCCATGGAGTACGAGGATCGGTTTGTTCAATTCAGTTGCTCGCGCCAGCCAGTCCAGGGAATCGAGACGTATCGGTTCAGCAAGGCCAGTCACCCACCGGAGGGCCTTGGATCGAAGAATGGTGAAGCCCAGGTGCACAAATGGCCGAGGAAGTCCGGCCGCCCTGGCGTTCGCTGCCAAGGTCGTTCGCCAGTCGAAGACTGGAGCGTCGAGAACCATCCCAGCTACTCGCGAGGAATTCGGCGACAGGGATGCTGCTTGAAGGGCGATTGAAGCGCCCAGCGACCACCCAAAAAGGACAATGCATTCCGCGCCATTAGAAATGGCGTAGTTGATGCCGGCCTCGACGTCGCGCCATTCGGTCTGGCCGAGACTGTAGCGGTGATCGTACGACGGCGGGGCGTCACCGTCGTTGCGGAACGAGACTACCAGCGACGTCAGTCCCAGACGCCTCGCGATGGGTATTCCGCGAAGGGTCCCGGCCCTCTTGCCGCCCATTCCGTGGACGTGGATAGCCCAGATGCTTGGCGCCTCAGCAACGGAGAGCGGGTTAAACCGCCACGCTGGGGCGACACCGTTGTCGACTGGAATCATAACGTCTTGGTACGGCAGACCAAGTTGTTCAGGTTTTGAAAAGACGTACCCACTCCAGATCCCAGCGCTGGCCAGTTTGAGTTCTCCAGCGTCTACTCGCTCAACCGCCCGGGTTACTGTGCTTCGGTCGTGGTTCGACTCAACGACCGACCCTAGACATGCATGACCTGTTCCTTGGTCAAACCAAAAGCTGTATCGTCCCGGCGCTCTCGTTTGTTCAGTAGCGGGAAATTCGATCTCGAGAGATCCGTCTCCCCGAGTGTGCACGGCACGAACCTTCAAATCCTCACGACGGCTGTATTTCGGGACTACAACCTGACGGGCAAAGTACATTGAACCCGCGACACCTGCGAGCAAACACACGGATGCAGCAAGAATTCCTACCTCTGTAGCCCTACGACTAGTGGCTGTCGGCATCGTTGACCCCCTGGGCCCTTTTGCGTTCGTCAATCACTTGGCGAAGCCTCACCAAGGTTTCCGGAGAGATCCCCTGCAACTGACGAGCGGCGAAGTTCCGCACACGTGACTCACGCAGCGTACGAAGAAGTTCCAGCTGAGCGTCTACAAGCTTTGGTATTTCCCCGGCATCGTCCAAGAGGTAATCACGGTCCACTCCAAAGAACTCTGCAAGGTTCCGAAGCAGCACGGGATCGGTCGCCAGCGAGTTATCCCCGCCGCGCATGTAGGCCCAGCGGGAACGGGAAAGTGGCGTTCCACGCTGACTCATGTGCCGATTGATCTCGGGGTAGGTCAGTGCCTCCGATCCCTCGGCCTCATAGAGGTCCAGAAGGAGATTGAGCTTCCGCGCCAATCTGGTCTGAGGGGTCTCGGAGGAACTCGCATCATCCGTCATTTCGCGCGCTCCCCCTTCCGTCTGCGAACTGGAACTTGGCGCACGAAAGGTCCCGCCAGATAATTCTCAGCAGCATTCAAGACATTGAGGTCATGGATGTCCAAGAAGCTGCCTAAACTGGGCTCGACCAATAGCGCGTCCTGTACTTCAACAAGCATTCTATGGAGCCTTTGGGCCTGGTCCTGTTGGCTGATCATTTCGGTGTCTCGCACGAGCCGAACGTCTTGCCGTTTGTTTGTTGTCTTTTCCCAGATTTTCGTGAGGCCGCCGACCAGCTCCGCCTCTGTCGCGGATTGCCTCTGGCCGATAACTCGACGTGCCACAGGCGGGACGGCCAGACCTACGCACAGGAAGGCCATGGCGGCAACGACCGCAGCATCATAAATAGGCGAGACCGCACGCATGGCATCCAGGCGCCCTTGCAGATGCAGAACATCCATGACCAGCACAAGCAATACGAGAAGAACAGCGAAGCTACAGCCAACCCCGATGAACGCTAATGCCGTGCGGAAATAGGGCCTCGACATGTCGCCGCGAAATCGAAAACACGTAAAACCGGTAACGCTAACCACGTAGCCGATATAGACGAACTGGATGGACGAGTAGAGGGCAGCAGGCAACTGGTCACCGTAATCGACCATGAAACGGGTCGAACTGCCTTGGGTGGCGATGGCACTGAAGCTGGCTGCGAGCCCTAAGATCACCGTGGCCAGCAGAATCATGCCAGCACTGTCTCGGTTCTCGAGCGTCTCGTCCGGCGTGGCCGCCCGGATGATAGCTCTCGAGAGAAAGTAGATCCCAACGACCATAGAGACATTGGCCGCCAGGTCAACGAAGTTGCGACCACCCAGTACCGAATCGATGCTCAGATAGACCTGGTCGATGTTCAGCGTCAGAGCGACTGATATCGTGATGGCGGCTGTCAGCACGCTGTGATCGCGCCGTACCCGGATTCCAGGGAGGAGACAGACAACGAGTAGCCAAATCAAAGCTGCCGCCAAAATCTGGATCATTCGAAAACCCACTCGAACGATCTTGGCTCTTTCGCGCTGTTCCTGATTGCTGCTGCGAAGAGATCAGCAAGCGATTCCGCGGCGGCTTCCAGGTCATCACTGAAGCTGCTCCGGGCGAGTACGCGAGAGACAAGTCCTGCCGGAAGGTTCGGGAAGAGGACTTCGATGTAATCTGCTGGGACGGCTAGTTCATCATGCCTCAAGACCATGTGCCCGAGTTCGTGCAGGACGAACTGTTGCCGGTGCAGCCCAGACGGGCTGATGGCGTGCAATATTATCTCGACGGCGTCCGTGGACAGCCACAAACCGCAGACCGATCCACCATTTAGTGCTCCGGCCGCTTCGATCTGTATAGGTCGATGCCGGACGCCTTCGACGATCGCAACAAGGCGTTCCAGATTCAAGTGGGTCGGAAGCTGTAACGCATCGAAGGCATTCGCAGCGCGTTCTGCCGGTGATTGTCCTGAGGTATGTGGAACGTTGTTCATGAGCATCCCCAGTGATGCGTTCAACCTGGGCTCGTGGTGACGGAGTGCCAATAGCAGCACAAGCCCGCGAACCCTTAGTTCCATTGAACTCCAGGGCTCTGGACATGTCCAGAGCCCTGTGATCGGGATTCGATTATTGAGTACTGCTTCGACCGGAGCGGACTCCGTGCTTCAGAACGCAGAACGGGAACGGAGTCACCACGGCGCACGAATCGTGGATTCCTTCGACTCCTACGTTTAGAGCGAGGCGCACAGATGTCATCTCCTCCTGAAACCCGTGATGGTGAAGAAGAGGTCGACAATGCCTGGCAAATCCGGATTGATAGATTTCTTTCGGGAAGGGGCCTCAACCTTCGAAGCAATGGCAGGGCTGGGCCATTTGGCTAGCGTTTCCCGGATTTATTCCGGGGCGCGACACCTCCCTCCCCAATCCCCGAGCCGCCGAGGTAAGTGGAAAACACAACTATATGGATGTGAGTTGGTCGACTCAGCTTGCTGTAAAGTCACGGATCAGTGCGAATGCAATAGAGGGGGCCGTCTGATGGAAACAAGCCTGATAGCAGCTTGGGCAATAGCCCAGAAAAACGGCTGGGCGTGGGGAACAGGGCATATCGGCGTTCTGCGTTTGGAGGCGACTCAGGCAGGCTGGGTGGAAGTGGAAACACGGAAGGGAGAAGGCGTCACCTCCGTACTGCGACCAACTACCCGCGCTGCCGCTTGGCCGCGCTCAATAAGCGCCGCATACGGCTTAGACGAGCAACCGCTCCATGTGGACGGCTCGCACATGCCAGAGCCGCCGGACGCCGTGCTCCTCGTCAGTAAGAAACAAAATGATACTCCGACTAATCTCCGCCGCCTCAAAAGCCCAGACGGAAAAACCCCATGGGAGGTGTTGCGGCACGGTACGTTTGTGGTCGGCAGCGGTCCGTGGGCGTTTCTCGCGCCGGTCTTGGAAGACGACAAGATTCGTTACGATCCAAACGTAATGGAACCTGCTGACGCACGAGCGCGGGAGGCCGCGGCCTACATGGCATCGCTGCAGGAGAGTTCCGAACCCTTTGAGTGGGAGAAACCGGACACTTTTCTGTTGATCGCTAACCGAAGCGTTCTGCACGGTCGGGCCAAGGTTGAGGCAGGTGATGAGGATCGAGAAGTCCTCCGCGTCGCGTTCCGAGTAGGGGAGGAAAATTGAGTCTCGCATATGATCCGGAAGCAATTTGGCTCAAAGCTAAGCTATTCATAAGCCGTACCCTAGACGACGACGAAAGGTCGTTTGATGAGCGTGTGCTGTGGGCATCCTTGGCTCTTGAACTCCTAGCGAAGTCCGCACTTGCTAGAATTTCCCCAATCCTCATCGCTGATCCAACTGAGGACGGTAGGAACATACTTGCTGCCGCGGGGCTCGGCGAGGTTGGAACCCAGTTCACATCAGTGCGGGCCTCGACCATTTTTGCTAGGTGTAAACGTGTCTTTCCTCCGTTTAACGCCGATGACGCCCTAAGTCTTTCTAAATCTCGCAACGAGTACGTGCACGGCGGCGGAATCGGATTTGGCAGTGTCCGGCCGGACAAGTTGTGGCCCACCTTTTGGAGTCTTGCAAGCACTCTGATTGACGCCCAGGACAGAAGCATCGAAGACCTTGTTGGGCCCTCGCGGGAAGCGGTAGTGAACGCCTATTTGGAACAAAACAACCAATACTTGGATCAGAGGCTTCAATCACTCCTTAGTCGGGCGAAGCAGCGATATCTTCAAAAAGGACAAGGAAATCTGCCCGAGAAGGTGCAGAACCAGTGGCGGTCCGAAGGTCAGTTATCGCCTCAACTCCCTTACTCCACATATGAGGACTGCCCAGCTTGCGGAAATCCGGGACTTCTGGAGGCACACGATGCCTACAACCAGCGTGTGGATGGTTACTTCGATGCTTCTTCGGGTGATGAAGACTCTTGGGGGGTTGCGGACGCCGCATCAGAGTACTTCTCATGCCAAGCGTGCCAACTTGTATTGGATCAGTTTGAACTGATCGAACGATCTAGCCTGCCGGACTCTTTTGAAGTGCAGGGGGATGAGTTTGTTGCCGAAGCAGAGGGGGAGTACGGGAATGACTAGCAGGCTTCAGGATGTGTGCCTACCCTGACAGGATGGCCGATCCGGCATCGGCCTCTGCCCGCTGGATGGCTCAGTGTGCAGGAAAACTACACCACGAGCGATGCTTCGCGTCGGGCGTTGTCCAAATTGTAAGCATGAGGTGGCCGTCCGCTGGTGCGGTCCACGCGGCGGCGCTGGACCGCCCTATTCCTCAGGGGAAATACGATTCTCGAAAAACTGAACGAGAGCCTCCGCCACACATGGACAATGACCGACCTAGAGGGGCGACTTGGCGGGGCTCTCGAAGATTTGGAAATTATCTTGGACGGACCTCAATCACCGCGCCAGTGCATGGTTCTCTTTAGTCGACCTCCAAGGTGTCATCCCCGCAGTGAGATTTACGTTTACGGCTGTCCTGGTCTTTTGCCAATGACCTCGCTGTGCTTGGGGTCGTTGATTGACTTGAGGAAATCGGAGGTGCCACCAGGCCACGCCGAGGGAAAGCTGTCTCCTATAACAGGCCCCTGTTGACTAGCAAAGGAGCGGCTACGCTCTAGAGGTGGATATCAACGCATTGTTTACGAACCCGGATTGGGGTTCATTGGCTGACTGGTTTGCCGCCTCGGGTACGATCGCAGCGGTTGTTATAGCGCTCAACTTCGGTCTTGCCGATAGGCAACGCCTCAAAATTGAGCGTAAGGAGGCCGCCGAGGACCGTAGAATTTTCCGCCAGGAACGAGCTGAACAGGCTGAGGCAGACAAGCGGCGTATCGCCTCCAAAGTGACCGTCCTCGTCGAAGGATTCTGGCTTGGAGACCTTGAAGCCGAGAATGGGCGCCGACGCTCAATCAAGTGGGAAGTGCACAATGGTGGGGACGAACCAATCTCCATGGTTTGTGTTGTCCAAACCCTGACTCCTAAAGCGCCGGGAGCTGCCGAGGCCCCGTATCAGATCGACCATGTCTGGCCAGCAATTAAGCCCGGGCAAACCGTGAACCACACGCAGGCGTTCTACCGAGACTCCTCTGATTTCTTACCCTTCCGCGAGGTTTGGTTTACCGACAGCGCGGGACAGCGTTGGCGGCGAAATCAATTCGGAACTCTAGACGAGATCGCCAAAGGTGATCCACGTGCAAATGGCGCGATCCCTGTTGCGGTTCCGTGACACCCTCCTAACGGAGGGTGGGCGTAAGCCGACGAAAAAGTCCCTCTCGATATCTCGACAGTTCTTAGACACCGAGCGGGGCCATTTTCACCTCTCGCAGAGCACTTCGGTGCTGACGGGGTGAGGATACTTCAGATGCTGTGGCGTCGGAGCCGATAATTCATGACGGCTTTGAACTATTCTCTGTGGTAGCTGCTAGAGCATCTAGCTCCTTAAGTAATTCATCGTCATCACCATCTGTAATAGTCACATCCACCTCCACTCCCGGCAAGAAGCTCCCATGCTTCTGCCGTAGATGCTTCATCACTTCCACGTTGGTCGGGCCGAAGCTGAGCCCGTCTTGTACAAACTTGAGGCGGTGACGCGCGTCCCTGATGATTTGCGACCACGAGACCGCCCTAATTGTCACGGGGTATTCAGCCGACGGCTCTTGAATGACGCCGCCACGGGCCGTCTTCATCCTGGCTGCGTTGGCGATCTTGTCGCCCACAATCCAGAACTCCCAAGTAGTGGAGGCAAGATCGAATCGGCCGTCGTCCACGACCGATGCGGCATATCGTTCGATCTGACTGATCTGGTTGTGGCCAATATGCACGGTGGGCCGCTTGATCTCGATAACAATGTGGTGGCGTTTGTTCTCCTGCTGTTCGACTACGCGACTCAGTATCAGGTCGACGACGGGAATACCCCCTGTATGATCGAGAACTTCGCGTTCCCTGTCTTCGTCGGAACTCGGATCATCTGTCTTTAAAAGGTGACCGTACCTGTCCAGAGCAGTCTTCAGCGTAGTGTCGTCAGCTGTTAATTGATACTCCTCGCGGAAGACCCATGTTTCGGCCGCCAAGATTCGATGCAACTGTTTGCGCTCCAGGATGGTCTTCCGGAAGTCGTCACCGTAAATTATCTCTTCGAGGCCCGATACAAACTTGAGCCTGTCGGTAATTTCCCGCGTGGAGCGGATGATATTGCTCAGAGTCGTTTCCTTGAGTAGAGCGCCGAGGTCGGCGAGATCGCTCTCCGGAAGGCCAATTACTTCCCCGAGTACGTCTTGGAGTCCTCCGGGGTTATTTTCTAGGGCCTCTTTAATAAGGTGGAGCGACAGCCTCTTGGACTTCTTGTCGGTGTCCTTGAAAGCATCTGCCGCTGTCACGGCGACTATCTCAAACAGCTCTCGTTCAGCTCGTTCAACCTCGCTCGAAGGCTGCTCCTTGAATGGATAGATATCGTCGTCTTTCCAAGCCTTCACCAGCTCAGATCCGCGCGACCTGACCCGGTCAGAGAAGTAGGACTTCATAGCGACCCTGCCTGCAGCCAATACTGCCTGGACTGAATCGGGAGCAAAATCGGCCAAAGCGAGATTGGCGGCGTGTTCCTTGAATCCTTCCCACTTTATGTAGGCCGTGAAGTTGAAGCCGGGGGCTTGAATGCCCACATTGGTTTCGTGGAGCGGCGCGCCGCTGGAGTCGCAAAGAAGTAGTTTTCTACCTTCTGGTATCTTCCACTCGATTATTACAAGTTCCACTTGTTCGTGATCAGCGCCGAGAGCCTCCACGGTGAGGAAGTCCGACCATCGAGCACTCTGGATGTCTCGCGGGTCGATTTTTCGCCCGTCCCACCGGAGGTCGACACCATACTTCTCTAGAGAGAGGGCAAACGTAGAGGTCAGTCGGTCGGGGGCCTTCGGCGATTCTAACCACTTCAAGGCGCCATTGGAGAGTTGGCTAATTTCAACCGTGGTTCCCTTGGTTGCGCGGGGCGGCTCAACCACTTCGATCTGGATTTCCTGCAGGTTTCCCCGGCGCCCCGTTATTTCAATTGTCCGCAGTCCGCCGCCTTCAACCGCCTCACTTGTCGAAGTCCACCGGACCCAGTCGCCGATGCCGAACGCTGCGAGTCGCCCCTGGCCCGCCTGTCCGTGAAGGCCACGGCCGCCTTCAGTTTTCTCCGTTTGTTTCTTCCATGAGCCGCCGAGGCGCTCAAACGATATGTTGGCTCGCTCCTCGGTGATGCCCTCTCCATTGTCGGAAATGGTAAGGGAATCCAGCCCACCCGAAGGCAAGAGAACAAGGCGGCACTCGACCGTGTCCGCATCCGCGTCGATAGCGTTCCAGACTAACTCCTCAACGCCCGCTGCCGGCGTCTTGACGAGTCGCTCTAGATGATCCTTCTGGACTTCGAGGCGCTTAATAGGCATGCCCGCATGATTCCACACTTTTGAATGGTTCCCTACCCGCCCTGAATCAAGCGCATTCGGCCATTGAACAGGATTTTTCACAACCCCCGGACTCACGCCCAGAGGAGAAGCCATGCCTCTTCGGGTGAGCGGCAGGGGCGGGGAGCGGGTCAGCCCCTAGGGCGCCATCATGTCCTTTTGCCTCGGAATCCACATGAATTGCCGAGACGAATGAGAGGAACAGACATGAACATAGAATTCTTCGAACCCGCCGAGGCCGCTGCGCTAATGCGCTGCACTGAGGGATGGCTGCGGGACGGCGCTGCTGCGGGGCGCTTCCCGCATGCGTGCTGGGGCAAGGGAAAGATCGTCTTTACGTCTGAACACATTGCAGAGATAGCCAGGCTAAGTGAAATCTTGCCCGCCCCGCACCCAGCGACGGCGCCACACGGCGGCACAACGAGCACTCGACTCATTGGCACAAGAACCCGCAATCGCCTCGTTTCCTGACTAGCCCGTAGCCTCAACCGCTTCACCGCATAAACGCCGACACCGACCGCTCCGTGGCATCCGCCCCGGCCTGCAAGGCTTCCGGCATGAGGTGCCCATACACGCCCTCTGTTGTTCTCGTCGACGCGTGCCCCAGCCGTCGCGAAATCGTGAAGATCGGGACACCGTCCTGAATCAACCACGACGCATGCGTATGCCGTAGATCGTGAATTCGTGGATTCTTCCGCAGGCCGCGATCCTGGGCTGCCTTAACCGCCGGCATCCAGTAGTGGTGCCAGTACAGCTTGTGCACAATCCGTTCACCTTTGGGTGTTGTGAAAAGCAGGTCACCACCAAGGCGCCCAGCCACCAACGGAATCAGTAGATCTACCAGCGCCGGATTCAACCCGATAGTCCTCTTGCCCGCGCCGGTCTTCGTCGGGCCGATGTAGAACTGGTTCTGCCCGTCCCGCTTCCATGCCTTGTTAATCCGAGCGGTCGCCGGTTTGCCCAGCAGATCAATGTCCGCGACGGTCAGAGCCGTGGCTTCCCCAAAGCGTGTCCCGGTCATGACCAGGAAGTTGGTGAAGTCGCGGTACCGCTCCCCCATCCCGTCCATAATCAGTCCGAACTCCGCATGGGTGAGGAACATCATTTCGTCCTCGGCCTTTTCAACGCTCGGCAGCTGCACACCGCGGCATGGATTGCGAGTGATGTAGCCGAGCATCTCAGCGGTGTTCATCGACGCGGAAATCAGGCCGTGCACGTTCTTGACCGTCTTCGGTGACCGGCCCTTGGCCATCATCGACTTCACCCAGTACGCGATCATCCGGTAGTCGAGCTTGTCGACAGGGACGTGCCCGATGACCTTCTGCACATGAAGATCAAGCATCGTCTGATACGTCTTCACCGTGCCACTCGACGGCCGGATTAGCAGGTCGATGTGCTCCTGAATGACTTCACCAACCGTGGGTATCTTCGCCCTGTTGTCCAGCAGTGCCTGCTGTGCGATTTCGAAGGACTGACCGTTCGCATCGAGCAGCCGCTTGAGCGTTTCAGCCTCATGCGCGGAGTCGACAGTGATGCCCTGCTGCTTCCGGATCTTGGGGTCACGCCAGACCACCATGAAGGACGAAGAACCGTCCTTTTTGACGCGTTTCCGGATACTGGCCACATAAAAATGCTAGTTCCGTGTCAACAGATTTGGGGGTTTTGTCAACAGTCAGGGGCCATATAGGCCCCTGACTGTGACAACACAGTGCCCGAGGTGGGACTCGAACCCACACACCTTTCGATACCGCATTTTGAGTGCGGCGCGTCTGCCAATTCCGCCACTCGGGCGCGGATTACCGGGAAGTCAGCGGCCCACATTTCTGTGAGCAACGCGATCCTTTCCCAGCACGCGAAACTACTCTACATGCAGATAGGCTAATTCAAAGAACCGGGCGCGCGAGTGCAACAAAATCAAGCTCCGCAGCGGTCCACACTAAGATGGAACTGAACCCGCCGAACCTTTTCAAGGAGATCCCGTGACCGAACAGACGGAGTCAACGTCCACAGCCCAGCCGGCCCGACGCGTTGTCGTAGCCGAGGATGAGACTCTCATCCGCTTGGATATCATCGAGATCCTGAAGGGCGAAGGGTACGACGTCGTCGGCGAGGCCGACAATGGCGAGAAAGCCGTACAGCTGGCTGAAGAGCTGAAGCCTGATCTCGTCCTTATGGACGTCAAAATGCCTGTCATGGACGGCATCTCGGCAGCAGAGAAGATCGTCAAGGCCCGGATTGCACCGGTTGTCTTGTTGACCGCGTTCAGCCAGAAAGAGCTGGTGGAGCGGGCACGCGACGCCGGTGCCATGGCGTACGTTGTCAAGCCGTTCTCCCCCGCGGACCTGATCCCGGCCATCGAGATCGCCCTGTCCCGGCATGAGGAGATCAAGGCACTCGAAAACGAGGTTTCCGACCTTCAGGAGCAGTTCGCCACCCGCAAGCTCGTGGAGCGCGCCAAGAGCCTCCTGACCACCAAGATGGGCCTGACCGAGCCGGAGGCTTTCCGCTGGATTCAGAAGACGTCCATGGACCGTCGCCTGAGCATGCGTGAGGTTGCCGAAACCATCATCAACCAGGTCAATTAAGCAATAGCAACGCACGACGGCGGCCGCGCACCTCGCATGGGGCGCGGCCGCCGTCGTCCCCGCTAGAGACAAAACAATGCGGGCCCCGCCAAAGGCGGGACCCGCATTGCTCAGACTGAGGCTTAGGCCTTGGTCTTGGACTTCTTTTCGGGCCACGGACCAACGGGCTCCTTGCGCGATGCGTCCACCGAGGACGTGTCGGCGAGGTCGCCCACCTTGTGGACCTTCAGCGAGTTCGTGGAGCCGGCCTGTCCGGGAGGGGAACCGGCCGCGATGACAACCAGGTCGCCTTCCTCCACGAGATCCATATCCAGGAGGCTGCGGTCAACCTGGGCGGTCATTTCATCCGTGTGGCCAACCATGGGAACCAGCACCGGCTGGATGCCCCAGGTGAGGGCGAGCTGGTTCCAGACGTGCTCAACAGGCGTGAATGCAAAGACCGGCTTGACCGGGCGCAGCCGCGAGAGACGTCGTGCCGAGTCACCGGACTGCGTGAACGCACAGATGTACTTGGCGTCCAGCTGGTCGGCGATTTCGACGGCGGCACGGGTGATGGCGCCACCGCGGGTCTTGGGCTTGGTACCCAGCGGGGGGACGCGCTCAAGGCCGTGCACTTCGGTGGATTCGATGATCCGTGCCATGACCTTGACGGTTTCGATCGGGTACTGACCAACGGAAGTTTCGCCGGAGAGCATGACTGCGTCGGCGCCGTCGAGAACTGCGTTGGCGCAGTCGGAAGCCTCGGCGCGCGTCGGACGCGGGTTGTCGATCATGGATTCGAGGACCTGGGTGGCCACGATGACCGGCTTTGCCCAGCGGCGTGCCAGTTCGATTGCGCGCTTCTGGACGATCGGCACCTCTTCGAGCGGGAGCTCAACACCGAGGTCGCCACGGGCAACCATGATGGCGTCGAACGCGTCGATGATTTCGTGGAGCTGCTCCACGGCCTGCGGCTTTTCGATCTTGGCGATCACCGGCACGCGGCGGCCTTCTTCGTCCATGATCTCGTGGACGCGCTTGATGTCGGAGGCATCACGCACGAACGAGAGGGCGATGAGGTCGGCTCCACGCTTGAGGGCCCAACGGAGGTCGTCCTCGTCCTTTTCGCTCAATGCGGGGACGTTGACTGCAACGCCGGGCAGGTTGATGCCCTTGTTGTTCGAGACCTTGCCGCCAACGGTCACGACTGCAACGACCTTGACGTCGTCAACCTCGATGGCACGCAGGGCCACCTTGCCGTCGTCGATCAACAGGGCATCGCCCACGTTGACGTCTTCGGTGAGGCTCTTGAGCGTGGTGGAGCAGATGTCCTTGGTGCCGGGGACGTCTTCGGTGGTGATGGTGAACGTGTCGCCGACAGCCAGCTCGTGCGGGCCATCGACAAAGCGGCCCAGACGGATCTTGGGGCCTTGAAGGTCAGCCATGATGGCCACAGGCTTGCGCAGCTGTGCAGCAGCCTTGCGAACGTTCTCATAGGTGGTGTCGTGCACGGAGTAGTCGCCGTGGCTCATGTTCATGCGGGCGACGTCAACGCCGGCCTCCAGCACCGCGAGGGTGTTCTCGAAGCTGGAGATTGCCGGTCCGAACGTTGCCACAATTTTCGCGCGTCTCATATACCTACCCTAAGTAGTGTCAAGCTGATTGAGTAATAAATCGTTCCTGCCGGCGCTATAAGACGGCTATCGCCCGGTCGGTGGGGGCGACCGGTGCCGGGAGGATGGTGCTTCCCATCAGGAACTTGTCCACTGCGGCCGCGCACGCACGGCCTTCCGCAATGGCCCACACAATCAGGGACTGGCCACGACCGGCATCGCCGGCGACAAACACGCCGTCGGTGTTCGTCATGTAGTAGCCGTCGCGGGCAACGTTGCCCCGACCGTCGAACTCTGCGTTGACCTGCTCCGTGATACCGGCCGGTTCCGCGCCGGTAAAGCCAAGGCTCAGGAACACGAGGTCAGCTGGGATGATCCGCTCTGTGCCGGCCTTAGGCAGGCGCTTGCCGTCCACAAACTCGGTTTCAGCGACTTTGACGCCGGTGAGCTTGCCGTTCTCTCCAACGAAGGAGACGGTGGACGCCAAGTAGGTGCGGTCTCCGCCTTCTTCGTGGGCGCTGGCGACCTCGAACAGGGTGGGGAAAGTCGGCCAGGGCTGGTGCGCGGCCCGCTCCGACGGCGGCTGCTTGCCGATCGCGAGCGTGGTCACGGAGGCGGCCTGGTGACGGTGCGCGGTGCCGATGCAGTCGGCACCGGTGTCGCCACCACCCAGGATGACTACGTGCTTGCCCCGGGCGTCAATGTGATTCTCGGGAGTCTCCCCCGCTACTACGCGGTTGGACGGAACCAGGTAGTCCATGGCGAAGTGGACGCCCTCAAGCTCACGGCCCGGGATGGGCAGGTCGCGGGGAACCGTAGCTCCGGTGGCGACAACGACGGCGTCGTAACGGCGCCGCAACTGCTCCCACGTCACGTCCGTACCGACGGCGACGCCGGTGCGGAAACGCGTACCTTCAGCCTTCATCTGCTCCAGGCGGCGGTCAACCTGTTCCTTCTCCATTTTGAAGTCGGGGATGCCATAGCGGAGCAGGCCGCCGATCTTGTCGTCGCGTTCGTAGACAGCGACGGTGTGACCGACGCGGGTCAGCTGCTGCGCAACGGCCAGGCCTGCGGGGCCGGAACCCACGACGGCGACCGTCTTGCCGGTGAGGCGCGTCGGCGGAAGGGGCTGGACCCAGTCGTTGTCGAAGGCCTGGTCGATGATGGAAACTTCAACCTGCTTGATGGTCACGGCAGGCTGGTTGATACCCAGCACGCAGGACGCTTCGCAGGGTGCAGGACACAGCCGACCCGTGAATTCCGGGAAGTTGTTGGTGGCGTGAAGGCGCTCAATCGCTTCTTCACCCTTGTCCCGCCACACGAGGTCGTTCCACTCAGGAATCAGGTTGCCCAGCGGACAGCCCTGGTGGCAGAACGGAACACCACAATCCATGCAGCGTCCGGCCTGGCTCTTCAGGACGCCCTTTTCCTGCGCTTCGTAGACCTCTTTCCAGTCCATGATGCGGACCGGAACGGGGCGGCGTGGCTGCGTCTCGCGCTGCCGGACTTTCAAAAATCCGCGTGGGTCAGCCACCGGTTACCTCCAGGATTCGAGACCATACTTCTTCGCCATCGGGGTCAAGGCCCTCTTCGATGGCGTCGAGACGGGTTTGCAGGACTGCGGCGTAATCGCGCGGCAGCACTTTGGTGATGCGGGCGGCGGTGTCGTCGAAGTTCTCGAGCAGACGGCCGGCCAGGACGGATTCGGTTTCCTCAAGGTGCTTGGTGAGGAGGCCGTGGACGATGTCGCGGTCCTCGGCGTCGAGCTCGACGAGCTTCAGTTCACCGGAATCCAGGGCGTCCTTGTTGACACGCTCGGGCAGCAGGTCCAGCACAAAGGCCGTTCCGCCGGACATGCCGGCACCGAAGTTGCGGCCCGTGCGTCCGATGATCAGGGTCTGGCCACCGGTCATGTACTCACAACCGTGGTCGCCAATGCCTTCGACGACGGCTGTCGCACCCGAGTTGCGGACCAGGAAGCGTTCGCCCACTTGGCCGCGCAGGAACATTTCACCGCTGGTCGCACCGTAACCGATGACATTTCCGGCAATGACGTTGCGCTCGGCCTGGAACACGTTGGTGCGGTCCGGACGGACGATGATGCGCCCGCCGGAGAGGCCCTTGCCGACGTAGTCGTTGGAGTCGCCGAACATGCGCAGGGTGATGCCTGCTGGCAGGAAGGCACCCAGGGACTGGCCGGCTGTGCCGTTGAGCGTGACATCGATCGTGTCGGTGGCCAGCACGTCGATGCCGAAGGTCTTGGTCACAACGTGGCCGAGCATCGTGCCCACGGAACGGTCCGTGTTGATGACGTCCAAGGTGATTTTGACGGGCATGCGGTCGCTGAGCGCTTCCTGCGCCATGGTGATCAGCCGCTGGTCGAAGTGCTTGTCCAGCTCGTGGTTCTGGCCGGTCATGTTGCGCAGCGGCACATCGTCGTCGAACTCCAGGCCGTGCAGGATCGGGTCCAGGTCCAGGCCTTCGGCCTTCCAGTGGTCGATCGCTTCACGGGTGTCCAGGACTTCGGCGTGGCCGATCGCTTCTTCGAGGCTCCGGAAACCGAGCTCGGCGAGGATTTCGCGGACTTCTTCAGCGAGGAACTCGAAGAAGTTGACCACGAACTCGGGCTTGCCGTTGAACCGGGCGCGGAGCTCAGGGTTCTGCGTGGCGACGCCAACCGGGCAGGTGTCCAGGTGGCAGACGCGCATCATGATGCAGCCGGAAACCACCAGCGGAGCGGTCGCGAAACCGTACTCTTCGCCGCCCAGCAGGGCAGCAATGACTACGTCACGGCCGGTCTTAAGCTGGCCGTCCACCTGAACCACCACACGGTCGCGCAGACCGTTGAGCATGAGCGTCTGCTGGGTCTCGGCGAGGCCGAGCTCCCACGGAACGCCCGCGTGCTTCAACGAGTTCAGCGGCGAGGCACCGGTACCGCCGTCGTGACCTGAAACAAGTACGACGTCGGCCTTGGCCTTGGTGACGCCGGACGCCACCGTGCCGATCCCGACTTCCGAAACCAGCTTCACGTGGACGCGGGCTGAAGGGTTGGCTCGCTTCGCATCGTAGATGAGCTGTGCGAGGTCTTCGATCGAGTAGATGTCGTGGTGCGGGGGCGGCGAGATGAGTCCGACGCCGGGGGTTGAGTGGCGCGTCCGGGCTACCCAGGGGTAGACCTTTTGGGCCATCAGCTGGCCACCTTCGCCAGGCTTGGCGCCCTGGGCCATCTTGATCTGGATGTCGTCGGCGTTGGTCAGGTAGAGGCTGGTCACACCGAAGCGGCCGGAAGCGATCTGCTTGATGGCAGAGCGGCGCTCCGGATCCAGCAGGCGGTCAACGTCCTCGCCACCTTCACCGGTGTTGGACTTGGCGCCCAAGCGGTTCATGGCGATCGCGAGTGTCTCGTGCGCTTCCTTGGAAATGGAACCGTAGCTCATGGCGCCTGTGGAGAAACGCTTGACGATGCTGGAAACGGGTTCCACTTCTTCGAGCGGAACGGCCGGACGGACACCGTCCTTGAACTTGAGGAGACCGCGGAGGGTCATCAGGTTCTCGGACTGGTCGTCAATGCCCTTGGTGTAGGACTTGAATATGTCGTAACGGCGTTCGCGGGTGGCGTGCTGCAGGCGGAACACTGTCTCCGGGTTGAAGAGGTGCGGTTCGCCGTCGCGGCGCCACTGGTACTCGCCGCCGCCAAGCAGCGGCTGGTGCGGGTGCTCGATGCCACCTTCGGGGTACGCCATCTGGTGGCGTGCCGAAACTTCGGCTGCGATGACTTCGAGTCCGACGCCGCCCAACTGGGAGTGCGTACCGGAGAAGAATTCGTCCACGAGTTCCTGGGACAAGCCCAAGGCCTCGAACGTCTGGGCGCCCGTGTAGGAAGCCACAGTGGAGATGCCCATCTTGGACATGATCTTCAGGACACCCTTGCCGAGGCCCTTGATGAGGTTGTAGACGCCATCTTCCGGAGTTACACCCAGGACGTCACCGTTGGCGATCAGCTGTTCCACTGATTCCATGGCGAGGTACGGGTTGACGGCGGAAGCGCCGTAGCCGATGAGTACTGCCACGTGGTGCGTTTCGCGGACGTCGCCGGCTTCGACCACCAACGCGGTCTTGGTGCGGTTGGCACTGCGAAGCAGGTGGTGGTGAACGGCACTGACCAGCAGGAGCGACGGGATGGGCGCCCACTGTGCGTTGGAGTCACGGTCTGACAGCACTACGTACTGCACGCCGCGGTTGATCGCACCGGAAACCTGCTCGCAGATCTCTGTGAGCCGTGCCCGCAGGGCAGCTTCTCCGCCCTCGGGGCGGTAGAGGCCACGGACCTTCATGGCGATCCGGTCGCCGTCGGCGCTTTCAATGTTGGCGATTTTGGCGAGTTGGTCGTTGTTGATCACCGGGAAGGGCAGGGAAATCTGGGGCTGGCGGACCTGCTTGCCATCCAGGAGGTTGCCGTTGGGGCCGATGGCGCATTTAAGCGAGGTGACCAGCTCTTCGCGGATAGCGTCCAGCGGCGGGTTGGTGACCTGGGCAAACGACTGCACGAAGTAGTCGAACAGCAAGCGCGGCCGCTTGGAGAGGACAGCTACGGGGGTGTCAGAACCCATCGCACCCAGTGGCTCGGCGCCGGTGCGGGACATCGGGCCGAGCAGAATCTTCAGTTCCTCGGTGGTGTAGCCGAACGTGCGCTGGCGGATATTCACCGACGCAGCAGTGTGCATCACGTGCTCACGCTCAGGGAGCTGGTTGATGTCGATCAGGTTGTCCTTGAGCCACTCGGCCCAGGGATTGGCTGCAGCGACCTCGGCCTTGACCTCGGCGTCATCGATGATGCGGCCGGACTCGGTGTCCACCAGGAACATCTTGCCCGGTGCAACACGGCCCTTCTTGACCACCTTGGAAGGCTCAACTTCGATCACGCCCACTTCCGAGGCAAAGATGATCAAGCCGTCTTCAGTGATCCAGTAACGCCCAGGTCGCAAGCCATTGCGGTCCAACGTGGCGCCCACGAGGTTGCCGTCGGTGAAGGAGACGGCTGCCGGACCATCCCACGGCTCCATGAGCAGGGAGTGGTACTCGTAGAACGCACGGCGGGCGGGATCCATGGTGGCGTGGTTCTCCCACGCCTCCGGGATCATCATCATGATCGAGTGCGTGATGGGACGGCCGGAGAGCCACAGAAGCTCAGCGACCTCGTCGAACGAGGCCGAGTCCGAGGCACCCGGGGTGCAGATCGGGTACAGCTCTTCCGGGGTGTCGCCCAGCAGCGGACTGGCCAGTTGCGACTGGCGTGCACGCATCCAGTTGCGGTTGCCCTTGACCGTGTTGATTTCACCGTTGTGGGCGATGGTGCGGAAGGGCTGCGCCAAGGGCCACGACGGGAAGGTGTTCGTGGAGAAGCGTGAGTGGACAATGGCGAGCTTCGTCTTGAAACGCTTGTCCGAAAGGTCTGGGTAGAACGGCTCCAGCTGGGCCGTGGTCAACATGCCCTTGTACACAATGGTGCGCGAAGACAGCGACGGGAAGTACACGCCGAACTTGTTCTGGGCACGCTTGCGGATTCGCCAGGCCCGGGAGTCGAGCTCATTGCGTTCCAGCTGCTCGCCCGTGGCGGAGGCAAAGAAGGGCTGCGAGAAGTACGGCATACATGCCCGCGCCATGGCACCAACCAGGTCGGCAACCACAGGAACTTCACGCCAGCCAAGGACTGTCAGGCCCTCATCTGCTGCGAGTGCCTCGATGCCGGCCTTCGCGTTGTCCGATTCCCGGGATTCGGCAGGCAGGAATGCGGTACCTACGACGTACTGGCCAGGAGCCGGCAGTTCGAATTCGGTGACGGCCCTGAAGAACTCGTCCGGTACCTGCATGAGCAGGCCCGCACCGTCGCCAGTACCTTCATCGGCGCCCACGGCGCCGCGGTGTTCGAGATTGCGGAGGGCGGTCAGTGCCGCTTCCACGATGTCGTATCCCGGTTCCCCGCGGAGCGTGGCAATAATTGCCAGGCCGCAGGCGTCCTTCTCCTCATCAGGGTTGTAAAGACCCTGGGCCTCCGGGAGCGCAGCAAAGCGCTTGAACGGAGACATGGCACCCTGAGGTTCGATATTTTCGGACCAACCGGGGTTATGAAGATGGGTCATGGGAGACGTCCTTCCTCGAGATCGTGCGTATGGAAGGGACAACGTTGGCCCCACCTTGCCTGCCCTGTGACGGGCACAACAAAGCGCTAGTTATTGGAATTGTAGGCCAGCCGGTCACGCGCAACGAACAGTTACGCAGACCTCTGGCCCCGGCTTGACCAGTGAACATCGGTATGCTGCGATCCGGTTTCCGGGGTGCCACGACGCTGTGGACTGGGCCCTACGAGCGGTGACTCTGTTGCCCCTTTACCGGAGGCGACTACTTGGTGTCGTCAGCTTCCGGCGAGGATCCGGGGGCCTTCCTTGCGGCAGTCGCAGCAGATTCGGAACCCTTGGTGGACGTGGTGTCCTGACCGGTATCCCCTGCTGCATCCTGCGGCTCGTCAACGTGGCCCGGATCGCTTTGGTTATCAGGGAGATTACCACGCGAACCAGTATCTGAGACAGATGCGTCCACATCATGACTGGTGACGCTCGTCACCGCTGCGGCACCTTTGTCGTCCTCCGCCGCAGGCTCTCGGCCCGGCAAATAAGGCGAATCGGGCACTGGCCGGCCGCCCCTCCCGAGGACAATAAAGATCACCAAGGCCGCAACGAACACAAAAATACTTGTCCAGACATTGAGCCGTGTCGTGATACCGAACAGTGTGATCTGCTCGGCGTCGTCAATGCGGAGCGCCTCAATCCAGACGCGGCCAACGGTGTAGTACATCGCGTAGAGCCAGAAGAGGCGGCCACGACGGAAGTTGAACTTGCGGTCCACCAGCAGCAGGATCGCAACGCCCACGAGGTTCCACAACATTTCGTAGAGGAACGTCGGGTGGAAAAGCGTGTCGGCGGCCATTCCCGGGGGGAAGTTGGCGTTGGCGGGATCGATTTCGAGGCCCCACGGCAGCGTGGTGGGGGCGCCGAACAGCTCCTGGTTGAACCAGTTGCCCAAGCGGCCAATGGCCTGCGCCAGCAGCAGCCCCGGAGCAGCAGCGTCCAGGAACGCTGTCAGCTTGAGTCCGGCGCGACGGCAGCCGATCCAGGCACCGACAGCACCCAAGACCACTGCGCCCCAGATGCCCAGACCGCCGCGCTGGATCTGCGGGATGAGCGAGAGGTCACCGGTGCCGTCGAAACCCGGACCAAAGTACGCATCCGGAGAAGAGAACACGTGGTAGAGCCGGCCGCCGATGATGCCGAACGGGATCGCCCAAATCGCGATGTCCCACAGGCTGCCTTCCGGAGTCCCACGGCGCTTCCAGCGGGCAGACGTCAGCCACAGGCCAACAATGATGCCCGCCAGGATGCACAAGGCGTACGCGTGGATACGCAACGTCCCCCACGGCAGCGGAATGTCGAAACCGGACCACGACGGGCTCGGGATACTCAGAGGGACCATTGCCGCTGCGTGGAGGACGGTCTGCATAAGGTTACGCTGTTCCTTTTTCCTAGGCTTCTGCAGCGGCGCGGCCAAGGCCGGCGCTGAGGTTCTTGGTAAGTTGTCCGACGGCGTCCACGCCACCATCGCGGAGTGCCGCCACCAGCGCGGTCCCGACGATCACGCCGTCCGCGTAGGCGGCAATTTCACGGACGTGGTCCGGGTTCGAAACACCCAAGCCAACGCAAACCCGCTCGGCACCGGCAGCTCGGGCGTGGGCAACGACGTCTTCCGCGCTGCTGCTCACGGATTGGCGCGTGCCGGTAACACCCATGATGGAGACCGCATAGACGAATCCACGGCTGGCCTTGACCGTCATCTGCAGCCGTTCCGGCGTGGATGAGGGCGCCACGAGGAACACTCGATCCAATCCGTACTTGTCCGAAGCTTCGAACCATTCGGAAGCTTCATCGGGGATGAGGTCCGGGGTGATGAGTCCGGCTCCCCCGGCTTCGGCGAGGCGGCGGGAGAACTCGTCCACGCCCATGCGCATGACCGGGTTCCAGTACGTCATGACCAGGACGGCGGCATCGGTCGCAGCGGTGATGCCTGCAACGACGTCGAACACGTTGGCGACGCGGAAGCCTTTGGCAATCGCCTCGGTGGTGGCGGCCTGAATGACCGGGCCGTCCATCACGGGGTCGGAGTACGGGATACCGATTTCGATGAGGTCGGCACCATTGCGCGCCAACGCGATACCGGCGTCGATGCTCTCCTGGACGGTCGGATAGCCGGCAGGCAGGTAGCCCACCAGGGCGGACCGGCCTTCAGCTTTTGCACGGTCGATGGCGGCAGCGGACTTGCTAGCGAATTGTTCAGTCATCAGTTCTGGTCCTCGTTGACGTCACCGGCGGCTTCGGACGTGCGCTCTGCGGGTCCCTTGGGCTTACGGGTGGACAGCGTAGTGCCCTTCACGTGTCCCTCATCATCGAGCATGTTGAACCACGCCGCGGCGGTTTCAACATCCTTGTCGCCGCGCCCGGACAGGTTGACGATCACCGAGATATCGGCGGGGTTTTCCTTGCCCTCGGTGAGGCGCTGGCCGATCTTGATGGCACCTGCCAGTGCGTGCGAGGACTCGATGGCGGGGATGATGCCTTCGGTCCGGCACAGGAGGCTGAACGCGTCCATGGCTTCGGTATCGGTAATGGCTTCGTAGCTGACTCGCCCGATGTCGGCCAAGTAGGAATGCTCCGGTCCGACGCTGGGGTAATCCAGTCCTGCCGAGATGGAGTGGGATTCGATGGTCTGGCCGTCTTCGTCCTGCATCAGGTACGAACGGGCGCCGTGAAGCACGCCGGGACGGCCCAGGGAGATGGCTGCGGCGTGGCGGCCTGTCTCCACACCATCTCCGCCGGCCTCGAAGCCGTAGATCTTCACGGATGCGTCATCCAGGAAGGCATGGAACAAGCCGATCGCGTTCGAGCCGCCGCCGATACAGGCACAGATGGCGTCCGGAAGCTTGCCGGTCTGGTCCAGGATCTGGCCCCGGGCTTCGTCGCCAATGACTTCGTGGAAGTAGCGGACCATGGCAGGGAACGGGTGGGCTCCAGCCGCGGTGCCCAGCAGGTAGTGCGTGTTCTCCACATTGGCGACCCAATCGCGGAGGGCGTCGTTGATGGCGTCCTTCAGGGTCTGGGATCCGTTGGTCACCGGAACCACCGTGGCACCCAGCAGTTGCATGCGGGCCACGTTGAGCGCCTGGCGGCGGCAGTCCTCGGCACCCATGTAGACCACGCATTCCAGGCCCAGCAAAGCTGCTGCCGTAGCACTCGCAACGCCGTGCTGCCCGGCACCTGTCTCAGCGATGACGCGGGTCTTGCCCATGCGCTTGGCAAGCAAGGCCTGCCCCAGGACGTTGTTGATTTTGTGGGAACCCGTGTGGTTGAGGTCCTCGCGCTTCAGGAAGATCCTGGCTCCGCCCGCGTGCTCCGAGAAGCGCTTGGCCTCGGTCAGCAACGACGGCCGGCCGGAGTAGTTCTTGTTGAGATCCTTCAGCTCCGCGATGAAATCGGGATCGGCTTTGGCTTTCTCGAAAGTGTCCTGGACTTCGTCGAGGGCGGCAATGAGAGACTCGGGCATCCAGCGTCCGCCGTAGCTTCCGAAATACGGGCCGCTTGCGTTGCGCAGTGAAGGGCCGCCTTGCAGGAATGCGTCAGCCGCACTCACGTCGGGGCTGGGTGTTGGCGCGTCGACCATCAGTCTCACCGTCCTGTTCCAGTTAGTTCATCGGGTAGTTCCACGTGCCACAAGGCAGCCTCGGGCAAGAGCCCGGGCTGCCTTGCGACGGTTCGCCATGCGTCAGGTAAAGCGTCAGTTCCTGACGGCGATGGCTGCAGCTCCAGCTGCCTTAAATTCAGTAATGCGTTCGCGGGGCGTTGAATCGCTGACCAGCGCCTCCCCCACGAGAATGGCGTTGGCGCCACCGGCTGCATAGTGCGAAACATCATCGGTGCCCCGGACACCGGACTCCGCCACGATGACGGACTCAGCCGGAATCAATCCGGCAAGGGAACCGAAAACCGAGCGGTCGACGTCGAGCGTCTTGAGGTTGCGCACGTTGATGCCGATGATCCGCGCTTGCGCGGCGACGGCACGTTCGATTTCCTCTTCGGTGTGTGTTTCCACCAGGACGTTCATGCCAAGCTCGTGGCTAAGCGCGCTGAATTCATTCAGCTGCGCGTCCGAAAGGGCCGCCACGATCAGCAGGATGAGGTCCGCTCCGTGCGCGCGGGCCTCCCAGATCTGGTACTCGTCCACCGTGAAGTCCTTGCGGAGCAAGGGGGTTTCGACGGCGGCACGTACGGCATCGAGATCGGCCAGCGAGCCGCCGAAGCGGCGCTGTTCGGTGAGGACGCTGATGACGGAAGCTCCGCCTTCGGCGTACTGCACCGCGAGGGAAGCCGGATCCGCTATGGACGCGAGGTCTCCCTTGGAGGGACTGCGCCGCTTGATCTCGGCGATGACTTTGAGGTCGTTGCGGCTGGTTGAGGGCCCACCCAAGGCAGCCCAAGCATCACGTGCAGGGATTGCGCCGGCGGCGCGGTCCTTCAGCTCAGCGAGGGACACGAGGCCACGCCGGGCCTCCATGTCCTCCCTGACGCCAACGATGATGTCGTCAAGAACGGTCACGATTAGTGGCCGTTGTTCTGCAGCTTGCTGCCGCCCACTCCGTAGCCCGCCTTGCGCATAACCAAGCCCACGATGAGGCCGATCACCATGACCACCAGTCCGCCGACGAAGATCGGGGTGCTGGCAATCACGAAAGCGATGGAGGAAATCAGGGCGCCAACCAGCATCACAATCACGCAGGTCCAGGCAGCCGGGCTATTACCGTGGCCAATGGCGTCAGCGTGGCTGGCCATGGTGGATTCAGCTTGGTTGGCGGACACTGTGGTTTTGCTCATGTTGGAATCTCCTCAGGACGAATACTGCTTACATTCTGCCATTTATTGACGGCGGCCGGGACATCGTCCGACGTCAGGACCAGCCGTAGCGCTTTTGTTGCGCCTGGCCGGCCCGAAAGCCTCTTTCGGCTGTCTAAGTAGGGTCCTCACCGCGCGACAAGCTGTCCCAGCTGTCGATCTCGTCCACCGGCCCCGTGGTCCGCTGCCGGGCACGGGTAGCGGCGTCATATTTAGTCCTGGACTTCCAGTAGCGCCCGGCGACGGGCAGGACTACTGCGCAGATCGCCAGCAGGGCCCCCGCAACAACCGCCAGGACCGGGAAGACCGTGGCAGTTGCTTCTGCCTGGCCGCCGGAGATCCCGGTGGCCGCCGCAATGGAACCCTGCGCCGCGCCGAGCGGATCAGCGAGCACCGTCGCGGCCGCGAGAATGATTCCGGCAGCAGAGAGCGCAATGATCGCCGCAATGATCCAACGGGCGATCCTCCCTGCAATGGACGCAGCCAAACCGCCGGCCAAAGCTGCCAGCGCCAGCGCGGTCACTGCCGTGGCTGCCTTGCTGCCCTGGACATGGAGGTCGCTGTTGGACGCCCCCGTGGGGTCCAACCTGACCTCGATCCATGTTTGGGTTGTGGTCCCGAAGACAGCCAGTGCCAGGATGACCGCAACCAACACCACGGTGGACTTGCGGGCCCAACGCGGCGTCTTCGACGCAGAAGGTGCTGCTGCTTCGGCGGTCATGAGGCGGGTATCCCGCCGTCGGCGATTCCTGCATTCGGTACGGTCTCCGCGGAAATATTCTGCAGCGAACCGGCAGTGTGGACAGCCCGAAGAGGTGCCGCAGCCTTGTTCACGGTTTCCAGTGCTTCCGACGGTTTGTGCGAGTCAGCCACAATTCCACCGCCGGCCTGTACGTAAGCGCGCCCTTCACGCAGCAGCGCCGACCGGATGGCAATGGCCATGTCCATGTCGCCGGCAAAGTCCAGGTAGCCCACCACTCCGCCATAGATACCGCGCCGATGGGGTTCAAGTTCGTCGAGGAGGCGCAAGGCGCGCGGTTTCGGGGCTCCGGAGAGCGTGCCCGCCGGGAAGGTAGCCTTCAGGACGTCGTAGGCCTTGGCGTGTGGAGCGAGCTCGCCCACCACTGTGGAGACAAGGTGCATGATGTGGCTGAACCGCTCCACCTCCATGAACTGGGTGACATCAACGGTGCCAGCCACGCACACCTTGGAGAGGTCGTTGCGGGAAAGGTCCACCAGCATCAGGTGCTCGGCGCGCTCTTTCTGGTCGGCCAGCAATTCAGTCGCCAGGGCTTTGTCTGCCTCCACGGTCTTGCCGCGCGGCCGTGAACCGGCGATCGGGTGGGTGATCACTTCTTCACCGGTCACGGTGACCAGGGCCTCCGGGGAGGAGCCCACAATCGAGTACTCCCGACCATCCGCGTCCGCCAAGCTGAAGATGTACATATAAGGGCTGGGGTTGGTGTTGCGCAGAACGCGGTAGACGTCCAAGGGGTCCGCGGCGCACTCCATTTCGAAGCGCCGTGAAATCACCACTTGGAAGACTTCGCCGTCAACGATCGCTTCCTTGCCCCGGTCTATCGCTTCGAGGTATTTGGTTTCATCCCAGCGCTCCTGGACACTCGAAGCGAAGTCCAAGGCCGCAGTTTCCAGGACGGACACCGGCTGGGCAACGGGGGTGCTGATCTGCTCGAGCAACCCCTTCACCCGGGCCACGGCGTCATGCCAGGCGTCATCGACCCGCTCGGAGCTGTTGTCGAAGTTGATCGCGTTGGCGATCAGGAGGACGGTTCCGTCCATGTTGTCGTGGACGGCCATGTCGGTGACCAGGTTCAGGGCCATCTCGGGCAGCTGCAGGTCGTCTTCAGGCGGGGTGGTCAGCCGTTCCCAGTGCCGTACCGCCTCCCAGCCAAGGAATCCAACCAACCCGGAAGTGAAGGGCGGCAGCCCTTCGAAACGGTCGGTCTGCAACGCAGCTATGGTGTCGCGGATGGCCTCCACGGGGTTACCGTCAACCGGCACACCCACCGGAGGCTGACCGATCCAATGGGCTTGGCCGTCCTTGGTGGTCAGCGTGGCGCGCGACTTGGAACCGATGAAAGAGTATCGGGACCAGGCTCCCCCAACGGCGGCGGATTCCATGAGGAAGGTCCCGGGCTGACCTTGCGCCAGCTTCCGGTACAGGCCAATCGGGGTCTCGGCGTCGGCCAAGACCTTGAGTCGGACAGGGATGACACGGCTGTGGACGGCGAGTTCGCGGAACTCTTCCAGGCCCGGGCTGATGATTCCAAGGTCCTGCATGGCTATTGTTCTCCGCCTTTGATCTGAGGTGGTGCGTCAGTGGAAAGTTGGGGGCGCCTTAGTCGCGGTGGCCCGTCACGACGGTGAAGTCGCGACCCTCGAAACAGGTCCGGGTCCCGGTGTGGCAGGCTGCGCCGATCTGGTCCACGCGGACCAGGAGGGCGTCGCCGTCGCAATCAAGGGCGACAGACTTCACGAACTGTACGTGTCCGGAGGTGTCGCCCTTGCGCCAGTATTCCTGGCGGGAGCGGGAGTAGAACGTGACGCGTCCGGTCGTCATGGTTCGGTGCAGTGCCTCGTCATCCATCCAACCGAGCATGAGGACCTCGTTGGTGTCGTGCTGCTGGACGATCGCAGCCACGAGGCCGGAGGAATCGCGCTTGAGGGCGCTGGCGATCTCCTGGGGCAACGGACCCGCGGGGTCGCTGGAAAGCTCCGCGGCGGGAGAGGGGCTGGGGGCGGACTGCTCTGACATCAGATCAAGTCTAGTGCCTTTGGCGGGAGCCGGATTCTGCGGCGGTTCCACTGCGCAACAGAGCCCTGATCGTGCTAGTTTCACAAGTGATGCATTTCGTCGATCCTTCCCGAGAAGTACTGGCCGAAACCCTGCTGGCGGCCGGGCCTGACTCCCCCACGCTCTGCGACGGGTGGCTCACGCGGGACCTTGCCGCGCACTTATATCTGCGCGAACGGAAAATCGCTGTTGGCCTGGGCCTGCTGATTCCCAGCCTGGGAAAGGCTTCCGACAAAGCAACCTCCAAGCTGGCGGACAAGCTCAAGAGCACCGATGCGTACGCGGAACTCATCAAAACCTTCCGCGCGGGTCCGCCGGCTCTCTCCCCCTTGCGGATCAAGGCACTGGATGAGACCTCCAATCTCATCGAATATTTCGTCCACACCGAAGACATTCGCCGGGCTGGCGACCGCTGGGCACCCCGGGCGCTGGACGAAGCCTATTCGGATGCCCTTTGGGATGAATTGATCAAACGCGCAGCGTTCCTTTACCGGGGCGTGGACCTTGGCATTGTCCTGGTTCGGCCCACCGGCCCCCGGCATGTGGCAAAGCGCGCTCCCGTTTCTGTGGCTATCGTCGGCGAGCCGGGCGAACTGCTCATGCACGCGCACGGCCGAACCAGCCAGGCCCTCGTTACCTTCGAAGGCCAACCGGACGCCGTCGCACTATTGCAGTCAGCAGACATAGGACTCTAAACCAAAGAACAGTGGAGGGTCACCTTGCAGGTGACCCTCCACTGTTCTTTAAGACGCAAACTACCGAACGTCGAATCCAGCCTCGCGAATGGCTGACTTGACCTGAGCGATCATGTCATCCGGCCCGAAGTGGAACACGGAGGCGGCCAACACGGCATCAGCTCCAGCCTCCACGGCAGGCGGGAAGTGCGCGGGCTCGCCAGCGCCACCCGAAGCGATGATGGGAATGTTGACCGCAGCCCGGACCAAGCGGATCAGCTCGAGGTCGAAACCGTCCTTGGTGCCGTCTGCATCGATCGAGTTAAGCAGGATTTCCCCCACTCCCCGATCGGCGGCTTCCTTGGCCCAAGCAATGGCGTCGATTCCGGTTCCAGTGCGGCCACCGTGGGTGGTGACCTCAAAACCGGACGACGTCGGCGTATCGCCTGCGCGGGTACGGCGTGCATCGACGGAGAGCACCAACACCTGCGAGCCGAAGTGGCGGGTGATTTCGTCGATGACGTCGGGACGGGCGACGGCCGCAGTGTTGATGGACGCTTTGTCGGCACCGAAGCGCAACAGCTTGTCCACCTCTGCCACGCCACGGACACCGCCGCCGACGGTGAGGGGTATGAAGACTTCCTCGGCCGTGCGGCGGACCACGTCAAAGGTGGTTTCCCTGTTGCCTGATGACGCTGTGACGTCGAGGAACGTCAGTTCGTCGGCTCCACCATTGTCGTAGCGGTGGGCAAGCTCCACCGGATCGCCGGCATCGCGCAGGCCTTCGAAGTTGACACCCTTGACGACGCGTCCGGCGTCGACGTCCAGGCAGGGAATGACGCGTACGGCTACTGCCATGTGCTGCTCCTCAATTTCTGCTGGGCTCTGCCCGATTGATGTGCGGGTCAGATCCGGCAGGCGTGGATGCTGCTGACCAGGATGGCGCGCGCGCCAAGGTCGTAGAGCTCGTCCATGATGCGGTTGGTTTCCTTTTTGGGAACCATGGAACGCACTGCCACCCATTCGGAATCCCGCAGGGGCGAGACCGTGGGCGATTCAAGGCCCGGTGTCAGGGCTGCTGCATCCTCCACGAGGTCCTTGCGGATGTCATAGTCCATCAGCACGTACTGCCGCGCAACGAGCACGCCCTGCAAGCGACGGATCAGGATCTCAATTTCCTTGGCTGTCCCGTTGGCGGCACCGCCCGAGCCGGAACGGCGGATCAGCACGGCCTCGGACTTCAGGATGGGCTCGCCGAAGATTTCCATTCCGGCAGCCTTGAGGGTGTTGCCGGTTTCAACGACGTCAGCGATAGCGTCAGCAACGCCGAGCCGCACCGATGATTCGACGGCCCCATCCAAACGGACCACCTTGGCGTTCACACCGCGCTCGGCGAGGTAGTCGCGCAGGAGGCCGTCGTAGCTTGTGGCCAGGCGTTTGCCTTCCAACTGCTCGACGCCGGCAAAGTCGCCTACGGGTCCAGCGAAACGGAAGGTGGACGGCGCAAAGCCCAGGGGAAGCATTTCCTCGGCTTCCACCTTTGCGTCGAGCAAGAGGTCGCGGCCGGTGATGCCGACGTCGAGTGTTCCCTGGCCGACGTATACCGCGATGTCGCGGGGACGAAGGAAGAAGAACTCAATGTCGTTGTCGGGGTCGATCATGACCAGTTCGCGGGTGTCGCGGCGCTGGCGGTAGCCGGCCTCGGACAGCATTGCCGAGGCGGCTTCGGACAAGGATCCCTTATTGGGAACTGCTACACGGAGCATTGGGGGAGACTTTCTTTTGGAATGGAGGTTTTCAGGCACCTTGGCCACGCAGGGGGCTCCGCATCAGGAATGCAGAGTGGCGTGGCTAGAGATGCTTGTAAACGTCTTCCAGACTGAGGCCCTTGGCGAGCATGAGGACCTGCAGGTGGTACAGCAACTGGGAGATTTCCTCGGCAGCGGCTTCGTCCGATTCGTACTCGGCGGCCATCCAGACTTCGGCGGCCTCTTCGACCACTTTCTTACCGATGCCGTGGATTCCGGAGTCCAGTTCGGCGACCGTACGGGAGCCTTCCGGGCGGGTCGCTGCTTTCTCACTCAGTTCTGCGAACAGCGTCTCGAAATTCTTCACGCCCTCCAGACTACTTGCTTAGGGGCAGGCGCCGCTTCTTGGGGCGTTGCATGACGAAGGGGATGTGAGTGATGACACACTCACATCCCCTTCGACAGCAGGGCAATGTTAGCTGTACTGCTTGAGAGTCACCGCTGTGGCAAGGGCTGCAGTGACTGCCTCATGTCCTTTGTCTTCCTGGGAGCCTGGAAGACCCGCGCGGTCCAGGCCCTGCTGTTCGGTATCGCAGGTGAGGACACCGAAGCCAACCGGCACGCCGGTACGAACGCTGACGTCGGTGAGTCCCGACGTCGCGGCCTGGCAGACGTAGTCGAAGTGCGGCGTGCCACCGCGGATGACAACGCCGAGGGCTACGACGGCGTCAAAGTGCGGTGCGAGCCGCGCTGCGGCGACCGGGAGCTCGAAGCTGCCCGGAACACGCAACAGGGTGGGCTCTGCGATGCCGGCTTCCTTGGCGGCGCGAAGTGCGCCGTCCACCAGGCCGTCCATGATCTGTGTGTGCCAGCTTGCCGCCACGATGGCCAGCTTGAGCTGCGAGGTTTCCTCAGGATTGAGGGTAGTGAGGTCGATTGTGGGCGCGCCGTGTCCGCTCATGGTGTGCTGTGGATCCGTTCAGTCTTGGTTGTTGTCAAAGGTGTGCGTAGAAGGAGTCTTGCCATTGCTGACGGGCTCTACATCGAGGGTCAGCCGGTGGTCCATCCGGTCTTTCTTGGTCTGCAGGTAGCGCAGGTTCTGTTCACGTGATGGCACCTCGGTGGGCACCATTTCCACAACAGCTACCCCGGCCTTGTCCAGGCGGTGCTGCTTGTCCGGGTTGTTGCTCAGCAACCGGACTTCGTGGAGGCCCATTTCGGCGAGGATCTGTCCCGCCGCACTGTACGAGCGTGCATCGACCGGCAAGCCCAGCTGCTCGTTGGCTTCCACAGTGTCGAACCCGGCTTCCTGCAAGGCGTAGGCCTTGATCTTGTTGGCCAAGCCAATGCCGCGCCCCTCCTGGCCACGGAGGTAGAGCAGCGTCCCGCCCTCCTCGTGGATGAGTTCCAAGGCGAAAGCGAGCTGCTCGCCGCAATCGCAGCGATATGAGCCGAAAACATCGCCGGTAAGGCACTCGGAATGCAACCGGACCAGTGGTGCGCGTCCGTCCTTGGGCGGATTGGGTGAACTCACGGCGAGGTGTTCAACACCGGTGACATGGTCCGTCCAGGACTGTGCCACGAAGTCGCCAAAAGCCGTTGGCAGCTGGACGATCGGCCCGCCACTCACAGGGTGCGGCGCGGGACCCGTGTGGTCGCCGCTGCGTGTTGTCGATGCGGTCATCGCTTCTCCTCGTCTTCAAGTGAAACCCGTGCCGCCTGGGACTCTACCGCCTCAACGTATGACACCAGGTCCTCGATGGAGATGAGGGGGCATCCGTGTTCGGCAGCAAACCCGCGCAAGCTGTCCAAGCGCATCATTTCACCGTCGTCATGTACCAACTCTGCGATCACACCCACCGGGGCAAGCCCGGCAAGTCGACACAGGTCCACAGCAGCTTCCGTATGGCCTGGACGTTCACGCACTCCCCCTTTAACCGCGCGCAACGGGAAAATATGCCCGGGACGGGTGATCGACGACGGAGTGCTGCCCGGATCTGCCAGGACCCGGGCCGTCAGGGCACGGTCCGTGGCCGAAATTCCTGTGCTGACCCCGGTCGCGGCGTCACAGGAAACGGTGTAGGCCGTTCCCTTGGAATCCTGGTTGATCTCAACCATGGGCGGCAGCACAAGGGCGTCCGCCCGATCACCATCCAAAGGCACGCAAATAACACCCGAGGAGTACCGGATGGTCCATCCCATGAGGGCCGGGGTGGCGTGCTCGGCGGCAAAAATGATGTCGCCTTCGTTTTCCCGGTCTTCGTTGTCCACCACGATCACGGCCTGTCCGGCGGCCATTGCCTTGATGGCATCTTCCACGGGATCAAGCCCGGTCCGGCCCGTAGTGGCCGGTACTGTTTTGGTCGGGGTGCTCACAGTGCATTCTCCTGTTCCGTCGGCGGTACCTGGGCAGCGTCGTCGCCCGCCCGGTGTGCCGGCGATCCCTGCGGCGCAAAGGACAACAGGCGCTCGGTATATTTGGCCAGCACGTCCACTTCGAGGTTCACGCGGGCGCCCACGGGCTTTGCCCCCAAGCCCGTTTCTTCGAGCGTGGTGGGGATGAGTCCGACTTCGAACCACGGCGCGGCCTCGGCCGCAGCACTGACGGCTGTCACCGTCAGCGAAACACCGTCGACGGCGATTGATCCCTTTTCGGCAATGTACCGAGCCAGCGGGGCCGGGACGGCAAACCGCAAACGGTCCCAGTTCCCCAGCGGCTCGCGTTCGAGCAATTCCCCGACGCCGTCCACGTGCCCCTGCACCACGTGGCCGTCCAAACGGCCACCGGCAGGGACACAACGTTCCAGGTTCACAGTGTCGCCGGCCGCCAACTCGCCGATGGTGGTCCGGACAAGGGTCTCGCCCATGACATCAACGCTGAAGTCCTGCCCGTCGATCTGAGTGGCCGTGAGGCAGACGCCATTGACGGCGATTGAGCCGCCCAGACCCAGTCCGTCGGTGGTGGTAGGTGCTTTCAGGCGCAGGGTGGCGCTGTCTTCGCCGTCGTGCTCAATACCAAGCACGGTGCCCTGCTCGGCAACGATTCCTGTAAACATCAATGTCCTCCTGTGACATATTCCGCAGCTTCACTGCGCGGAGCTGAATTCTTGGTAGTGCTGGCAGCAACCCGGGTGGACCGAAGATGCAGCCGAAGGTCATTGCCGAGCGTTCTGACCGATCCGCCCCCGGCTTCGTCCCACGACCAGGGCTGCGCCTCGGCCAAGGTGGTGATCCCCAGGTCATTCAAGGCCGGCGTTCCCGATCCCAGGAGCGTCGGAGCCAGGTACACGATCAGTTCGTCCACCAGGTCCGCGGCAAGGAAGGTGCTCAGGATGCTGGAGCCGCCTTCCACCATCACGTGCCGGACGCCTTCGTCGAAAAGCCTGCTGAGCGCCTCAGCCGGGTCCCGTGTTGGCAGGTGGATGAACCGGCCGTCGGTTCCGCGCACCGCTGCATCGTCCGGAACGTCCCGCAAGCCCATGACGGCACGGAGTGGCTGACGTGGTGAGAGGTCCCCGTCCGGTGTACGGGCTGTCAGGCGTGGGTTGTCGATGAGGACTGTTCCCGTGCCTACCAGGATCGCATCGATGAGTTCGCGCAAACCGTGGTTGTCCGCGAGGGACTCCGGGCTGGAGATCCACTGGCTGGTTCCGTCCACCGCGGCAATGCGGCTGTCCAGTGTCTGGGCGATGTGCAAGGTGACAAACGGACGCTTGGCCGCAACGGCGTCGAACCATTCTCGGTTCAGGTCCAGGGCCTCTTTGGCTGCCAGACCGGAATGGACCTCAACACCGGCGGCGCGAAGCGTCCGGGCACCGCCCGCGGCGGGATCGTGGGGGTCGTCGACGGCGTAGATCACCTTCGCGATTCCGGCGGCAATGATCGCCTGCGCACAGGGCCCTGTTCGACCCTCGTGATTGCAGGGCTCCAGCGTGACCACCATGGTGGTTCCCGCGGTGTCGATTCCCTTCAGGCCCGCCTGGTGGATCGCGTCAGCCTCTGCATGGGCCGTGCCGGCCCCGCGGTGGTAGCCCGTAGCCAGTTGCTCGCCAGCAGGGCTGAGGATCACGGCACCAACCAGCGGGTTGGCCCCCCGCTGACCGGCCAGGGCCGCCGTGAGCGCTGATTCCATGGCGGCAGATTCTGAAGCCGTGTAGTTGCTCGTCATCGTGCTGCTCCCAGGGTTGCCGGAACTGCAGCCGTGGCGGCATCGTCCTTGCCGGAGCGTTCGCGCTTGTCGGCACGCCACCACACGAAGAATCCAGTGAGGGTGAAGAAGCCGTAGAACAAGTACATGACGGCACTGGCGTAGTAGCCGGCACTAAAGAGCAAGGGCACTCCCACAATGTCCACGGCTACCCAGATCAACCAGAATTCCGTCCAGCCACGGGCCATGCCGTAGGTGGCCAGCAGCGATCCCATGAAGGTCCAGGCATCTGCCCAGACGGGCGGGTAGGAGCCGAGGGCGTCGAACAGCGGAGTCAGGGCCGCAGTGCCGGCAATCATCGCACCGATCAGGGCTATGCGGACTTTATTGCTGGCCCAGCCGGGAACGATCGCCCTTCCCTGGGCGCTCGATTGCTTTCCTTGCCGCCAGCGGTACCAACCGTAAATTGCCACGGCGATGAACATGACCTGGCGGGCGGCCTGACCCCAAAGCGTCGCTGGTGCTGCTGCGCCAAAGACGTTACCGAGGAAGACCGTGAGCAGCAGGATGTTGCCAAGAATGCCGATTGGCCAAGCCCAGACTTTTCGGCGCATACCGCCGAGGGCGCTGAGGAGCCCGAAGATGTTTCCAAGCACTTCGCGTAAGACAAGAGCAGATCCTCCAACGGGGATCTGTGCTTCGAAGAGCCATCGCAGAAAGTCCATGCCGTTCCTTCCCAGTAAGCCGCGATGACTCCGGGGGTGTACGACAGCGCAATGCCGGGCGTCGCTAAAGGACGCCCAAGGCATGACTGTACGTGCTTCTCCCATCCAGACTTTAACTGTCGGTACCGGAATTCCACCGGTTCAACCGTCCGCCACCAAATTCCAATCGCTTGGAATCCGATGGCTCGCGGGTCGCGGACTATAACCGCCGGTTCGGACTTACACCGACCCCGGAGCACGTATGTGTGTTGTTATTCTCCCACAACTACGAATGACACAAAGCTATTCCCGGCCATCTTCGTAACATGTGGTGACGGTCGTCAGGCGACTGCGGCGGCTGCCTGCCCCGCAGCACGAAGCCGGTCGATCGCCGCTGCCGGGTCCTGATGCCCGTAAACTGCAGAACCGGCCACGAAGACGTTCGCCCCCGCCTCGGCGGCCCTGATGATGGTCTCCTCGGTGATGCCGCCATCCACCTGGATGGCAACACCAATGCCCGAACCCTCAATAGCCGCCCGGGCACGCCGGATCTTGGGCAAGGTGATGTCAAGGAAGGACTGTCCGCCGAAACCCGGCTCCACAGTCATGATCAACAGCATGTCCAGCTCGCTGAGCATGTCCAGGTAGGGCTCCACCGGGGTGGCCGGTCGCAACGCCATACCGGCCTTGGATCCGCGGGCCCTGAGTTCCCGGGCCAGCTTGACCGGTGCCATGGCGGCCTCGGCATGGAACGTGACGGAAGCAACCCCGGCGTCGGCGTAGGCAGGAGCCCAGCGGTCGGCGTCGGAAATCATCAGGTGTGCGTCCAGCGGAACCGGACTGACCGCCTGGATCCTCTGGACGACGGGCAACCCGATGGTCAGATTGGGGACAAAGTGGTTGTCCATGACATCCACATGGACGGCATCGGCGTTGCTGATTCGCTGCAGTTCCGCCTCAAGGTTGACGAAGTCCGCGGACAAGATGCTCGGGTTGATACAGCACTGAGACAAGGCAGCCCCTTCGGGTCGGGTCGATGTGTTTGGGAAGCAGTGCCAGCGGCCGGATGCGCGTCCGCTGGCACCTGATTCTTTGCGGCTACGGCTTCTTGCGGATGATCGCCATGAACATGGCGTCCGTTTGGTGGACGTGCGGCCAGAGTTGGGCGGTGAGTTCATGACCTGCTCCAAGGCTGCCGGTGAGGCTGACGTGGTCCAGTGCCTGGCCGGCGTCGAGCAATTCCACATCATCCCGCTTGCCGACGACGTCGCCCACAACCGCCGTGGTCTCGGCCGGGTGCGGCGAGCACGTCACGTACGCCACCACACCACCGGGCTTGACGGCATCAATGGCGGACTTTAACAGGTCACGCTGAAGCGGGCCGAGGTCTCCAATGTCCTTGGGAGTCCGGCGCCACCGCGATTCGGGCCGCCGACGCATGGCCCCAAGGCCGCTGCATGGAACGTCCACCAGGACACGGTCAAAGGATCCGGGCTGCTCGACACCCACTTCCCGTCCGTCGCCAGTCCGCACTGTCCACGTCTCAGCAGGGACGGCGGAGAGCGCTTGCTGTACGAGTTTGGCCCGGTGCGGCGCCGGTTCATTTGCCACAAGCGTTGCGCCGTCACGGTAAGCCAAGGCAGCGAGGAGGGCAGCTTTGCCTCCGGGGCCGGCACACAAGTCAAGCCACCGTTCACCGCCGGAAGCACCGGCTTCCAGCTCGATGCCGGCCAGGGCCCGAGCCACCAGCTGGGAGCCGACGTCCTGCACGCGGGTGGTTCCGCGGCGGACCGATTCCAGGCGGCCGAGGTCGCCACCGGCAGACAGCGCCGAGCCTTCCACCAGCTCACCGCGCGTGGCACCGTTCTCGAAAGCCTCGTCGAGATCCCCCAACCCGGGCAACGCCACGAGGTTAACCACCGGGGCAGCATTGTCAGCCTCCAGCAGGGACTCGATCTCGGATTTCGGCCGCCCATGGTTCACCAGCGATTGCCGGAGCGCGCGGACTATCCACTCAGGGTGTGCGTGGCGGAGAGAGGAGATCCGGGTTTCGTCCGTCTCCTGTTCCAACAAAATGTCCAGCCACTCCGCCATGCTGTGGGCGGTGACTTTCCGGAGCACTGCGTTGATGAGCGCCGATGGGCCTGCACCGATAACCGCCCGCGCCAAGCCCACGGTCTGGTCCAAGGCGGCATGCGCAGGAACACGCATGGAAAGGAGTTGGTGCGCGCCGATTCGCAAGGCGTCCAGGATGGCGGGGTCCAACTGCTCCAATGGACGGTCCACGCACCGGGCCAGGATGGCGTCGTATGTACCCTGTCCGCGCAGGGCGCCATAGCTCAGCTCTGTGGCAAAGCCGGCATCGCGCCGGTCCAGGCGGTGTTCCCTGATGCGCGCTGGAAGGACAAGGTTGGCATAGGCGTCCTCGGAAGCCACTGCCCGGAGCACTTCGAACGCCACCAAGCGGGCAGGATCGGCACGACGCGTGCGCTGGGACGGCGCATTGTTGGAGTACCCCCTTTGCGGCCCCCGGTTTCGCTCCCGCCCCTGTGCGTTGCGGTTGCTTTCACCCCGGCCGCCACGGTTGCCTTGTCCGCCGCCGTCCCGGCTCCCGCTGTTGTTGGGGCCTCGCCGGCCGGACTCACTCATTCGAATACCACTCTCTCAGGTGCTGCCAAGCCGCGGGCCCAATCGGCCGACGACATCATTTTCTTACCGGCCGGCTGAATCCGGCCCAGTTCAAGTGCATGGGATCCCGTACCTACAAGGACAGATTTGCCGTCGACTCTTACGGCTCCCGGTGCAAGGTCACTGATCTCGGGGCGGAGCATGAGGGAGTCGAGCTTTACCCGTTGACCGTCCAATGTTGTCCAGGCCCCCGGCTCGGGGGTGACTCCACGCGCTCGGCGGTGCAGTGCCAGGGCGGGAAGCTGCCAATCCAGCCGGCCGTCGTCCAGTGTCAGTTTTGGAGCAAGGGAGACGTCGCCTGTTTGCGGCCGGGGAGCGGCCCGTCCGGCATCAATCGCGGAGAGCGTCTGGCTGAGGAGAACGGCTCCGCTGATCGAAAGCCGCTCGAGAAGGTCCCCGGAGGTGTCTTCCGGGCGGACAGTTTCCGTGAGGGTACCGAAGACCGGGCCGGTATCAAGGCCCTCCTCCAGCTGGAAGGTCACGGCACCGGTGACGTCGTCACCCGCGATGATGGAACGCTGGACGGGGGCCGCACCACGCCAGGCGGGTAACAGCGAGAAGTGCAGGTTGACCCAGCCATTGGCTGGGATGTCCAAAGCCGCGCGGGGAACAATTCCACCGTAGGCCACGATCGCCGCGACATCCGGAGCGATCTCGGCGATCCGCGCCGTAGTGTCGGCGTCCACTTTCGCAGCGCGGATGACGTCGATGCCGAGTTCCTCGGCGCGCGCCGCCACTGGCGACGGTGTCATCACGCGTTTGCGGCCCAGTGCCGCATCCGGCCGGGTGAGGACCGCCACGACGTCGAAGCCTGCATCAACCAGGGCGTTCAACGACGGTACGGCAACGGATGGTGTTCCTGCGAAGAGTACCCTCACTCGGGTGCCCCGAAACTGCCGCCACCAAAGCTGGAGCCCACAGAGCCGGCCCGCTGGGATGTGGTCTGTTCCGTGATCGCGTGGTAGTTGGCGTTGCGGATTGCCCGGAGGGCGGCTTTACGGTCTTCGCCTTCAAGCCTGTCCGTGTAGAGGACACCGTCCAGGTGGTCGGTCTCGTGCTGGAAACACCGCGCCAGCATGCCCTCGGCTTCCACGGATACAGGATTGCCGTTGAGGTCAACGCCCGTTGCCCTCGTCGTGCGGTGCCGGCGGACAGGGAAGCCGAGTCCCGGGATGGACAGGCAGCCTTCAACTTCGTCGGGTTGGAAGTCGTCGCTGTTTTCGAGGACCGGGTTGATGATGTGCCCTTCAACTCCCCCGATGCGGTAGGTGAAGACGCGCTGGCTGACCCCCACCTGGGGCGCGGCCAGTCCTGCGCCTTCCACGTCCTCCATGGTTTCAGTCATGTCGGCTACCAGCTTGGCGAGCTCCGGACCGAATTCGCTGACAGGATCGGCAACGGTGCGCAACACCGGATCCCCAATGATTCGGATACTCAAAATGGCCATGTGCTGTCAGTCCTCACGATCGTCAACCTCGGGTCCGGGTGATGCGGAGCCTAAGCCAGTTTAGTTGAGGCCATGGGCCTCCCGCTGTCTGCCGAGGACGCACCGGCGGTCGCGAATACCGGCGGTGCGATAGGAAGCAGTGCCTGTCCGGCCGCGGTAACATCCGCTGACATCTCCCACACCCTCCTCAGGGCGCAGAACTTCCACCAGTGATGCTTGAGGATGTCCGGGTTTGCCCGTTGCGGCCTGACCTCGGTCTCACCAATGGCCACGGCCAGGAGCATGGGGTTGGCGCCGTACTTCCACTCTTCCCATTCACCAGCCACTGGATCCACCAGGCTTTCCTCAGCCTTCATCCCGGCCACGAGCTGCATGACCACTTTGTCATCCAGGGCCTTGACGGTGCCATCACGCGTCGTTCCCTTGGTTTTGTAGTCGATGAGGCAAATCCGGCCATTGATCCTCGCAACGAGGTCCAGCGTGCCTGCATACCCCACCGTCTTGTTCCACACAGTAATCTCCGGCGCCAAAGGCTCAACCTGGTAGAGCTCCCACCATTCGTCGAAGCGGGCGGCGAAGGCCTGCTCGCCATTGGACGCCAGTTCGTTCCTGCATTCCTGCATACGGTGCGGACGTCCAAGGGCACGCAAAGCCACCTGCTCGCAATAGTTGTGGACTCGGTCCCCCCGCGCCGCAGCCTGGTCCCTATAGACCTCCGCAGCCTTGGATGCCTTGTTGATCGCCTGGCGGACCTTCGCGGGACTTCCGAGCACAGCAGGGAGCTCAGGATCGGCCGCGAGGCTGCTCGCGCCCATATAACTGAACCATCCATCCAGGGTGTGGGCCTGTTGGCCGATGACCGTGGTGATGGAGGGCACGGCGAATTGCTCCGACGTAGAGCGGGCATACATTCGGCCGTAGTCAGTAGCGTGCGCAAGCAGTGGAGCAGTCATACAAAGACTCTGTCACAAGCCACTGACAGAATTCCCATCAGTCAGCCGACTCCGCGATGTTCTTTCGCGTTGGACTACCTTCCGCAGGAGAGCAGGTGAAGATCGTCGTGAGCTGCCCAGGCGTCAGGCGGGACAGCTTTCCGGCAAGGATAGGGGCGGACAGGGCCAGATCCCCCAACGCCAGGCCTGGCCCCGGAGGATCGATCAGTTCTGAGTCTTGTTCGTCGCGCACGTTCTTGGTGTGTCTTGTTCTGCCTCAACGTGACGCGAAAAGAGTAATCGCCGTGCAAAAAGAAACAAAAAAACCCCGTCCGGACCGTGATTTCGGTCCGGACGGGGTTCCCGGTGGTGGGCGATACTGGGTTCGAACCAGTGACCTCTTCGGTGTGAACGAAGCGCGCTACCACTGCGCCAATCGCCCGGGTGCATAGAAAACACTAACGGACCGCGGCCCGATTGCAAAACGGGATGGGATCATCCCGTCCTTGGTGAACTACAAGCATGGAATTACAGCCGTGAAACTCTCCTCAATCCGCGTGAATTCAACGATCCAGGCCCCACTTCACGCAAAAACATCCAGCCGATTTGGAGTTTGAAGGAACCTCCTATAGAGTTTTTACTCGTCGGAAAGCGACGGAATGCCTGCCGGGTAGCCCGTCGAAACGACACTGCGGACGTAGCTCAGCTGGTAGAGCACCACCTTGCCAAGGTGGATGTCGCGAGTTCGAATCTCGTCGTCCGCTCGCAAGGCACTGTCAAGGTTGAAATTCCGCGGAATTCGGCTTACACGGTGGGTTGGCCGAGAGGCGAGGCAGCGGCCTGCAAAGCCGTATACACGGGTTCGAATCCCGTACCCACCTCGGTGAAAACCATGTCTTCCAGCGCTTGCTGGATGCATGGGCGATTGGCGCAGCGGTAGCGCGCTTCCCTGACACGGAAGAGGTCACTGGTTCGATCCCAGTATCGCCCACCAAAACAAGGCAACTTGTTTGTTGTTGAAGGCCAGGCATCAGCCAGGCAGGCAGCATGTGCGGACGTAGCTCAGCTGGTAGAGCACCACCTTGCCAAGGTGGATGTCGCGAGTTCGAATCTCGTCGTCCGCTCTCCTTCTCTCAGAAGGACCCGGAAACGGGCGATTGGCGCAGCGGTAGCGCGCTTCCCTGACACGGAAGAGGTCACTGGTTCGATCCCAGTATCGCCCACCAAAACAAGGCAACTTGTTTGTT